>JBJFCM010000134.1:0-9889 GCA_051888955.1 Lachnospiraceae bacterium | reverse complement strand
GAAGAAGATATGGATCTGATCTGTGAGATTGGAGCAACTTCCATCCGTCTGGCGCATTATCAGCATGATCAGTATTTTTATGAACTCTGTGACCGGAAAGGAATGATCATCTGGGCAGAAATTCCTTATATCTCCCGCCATCTGGAAAATGGCAGAGACAACACACTTCTCCAGATGAGAGAGTTGATCATTCAGAACTACAACCACCCATCCATTGCAGTATGGGGACTGTCAAACGAGATTACTATGGGAGGTTCAATCGAGCCGGCTCTGCTGGAAAACCACTATGCTCTGAATGACCTTGCCCACAGTCTGGATCCGACAAGACTGACAACGCAGGCCGTAGTTACGATGTGCAGTATGGATGAGGAGTATGTACATATTCCGGATGTCGTATCCTATAACCATTATTATGGCTGGTACGGCGGCACTACTTCTATGAATGGAGAGTTCATGGATACCTTCCATCGGAAATATCCCGAACAGCCAATCGGTATGAGTGAATACGGATGTGAAGCTTTGAACTGGCACAGCTCTGATCCTGTACAGGGAGACTATACAGAAGAATATCAGGCATTTTACCACGAAGAACTAATCAAACAACTCTTCACCAGACCGTTTATCTGGTCGACCTATGTATGGAATATGTTTGACTTTGCAGCAGATGCGAGATCAGAAGGCGGCGAAGACGGGATGAACCATAAAGGCCTGGTGACATTTGACCGGAAATACAAAAAAGATGCTTTCTATGCATACAAAGCCTGGCTTTCCGATGAGCCATTCGTTCATCTCTGTGGCAAACGGTACATAGATCGTGTAGAAGACTCAACAAAAGTGACCGTATACTCCAATCTGCCGGAGGTAGAACTGTTCGTCAACGGAAAAAGCCTTGAGAAACAGGCCAGCAAAGACCATTTCTTCTACTTTTTTGTTCCGAACCAGGGAACCACAACCCTTCTTGCAAAAGCCGGAGACTGCACAGATGAGAGCTTCATCCGTAAAGTGGATACTTTCAACGAAGACTACCGCATGAAAGAAAAAGGCGATGTCATCAACTGGTTCGAGATTACCACTCCGGAGGGGTACTTCTCTATCAACGACAAGCTTGGTGATATTCTGGCTACTCCAAAAGGTGCCCGTTTCATAAAGGGAATGATTTTCAAGCTTGTCCTGAAAATGAAACTTCATCCTTCAAAAAAATCACAGCCGAAGGATAAGTCCCGCAATATCGACCTGAACAATCCGGAGATGAAAACTTTCCTCTATGGTATGTCTGTCAAGAGGCTGATTTCCATGGCAGGTACCATGGGGCCGGGACTGGTATTTAAAAAAGAAGATGTGCTAAAAATCAACCGTAAGCTAAACCGTATTAAAAAATAAGAAAGGAATCGGAAATGAATACTTACAAAAGCAAATCCAATATAAAACCTTTTGGAATGCGTGACAAGGTCGGCTATATGCTTGGTGACCTGGGAAATGATTTTACCTTTATCTTTGCTAGTACTTATGTTATGGTGTTCTATTCAAAAGTCATGGGTATCAGTACCCATATTATCGGTACTATGTTCCTGATTGCCCGGTGTCTGGATGCATTCACCGACATCGGCATGGGAAGAATCGTGGACGTATCAAAGCCCGGAAAAGACGGAAAATTCCGCTGCTGGATCCGAAGAATGTGTGGTTTCGTTGCACTGTCATCATTTATGATGTATCAGTCATTTTTGCAGGATGCCTCCATGAACGTAAAAATTGCATACATGTTCATTACATATATCCTCTGGGGATCCATATTTTATACGTCCATTAATATCCCTTACGGTTCTATGGCATCTGTTATCTCAAATGAACCGAAGCACAGAAGCTCTCTTTCTGTATTCAGGTCCATGGGCGGCATTCTGGCTATGATTATCATCAATGTGGTAGCACCACTTGTGGTCTATTACCGGGATGCTGACGGTAATCAGGTTGTTCATGCCGGACACACCACCATACTGGCAGGCGTATTTTCCCTGTGTGCAATTCTATGCTATTTTTTATGCTATTTCATGACTACTGAACGTGTCAAACCTGAAAAAAAAGAAGCTGATATTAATCTTGTGAATATTCCAAAATCAACCCTCTTTGGTATTTTAAAAGAATTATTCACTGACCGTGCCTTCCTTGGCTTGATTTTATCCGCACTGATTATGCTTTTTGCGACCCTTTTCCAACAGGGCATTAACAACTATCTTTTCATAGATTATTTTAACAGCTCCAAAGCGTTATCCATCTATTCCGTCCTTATCCTCCCTGCCACGCTGTTGCTTCTGGGGGTGTCTACTCCGATCACTGTGCGTTTTGGAAAAAAGGAAAGCGGTACGGTATGCTTTGCTATTACCGGAGTTGTTTACCTGATGATTGCCTTTATGAAGATACAGAATGTCTGGGTATACATCGGTGTATCGTTTATTGCAATTCTCGCCAGACAGTGCTTCAGTATGCAGGCATATGCTCTTGTTACGGACGTTATCGACAATCGTGAAGTACAAAAAGGCAGTCGTGACGACGGCATGGTCTATGGCATTTACTCTTTTTCAAGAAAAATCGGGCAGGCTATCGCCGGCGGTATAAGCGGATGGGCACTGGCAGGCATCGGATATGATTCTCTTGCTGTTGTCCAGACAGAAGCTGTCAAAGATGGTATTTATCAGATTGCAGCAATCTTTCCCGGAATCAGTTTTATTCTTGGTGCTCTTATCCTTGGTCTGCTCTATCCGCTGACTAAAAAGAGAGTGGAATCCAATGTGGCTGAACTGGAGAGAAGGCGCGGTATATCAGGTGTCTGATAGTTAGAGGAGGAAAAAATATGAACATGAAATTATCCTTTCGCTGGTACGGGGAAACAGATCCCGTTTCTTTGAAATATATATCACAAATTCCCGGTATGCATTCCATTGTTTCTGCTGTATATGATGTGAAGCCGGGAGAGGTCTGGCCGGAGGAAAGCCTGAAAAGAATGAAGGAGCAATGTGAAAATCACGGATTGATTTTTGATGTGGTAGAATCGGTGCCTGTTCACGAGGATATTAAGCTGGGGCGGGGAGATGTGGAAAACCTGTTGGAGGTGTACTGTGAGAACATCCGCCGTTGTGCAAAATACGGTGTAAAGTGTATTACCTACAATTTTATGCCGGTATTTGACTGGACTCGTACCCAATTGGACAAAAAGGCGCCCGATGGCTCCACGAGCCTGGTAATGTATTGGGAGCAGTTAAAAGGGCTGGACCCGTTGAAGGATGACATCCATCTTCCCGGCTGGGATTCCAGTTATACGCAGGAGGAAGTCAGGGAATTGATTTCTGCCTACGCGGAACTGGGAGAAGCCGGTTTGTGGGAGAATTTGGAGCATTTTCTGAAAAAAGTGATTCCGGTTGCGGAAGAATGCGGTGTGAAGATGGCAATCCATCCGGACGATCCGCCGTATCCCATCTTCGGTTTGCCTCGTATCATTACCTGTGAGGAGAATCTGGATCGCTTTCTTCAGTTGGTAGACAGTCCGGCAAACTGCCTGTGTCTGTGTACCGGAAGCCTCGGTTGTGCCGAGAGCAATGATGTTCCTGCCATGGTGCGCAAATACGCTGCCATGGGGAGGATTGCCTTCATGCACATCCGGAATGTAAAGAATATGCCGGACGGTTCCTTTGAGGAAAGGGCACATTTGTCCTCCTGTGGCACATTGGACATGTATGAGATAGTAAAAGCGCTTGTGGACAATGGCTATGACGGTTATGTCCGGCCCGATCATGGACGCATGATCTGGGGAGAAACAGGCAAGCCCGGTTACGGTCTTTATGACCGTGCGTTGGGGGCAGCCTATATAAATGGTCTGTTTGAAGCGTGTGAAAAAGCCAAAGGAGGAGAAGAAAATGAATAAGAACGTTCTGAATACCGATTTGAGCGGAAAGGTTGCCGTGGTAACCGGTGCCGGCGGTGTGCTGTGCAGCTATTTTGCCAAAGTGCTGGCCCGTGCAGGGGCAAAGGTGGCACTGTTGGATCTGAATGAAGAAGCAGCTGTCAGGTATGCCGATGAGATTTGCGAAGAGGGCGGAATTGCCAAAGGGTATGCCTGCAACGTATTGGATAAAGAAGTCTGTACTTCGGTGGCCGGACAGGTGCTGGCAGATTTAGGTCCTTGTGATATCCTGGTAAATGGTGCAGGCGGCAACAACCCGAAAGCGACCACTGACAAGGAATACTTTGAAATTGGAGATATCGATGCCGATACCAAGAGCTTTTTCGACTTGGATGCTTCCGGAGTAGGATTTGTGTTCAATCTGAACTTCCTTGGCACCCTGATTCCCACACAGGCCTTTGCCTGCCAGATGATTGGCAGACAGGGATGTAGTATTTTGAATATTTCCTCTATGAATGCGTTTACGCCGTTGACAAAGATTCCGGCGTATTCTGGGGCGAAGGCGGCCATATCTAATTTTACCCAGTGGCTTGCCGTTCATTTTTCTAAAGTGGGCATCCGTGTGAATGCGCTTGCTCCCGGATTTTTCTCCACGAAACAGAATGCGCAGCTGCTTTGGAATGAAGACGGCACTCCCACTGCCCGTACCGGTAAAATACTGGCGGCCACACCCATGGGACGTTTCGGGGAGACCAAAGAGCTGGAAGGCGGGCTGCTCTTTCTGTTGAATGAGCAGGCAGCAAGCTTCATTACAGGTGTTGTACTGCCTGTCGACGGAGGCTTTTCTTCCTATTCAGGGGTGTGATGCTTTATCAGAAAAATGCATTTACAATTGGCAAAGTATTGCGTATAATAGGTATCAGAACGTAACAGTTTCTTTGTTTACGAAAAGAGCCGGACGCTGAGACGCAGAGCCATTCAACCAGATTTGGGTGGATGGCTCTGCGCTTTTTATAGGAAATTCTGATAAAGCCAAAAGCGTTTAGGCGATACAAGGATAAAGAGCAGAGGAAGGTACAGACGATGAAAGAAAAATTTTTTTATGAAAATGATGTCAAAGTAACAAAAATGGCGGTCAAGGTGTTAAGGTGGTTGATTTTGGTATTTCCTCTGCTGATACTATTGTCTGTGGTGGGGATATTCCAATCCAAAATTGAGAACTTAATTCCCCTTACCCTGATAGCTATCGTGGTAACCATGGGACCGTCCCTTGCGTACAGGCTGAATGCGCCTATAGGTGCAATGAAATACATCAGTACGCTGGCACTGGGGATGCTGGTTGCACTTATGGCTACCGATCCTACCATAGGTATCTATATGACGTATGCACTTGCCATGGTATTCAGCATCTTTTATTATGATAAGAAATTTACTCTGCGTATTTCAATCATCAGCTTTTTCTTATTGATAGGGTCGTTATATTTCCGCTCCATTAATGTGCCGCAGATTGAATATGCCACCAATTTTGAGTGGTTTTTCAGCCGCTCTCTCGGATTTGCGCTGGAAGCGGTTGTAATGAGTATCGTCTGTGTGAAAATCGCAGAAGTATCCCATAACATGCTGTTGAAATTCGCAGATACCCAGCAGACGGCAGACCTGGTAGAGCAATGTAAAAATGCATCTGAGGAACTGAGTGGCGTAGTGGAGAAACTGGAGGGCTGCATCCATGGTTTCGCCAATACCAATGAGGTCATCACCAGTTCTGCGCAGGCCACTCTGGAGGACTGCAATCACAGCTTCCAGTTTGCAGATTCTGTCTGCAGTTCCATGGATGAATTGAACCAGACCGTGAACGTTATTGTGAATAATACGGCGCAGATGCTGGAGATTTCACAGGAAACCACGGAAAAAATGAATGGTTATATCGAGCTTATGGAAAAGACTACAGGTGATATGCAGGTAATTGAGCAGTCCGCCCATCAGACGGAAAAGTCCATTGCAAGTCTGGAAACCGGTATGAAGGAGGTTTCCGAATTTGCAAATACGATTGCCGGAATCACGAGCCAGACCAATCTCCTTGCATTAAATGCTTCCATAGAAGCAGCGCGGGCAGGGGAAATGGGAAAGGGTTTCAGTGTCGTAGCGGATGAAGTCAGAGTGCTTGCTGACAATTCCAAACAGGCCAGCGATGCCATTACCGGTATTATTCGCAAGATATTCTCACTGCTTCAGGAGGTTCGGGTTTCCAATCAGGAGAATCTGAATAACATAACCAATGGAATCGAAAAGCTGCATGCGGTTGGAAAAGAAGCTGAAAGCTTAGGCAGACTGCAGTCAGAATCCGGTGAAAAGGCACGGATGGTTGCAGCTTCCAGTGAGGATACGGTAACGCATGGAGAACAGGTGCTCCAAATGGTGAAGCAGATGCAGCAGCTTTTGGAAAATACGCTTGCCCAGGCAAATCAAATCGTACAGGAATCCCAGACTCAGAAGGTGGCAGCAGGAGAGGTAGAAGAGTCCTTCCATCAGGTGAACCATGTATCGGGTAATCTGCTTCAAATCGGAAAAACGATTGACAAAGCAAATGATTGACGTTAGAATTGTTTAAAATTAAACAATTTAGAAAAAGACGTCATGCAACGTCAGAAAAGCGGGAGTAAAGCAGTGGAGGAAGGAATAGAGATTTTACTGCGGGGCAGTCAGTTTAAAAAGTTGAGAGAATGTGAACTGTCGGAAATCAGAATGCGGTATGAGCTGAAAAGGATAGAAATAGAAATCTTATATTACCTGTCAAAAGCGGGCGACAGTAATACATCAGCAGATATATGCCAACGCTTAAAAGCCAATAAAGGGCATATTTCGCAGGCGGTGGACGGGCTTTGCAAGCGAAATTTTCTGGTGGCTATCCAGGATACCTCCGACCGCAGATATGTGCATTACTGCATTACAAAGGCAGCAAAAGAAATTGTGGACGAGATAACGAGAAAATGGAATGAACTGAATACGGAGCTGTTTTTGGGAATCACCGGCGAGGAAATGGAAGAGCTAAAGAGGATTGCCGGTAAGATAGGCAAAAACATGGAACGCGTTATAAATCAGCAGGAAAAGAAGTAATGAAATATTAAAAAAAAGTAAAGTCTATTGACATAGGCTTTCTTTTTTATATAATAGTTTAAAAATAAACAGTTTAAAATAGAACATTATATGGCTTGATTAGAAAGAGAAGGAAGTGGGATTTTATGCAGGAAAAGAAAGAATTGCTGTCTAAGGATGATATTGTGAACTTGTCCAATGAGCTGACATATCGCAGATATATCATGAACAAGGGCCAGATACAGAAGCTTTTTCAGGAATTGAGCGCTTCGGAATATATAGCATTACATATTATTTCCGCAACCAGTGAAACTTCAGAGATTTATTTGGGAAGAACTTATTTAAAAGATCTGGCAGACAAAATGCAGCTTACCATCAGACAGACATCCAAAATGGTGGGTGGCCTGAAGGACAGAGGGCTGCTTTCCTGGTCCCATGACGGGAACGGAAGTGAAGGAACCTATGTAACGATTACGGAGATGGGGCAGAAGCTTCTTGTTCGCCAGGAAACCATTTTAAAAAACTATTACGGACGGGTCATTGAAAAATACGGAAAAGAAAATCTGGTTTTGCTGTTGCAGATGATGAAACAGCTGGAAACCGTTATGAGCAGTGAAATGGAAGGAACGGAGGTGCAGGAAGAAGATGACGAATCTTGTGAATGAGTATGCGAAGGAAAAAGAGGCTGTCTGTAGGACTAATGACAGCATTGCACCGCGGCTTTATGAGGAATACGGGGTCAATCAGGGATTGCGGGACGAGAAAGGAAACGGTGTGCTTACCGGACTTACCAATATTTCCAAAATAGTTTCTTTCAAGAATGTGGCCGGAAAAAAGATACCCTGTGATGGGGAATTATGGTATCGGGGATACAGGGTGGAAGAATTGATTGACAGTCTGGGAAGTAATGAACTCGGATTTGAAAAAATAGCATATTTATTGCTGATGGGAGAGATGCCGTCCGTAGAGGAACAGCAGGAGTTCGCAGAGCTGATTGGACAGTGCCGTACTCTGCCGACGAATTTTACAAGGGATGTCATCATGAAGGCCCCGACGGAAGACATTATGAATTCCATGACAAGAAGCATTCTGACATTGGCCTCTTACGATAAGAATGCAAAGGATGCGAGCGTAAGCAACTCACTAAGGCAATGTATTCAGTTAATCAGTGAATTTCCCTTGCTGGCAGTATACGGTTATAATGCTTACAATCATTATGAAAACGAAGAAAGCATGTTTATCCACCATCCGGATGCGACACTTTCTACGGCAGAAAACCTGTTGATGATGATGCGGCCGGATAAGAAGTTTACGCCGGTGGAAGCAAAGGTGCTGGATACGGCATTGATTTTGCATATGGAGCACGGAGGAGGGAATAATTCTACCTTCACGACCAGAGTGGTTACTTCCTCAGGTTCGGATACCTATTCCACAATGGCCGCTGCCATGTCTTCCTTAAAAGGGCCGAAGCATGGAGGGGCGAATAAGAAGGTCATGGAAATGATGGAGGACATTAAGGAGCATATCCGGGATGTGGAGGATAAAGAGGAAGTCGCAGATTATTTAAGCAGGATATTGGATGGGGAAGCATTTGATGGGAAAGGCCTGATTTATGGCATGGGACATGCGGTATATTCCTTATCCGATCCCAGAGAGAAGGTCTTAAAGGGATATGTGGAGAAGCTGGCAATCGAAAAGAACAAGGAAAAGGAATTGCTTTTATATAATGAGATAGAGGAAATCGCGCCGATATTGATTGCAGAGAAGAGAAAGATTCAAAAGGGCGTGAGCCCCAATGTGGACTTTTACAGCGGTTTTGTCTATGAAATGCTGGGTATACCGATGGAATTGTATACGCCGATTTTTGCCATTGCAAGAATTGTAGGCTGGAGCGCTCACCGGATAGAGGAAATGATTACGGCGGACAGAATTATCCGACCGGCGTATATGAGTGTCATGTCGAAGAAAGACGAAATAATCTGATGGGATGATTTACTTTCGCTTTATCAATTCATAAAAATTTCACAAAAACTTTATGAGAATTGCCGGTATTCGCTATTGATGAATATCGGCAATTGTGCTATAACATATATAACAAAAGCTGAAAGAGGAATGGCATGTTTCCTTCTTTTATTTGGGAGGTGATGCTTGATGGCAAAGAAAGATTATTATGATGTGCTGGGGATAAACCGCAGTGCAGATGAAAAAGAAATAAAGCGGGCATATCGGAAGCTTGCCAAGAAATACCATCCGGATACCAATCCGGGAGATAAGCAGGCGGAACAGAAATTCAAGGAACTTACAGAGGCGTACAATGTCCTGAGTGATTCTGAAAAGAAAAAGCTGTATGACCAGTACGGCTTTGCAGCATTTGAAGAAGGCTTCGGTGCAGAACAGAACCGGGCCGGTGGAGAATACTATACTACAGGCGGTTTTGGAAATGGCGGCAACTATCAGGAGTTTCATTTCAACGGCGGGGACATGGGAGATATCTTCGACGATCTCTTTGGAAACATGTTCCATGGTCGTGATACAGACAGTTTCCGGTTTCATACCGGAGGCGGCTTTGAGGGCGGAAGCTTTAGGCAGAAGGGGGCGGATGCCCATGCAGATATTACAATCAGTTTTGATGAGGCAGTTTTTGGATGTGATAAGGTATTGCAGCTGCGGGAGGAAAGCGGCAGGACCAGTTCTCTTAAGGTACACATTCCGGCCGGCATAGACGAAGGACAGAGCATCCGGCTGAAAGGAAAGGGCGCATCCGGCATGGGTGGCGGAGCCGACGGGGACCTTATGCTGAAGGTGCACGTTAGAACTAAGCCAGGCTATGAGCGGAGAGGAAACGATGTTTATGTGACAGTGAACATTCCTTATACGACTGCTGTACTGGGTGGGGAAGCAATT
>JBJFCM010000133.1:0-9923 GCA_051888955.1 Lachnospiraceae bacterium | reverse complement strand
TATTGATAAATTTATAAGTTACTATTTAATTTGATAGCAATACCACTATTTATAGCATTTCTTAATTTTGTTTTTTCTACAAATTCCGATTTGCATACTTGTTACTCTTTTTATTGTAACATATGATAAGATAGAATCAAACCGCTCCGAAAAGAGACTTATATATTTAAGCCCATTTGGGTGAAAGTTTTCCATGAGAAGGATGAAACAATAGCGAAGTGGGCTTATTGGGTTGATTTTTGGACATGACTGTGTTATTATTTTAACGATAAATTTTTTAGAACGAAAGATGTCCTTTTGGACGGAAAGGTGTAGAAATGAAGAAGGGTTTTGATGAAATTATCGCCAAGGTAAATGAGTGCGATATGAAGAAGGTAGCAGTGTCCGTAGCACAGGACGAAGCAGTGCTGGAAGCAGTAAGAGAAGCAAAGAAGA
Source organism: Lachnospiraceae bacterium (assembly GCA_051888955.1). Classification (GTDB taxonomy): domain Bacteria; phylum Bacillota; class Clostridia; order Lachnospirales; family Lachnospiraceae; genus Acetatifactor. The sequence goes on along the minus strand of JBJFCM010000133.1, from coordinate 9,488 downwards.
GAGGCATCGCCGATGCGATATTAGTTGGTGATGAAGCAAAGATTCGTGAGATTGCAGCCTCCATCGACATGGATCTTTCAGGCTATGAAATCATTGACGAGCCGGATATGATTCAGGCATCCTTAAAGGCCGTAAAGCTGGCACATGACGGCAAGGCTGACATGTATATGAAGGGTCTGATCGATTCCAAGAATTTCTTGAGAAGCGTATTGGACAAGGAAGTCGGTCTGCGTACAGGCGGCGTGCTTTCCCATGTATGCGTATTTGATGTTCCTGCCATTCCGCAGCTTCTTTTCTTAACCGACGTGGCATTTATGACCTATCCGACCCTGGAGGACAAGGTAAATATCATAAAGAATACCATTCCGGTAGCAAATGCATGTGGCGTAGAGTGCCCGAAGGTAGCGCCGCTCGCAGCCGTTGAGGTTGTTAATCCTAAGATGCCTGTTACGGTTGAGGCAGCAGAGCTTGTAAAGATGAACGAGGCAGGAGAGATTCCGGGCTGTATCATTGACGGACCTCTTTCTCTGGATCTGGCGATTGATCCTGAGGCAGCAAAGCATAAGGGTGCCACCGACAGAAAGATTCAGGGTGACGCAGATATCCTCTTATTCCCGGATATCCATGCAGGCAACCTGACCTACAAGGCTATCGTGCATATGGTACCCGGCGTGAAGAACGGCTGTATCCTGACAGGCACCAAGGTACCCGTTATCCTGACCAGCCGCTCCGACACCTTCGAGACCAAGGTAAATTCCATGGCCCTTGCAGCTGTTGTTGCTGAGGAAATGAAAAAGAACGCGTAAGCGTGGTGAAAATGGATAGGAAAACCGACATAATAGAAGAAATCAGGAGGAAACAACATGTCTATCAAAAGTTTGATTATCAACCCCGGCTCCACCTCCACCAAAATCGGTGTATTTGAGGATGAGAACCTGTTATTTGAAGAGACCTTGAGACATAGCACAGAGGAAATCAGCCAGTATGCTACTATCGTAGACCAGAAGGATTTCCGTAAGAAGATTATTACCGATTTGCTGGCAGAAAAGAACTTCGATATGAAGTCTCTGAACGTAGTAGTAGGCCGCGGCGGTATGTTAAAGCCCATTCCCGGCGGTACCTATGCGGTAACGGACGACCTGCTGCATGATCTGGAAATCGGTAAGCAGGGACAGCATGCTTCCAATTTAGGCGGCATCCTGGCAAGAGAAATCGGTGACGAATTAGGAGTACCTTCCTATATTGTTGACCCTGTTGTAGTGGATGAACTGCAGACTGTTGCAAGATATTCCGGCGTACCCGAGCTTCCCCGTACCAGTGTATTCCATGCACTGAACCAGAAGGCTGTTGCAAAGCGTTATGCCAAGGAAATCGGTAAGCCTTATGAATCCCTGAGACTGATTGTGGTACATATGGGTGGCGGTGTATCTGTAGGTGCTCATATCGGCGGCAAGGTAGTGGATGTATTCAATGCTCTTGACGGTGACGGTGCTTTCTCCCCTGAGAGAGCAGGTGCGGTACCTTCCGGTGCACTGATTAAGATGTGCTTCTCCGGTAAGTACACAGAGAAGGAAGTATACAGCAAAATCGTAGGTAAGGGCGGCTTCAATGCTTACCTTGGTACCAACGATATGCGTACCGTTACCAAGATGGCTAACGAGGGTGATGCCCATGCAGCAGAAGTAAAGGAAGCTTTCCTGTATCAGGTAGCAAAGGATATCGGTTCCATGGCCTGCGTACTGGAGGGCAAGGTAGACCAGATCATCGTAACCGGCGGTATCGCTTATGGCGCAGATGTCATTGCCAACTTAAAGCAGAAGGCTGAATGGATTGCTCCTTTCACCGTATATCCCGGTGAGGACGAACTGCTTGCACTGGCACAGGGTGCACTTCGTGTTATGAACGGCGAAGAGAAGGCAATGGAGTACTAATTAGATATCGGAATAAATAAGCAAAGAGCCGCGGAATCAGTTCCCGCGGCTCTTCCTGTATTCTCTGGGAGATTTCCCGTATTCTTTTTTAAATAAATCCTTAAAGTAATTGCTGTCGTTAAAGCCGTATTCCAGGGCGATATCCGTAATGGAATTGTCTGTGGTAAGCAGGGCAGCAGAGGCGTGCTTTAAGCGGATATAATTCAAATATTCTTTAAAGCCCATGCCGGTCAGCAGCTTGAATTTTTTGGAAAAATAGGTGGGGCTTAGGCCCGCTACTCCGGCGACCTCATCCAAAGTCAGAGGCTTGTTGAAATTCCGGTAAATATATTTGGTGGCTTTCATGATGTCCACTTCTCTGGCATTGACAAGTTCAGGCTCTGCCTCAGACATGACGCTGTGCCGAATCAAAAGCAGCAGCAGTTCATTTAAGTGGCAGGTCATAAAGGAGGGGGAATGCTCGTCTATCTGCATGCTTTCGGAGAGCATGCGTGCGAGCAGGGTCTGAAATTCTTCCTGATACAGGCTGGGAACCGTACCCATAAAGGAATGTCCCGGGAGCGCGTTTTTTTGATGCAGGTGGGAGAAAAGTCCGGGTATCAGGAAATCTTCCTTGAAGTAAAGGGCCACGATATCGCAGGTAATGCCCGGGTAGTATAGGGAGTGGTGCAGTTCTCCCGGCGCTATAAAGACCAAATCTCCCTTCTCCAGGGAGTACAAATTATCTTTTAAAAGGAAACGGCATTTGCCGGACAACAGGTAAAAAATCTCGTAGTACCGGTGATAGTGGTCGGGCTGCAGGGGAGAATCCACGCTGCGTTTGCCTCGGATAATTCTAATCTGATCGATGTCCTTGTGTTTTCCTTCACTGGAAATTTTATGGTCCATGGCTGCCTCCTTGCGGGCAGAACCTCGAAAATGCTTCAGATTTCCTCGTTCACTTCCCTTTACGAATATTCTACCACAAAAAAACAGTATTAAAAAGAAAAAAAGCTATATTTTTATTAGAAACATAGTAAAAATTATTATATAGTAATAGAGAAAGAGAAAATCCCCTTTCTCAATAACTTCCTCTAGATACAAAGAGCCATGTTCCTGTAAGGAGCATGGCTCTTTGCACTGTGCGCCATTTGGCGCACAGGAAAAGGGAGTAAAATCAACAATGCCGGTATGAGTTGCTTCAAGGATTAAAGGGGAAACTTGAAGTAGCGTTTTGCATTGTTGTAGGAAATGTCAGTTACGATTTCAGACAGGGTATCCATATCTGCCGGGAACTCTCCGTTCTCTACCCAGGTACCGATGAGGTTGCACAGGATGCGACGGAAGTACTCATGTCTGGTGTAGGACAGGAAGCTTCTGGAGTCTGTCAGCATACCTACAAAACCGGATAAATTGCCGAGGTTTGCAAGGGAAGTCATCTGGTCGATCATGCCGGTCTTATGGTCATTGAACCACCATGCGCTGCCCTGCTGGATCTTGGCAACAGCGGTAGAATCCTGGAAGCATCCGAGGATGGTGCCGATAGCCTGATTGTCGTTGGGATTTAAGGAATAAATCACGGTTCTGGGCAGCTTGTCATTTTTAATCAGTGCATTGAGGAAATCAGCCATCTGTGCACTGGGTGCGTAGTTGTTGATACAGTCATAACCGGTGTCGGGACCAAGCTTCTCGAACATCAGGGTGTTGTTGTCACGCTTGCAGCCATAGTGGAGCTGCATTGCCCAGTCTAAATCATGATACTGTTCACCAACAAAGAGCATGAAAGCGGTCTTGAATTTTAACTCTTCTTCCTTGGTAAGCTCTATGCGGTTCAGTCTCTTTAAAAAGATAGCTTCCAGCTCGTCTTCGGAAGCAGGATAGTACATTACAAATTCCAGCGCATGATCGGATACGTTGCAGCCCATGGAAGCAAAGAAAGCCATACGCTTTTTCAGGGCTTCTTTCAGGGAAGCGAAGGTGGTAATCTCGCTCATGCCGGCAGCAGCAGCCAACTTCTCCAAATAGTCCAGATAGTCAGGTTTTTCAATGTTCATAGCCTTATCGGGACGCCATGCAGGAAGTACCTTTACATCAAAGGAAGCGTCTTCTGCAATTTTCTTGTGCCATTCCAGACTGTCGATAGGATCATCGGTGGTGCAGATCAGGGTAACATTGGACTGCTTAATGATATTGCGCACACTCATGGAAGGCTCGGCCAGTTTGGCGTTGCAGAGGTTCCATACCTCTTCGGCAGTGTTTTTATTGAGGGTACCGGTGTAGCCGAAGTATCTCTGCAGCTCTAAGTGGCTCCAGTGATATAAAGGATTGCCGATGGCTTTTCCAAGGCACTCAGCCCATTTGAAGAATTTTTCCTTGTCGGAAGCATCTCCTGTAATATATTTTTCTTCTACACCGCAGGAACGCATAAAGCGCCATTTGTAATGGTCACCGCCCAGCCATACCTGCGTGATGTTGTCGAACTTGCGGTCCTCAGCAATCTCTCTGGGATTGATGTGGCAGTGATAATCCAGAATGGGTGTCTTTTCCGCATAGTCGTGAAAGAGTACCTTTGCGGTCTCGTTATCGAGTAAAAAGTCTTTGTCCATAAATGCTTTCATTGTTCTTCTCCTCTTGTTTTTATTAGTGTATCGGTTCTGAAAACCGTATTATTGCAAAAGAGTGGTTCCGCGACGGATGATTTCGCCTGAAAAAACAGTCTTTTTAGGCATTTCCTTGCCGGATAACAGTCCCATCAGGGTGGTGATCAGATGCTGACAGAGCGTTTCCAGTTTATTGTCAATGGAAGTCAGCTCAGGATTGCAGCAGGTGGCCAGCAGGGAATTGTTATAGCCGATAATGGATAGCTCCTCCGGTACCCGCAAGCCTGCAGCCAGTGCGTATTTCATGGCGCCCATGGCCAGATTGTCATCAGCGGCAATCACACCGTTAAAGAAAAGTCCCTTACTTTTTATTTTCATCAGCTGGTCACTCATAGCGTGGATATCTTCATGGGAACCCATATAAAACTGCATCAGGTTACCGCTTTTCAACAATCCGGCTTCCTCCATGGCTGCCCTGTAGCCGGCCAGTTTTTTCTTGCCGCTGTAGGAGGTGGAATTGTAGAAATACAGGATATCCTTTACCCCGGATGCAATCATCTGTCTGGTGGCCTCATATATGGAAGTATAGTCATCAGAAACAATGCTGTATACATTGGGGGCATCAAAGGAAGCATTTAACAGCATCACAGGTACCTGAGAGGCTGCATCCAGAATATATTTATTGTCGGTGTCTTTTTCATAGATGAAATTGGAACCTACCAGAATAATACTGTCGACCTTTTTGGAAATCAGCAGGTCCATGCAATTCTCTTTGGTCTCCAGGTCATACCCGGTACAGCATAAGATGCTGTCATAGCCGTTGGCACGCAGCTTCTGTTCAATATAGTACACCGCCTTAGCAAGATAGAGGTCGGAAGAGTCTGCACACATCACGCCGATGGTCTTCATGGTATTCAGTCCCAAGCCTCTGGCAAAAGCATTTGGCGTATATTCATACTGATTGATGACATCCAAAACCTTTTTCTTGGTCTTTTCGCTGACATTGCTGCTTCCGTTTAAAACACGGGAAACAGTAGCAATGGAAACACCGGCTTTTTCAGAAATATCGTAAATTGTCATATTAGTCGTCATATGCAGGCCCCTTTTGTCATGAAAATAACGATGTAAGCGGTTTCATAAAACCTAATTTGAATTATAAATGAAGTGTAAAAGAAATTCAATAGATATTTTTCACATAAAAGATGTCGAATTTTTGACATTCATTTTAGATAGTTTTATCTGTAAAGGTGTATTGACGAAACCTGAAATTCGAGGTAAAATCATAATGTAAGCACTTACAGAAAATGTAGGAGCAGGATGAAAAAAGATAAAAAACAAGAATATAAGAACAGTTAGGAGAAGAAAAATGGAACGAATGAACAGAACGCTGAGCGGCAAAAAGGACAGACCTATCAAGGTAGTACAGTTTGGTGAAGGAAACTTTCTTCGTGGTTTTGTAGATTATATGATTGACATTGCCAATGAATCCGGAAAGTTTGATGGCGATATTGTTTTGATTAAACCCATTGAATTCGGCAGCCTGGATATGTTCCATGAGCAGGACTGTCAGTACACTGTTTCCTTAAGGGGTATCGTGGACGGCGAAGCAAAGGTACTCAATCGTGTGGTTACCAGTGTGGCAGATGCTGTGGACACTTATAAGGAATACAATAAATACATGGACCTGGCTAAGATTGACACCCTTCGTTTCGTGGTTTCCAATACCACAGAAGCAGGTATCGTATTTGATGATACAGACAGATTTGAGATGGAGCCGCCCAAGACCTTCCCCGGCAAGCTGACCAAGTTCTTATATGAGAGATATAAACATTTCAACGGAGATATGGAAAAGGGCCTGGTAATGCTTCCCGTTGAGCTGATTGACGACAACGGTATCATGTTAAAGAAGTGCGTAATGCAGTTGATTGCCCTTTGGGGACTGGAAGACGGCTTTAAGACCTGGGTGGATGAGGCATGTATCTTTACCTCTACGCTGGTTGACCGTATCATCACCGGATATCCGAGAGATGAAGTAGAATCTATCTGGGAGAGTCTGGGCTATGAGGATAGAATTCTGGTAACCGGCGAGCCTTTTGCTCTGTGGGTTATCGAGAGCGACAAGGATATCAGCAAGGAGTTCCCGCTTCCCGATGCAGGACTGCCTGTTATCTTTACCGACAACCAGAAGCCTTACAAGCAGCGCAAGGTTCGTATCTTAAACGGTGCACATACCTCCTTTGTACTGGCTTCCTATCTGGCAGGCAACGATATCGTGCTGGAGTCCATGCAGGATAAGGATATCCGCAGCTTTATGGAAAAGACTATCTTTGATGAAGTCATTCCTACCCTGACTTTACCGGAAAAGGATTTGAAGGATTTTGCGGAAGCAGTGATTACCCGCTTCAACAACCCTTACGTAAAGCACGCGCTGTTATCCATTTCTCTGAACTCCGTGTCCAAGTGGAGAGCAAGATGTCTTCCCAGCTTTTTAGGATATGTAGAGAAATACGGCAAGCTTCCTGTACATCTGACCTTCTCCATCGCAGCACTGATGGCATTCTATACAGGTACAGAGATTCGAGACAAAGCGCTGATTGGACACAGAAACGGACAGGAATACAATATCATGGACGATGCCAAGGTACTGGAATTCTTCAGCGAATACAGCACCAAGGATACAAAGACCTTTGTAACGGCATATCTTTCCAATGAAGAGTTCCACGGACAGGATCTGACTAAGGTAGAGGGACTGGTAGATGCAGTAGCAGCTTACCTTGACGATATCAAAGCAAATGGTATGAGGGCAGCATTATGCAAAACTTTATAAAAATCAATGACAATGACAATGTAGTCGTTGCCTTAAATCCCATCCCCGCAGGGGAAAGCATTACCGTTGGGAACATTACGGTAACAGCGGCGGAAGAGATTCCGGCAGGACATAAGATGGCACTTTGTGAGATCCCCGCAGGTGGCGAGGTCATCAAGTACGGTTTCCGTATCGGCAACGCCAAAGAGGATATCCATAAGGGACAGTGGATTCACACTCACAATGTAAAGACCGCTCTGGGCGATTTGCTGAGCTACCACTATGAACCGGTCAAGGTAGAGATAGAAGAAAAAGAAGAAGCTACCTTTATGGGCTTTGTCAGAAAGGATGGCAAGGTAGGTGTCAGAAATGAAATCTGGGTTATCCCTACGGTTGGCTGTGTGAACAACGTAGCCACTGCTATTGCCAGACAGGCCAATGAGTATGTGGGTGGAACCGTAGAGGAGGTTATTGCATTTCCTCATCCCTACGGCTGTTCCCAGATGGGAGATGACCAGGAGCATACCCGTACGATTTTGGCGGATTTGATCAATCATCCTAACGCAGGCGGTGTGCTGGTACTGGGACTGGGCTGTGAGAACAGCAATATCGACGAGCTGAAAAAATACATTGGGGAATATGACCCTGACAGAGTAAAATTCCTGGTAGCACAGGAAAGTGAAGATGAGATTGGAGACGGTGTGGCGCTTTGTAAGGAACTGATTGACTACGCTAAGACCTTTACCCGCAGCGAGGTAGGCACCAGCAAGCTGATTGTAGGTATGAAGTGCGGCGGCAGTGACGGCCTTTCCGGTATCACCGCCAATCCGCTGGTAGGCAGATTTTCCGATATGCTGACAGCAAGAAAGGGTACCACGATTTTAACCGAGGTACCGGAGATGTTCGGTGCGGAGACACTGCTCATGAACCGCTGTGAGAATGAAGAGCTTTTCCATAAAACAGTGGATTTGATTAATGATTTCAAAAATTACTTTACAAGCCACAATCAGACCATTTATGAGAATCCTTCACCGGGTAATAAGAAGGGTGGCATTTCCACTCTGGAGGATAAATCCCTGGGTTGTACCCAGAAGTCCGGCAGCTCCTATGTAAAAGGTGTGCTGGCTTATGGGGAGACCGTTAAGACACCGGGGCTGAACCTTTTAAGCGCACCCGGCAACGACCTGGTAGCAGCCACGGCGCTGGCAGCAGCAGGGGCACAGATCGTCCTGTTCACCACAGGGCGTGGTACTCCCTTCGCTTCTCCGGTTCCTACCGTGAAGATTGCCACCAACTCCAGACTGGCAGGTAAGAAGTCCAATTGGATTGATTTTAACGCCGGTGTACTGGTAGAGGATGCGGATGTGGCAGAGACCACCCAGAAATTCTTTGATTATGTGCTGGAAGTAGCTTCCGGCAAAAAGGTTTGCAGCGAGGAAGCAGGCTTCCATGATATGGCAATATTTAAACAGGGCGTGACACTGTAGAGATAAAGAGAAAAAGGAGCTGTCACAGAATTGTTTTCAGCATTCTGTGACGGCTCCTTTTTGAGTATGGTGGAGTAAAGATTGAGATTAGGACCGGGGAATGGTATAATGTTCACGAAAGCAATGAGCAGTGCCAAGCCGGGCGGAAATAAATCGGATGCTTGCATACAAATTTATTTCTGACGGGCTTGATAGGGCGAATGCCCGTGAATAAGAGAGCTGAAAGCTCTCGAATGGCGTACTGCGAGATTAAGGAATAAAAAGGGTGCAGATGGAGAAATATGGATACCGCATTGTTTTGGAAGAATTTTTTGAAAAGTAAGGGTCTTGCCGAAAATACCACTTATGTAGATTGCTTTCATTTTGAAATGACGGAAAAATGGGCAAATGAACTGCTGCGCCTGGTTTTGGACGGGGCAAAGAAGGCAACTTCCAGCAGTTTGTGGGGCTATGAAATAGAGGGAGACAAAATCCCCCAAAAGGGAGATTACTACATTGTGACAGACTGGGATGGTAATCCCGGATGCGTGATTGAGACAACCAGGGTAAGGATACTTCCCTTTAAAGATATCACCTTCGATATTTGCAGACTGGAGGGAGAGGACGATAGCCTGGAGTCCTGGCAAAAGGGGCATATTTCTTTTTTTGAGGCTGAGGGAAAAGAATTGGGTTATACCTTTTCGGA
>JBJFCM010000132.1:0-9928 GCA_051888955.1 Lachnospiraceae bacterium | reverse complement strand
CGCAATACAAGTGGTCTGGTTCTATGTGGGATTTCACTGCCCGGCAGCCAGATGCTATCGAAACTTATTCATGACAGAACCGTTGGGAAATATTACATAACAATAGTCAAAGGCCATGTGAAGGAAGCCGGTGAGATGGATGGCTTCCTAATAAAGGATGAAAAAGAAAATAAGGTATCGGTAACGGATAAAGAAGGCAGTGCCATCAAAACAGCTTTCAGACCACTTTCTTATGGTAAGGATTGTACTTGCCTGGAGGTAGAACTGATTACGGGAAAGACGCACCAGATCAGGGCTCATATGGCAAGTATAGGTCACCCCCTACTAGGAGATACCAAGTATGGAGAACAGGCAGAAAAATGGAATGAAGAGTATCGCAGAGCCTGTCATGTGAAGCATCAGCTTTTACATGCATACAGGGTAGAATTTCCAGCATTAGAAGACCCATTTTCAAATTTGAGTAAGCAAGTTTTCAAAGCACCCCTTCCGAAGGTTTTTGAGGAGGTTTTTACCTATGGCAACATGGAATTCCCGCGGTCTTAGAGGTTCAACACTGGAGGATCTCATTAACAGAACGAATGAAAAATATGCAGAAAACGGCCTGGCCCTTATCCAGAAAATTCCCACCCCGATAACTCCCATTAAAATGGACAAGGAGCATAGGCAGATTACATTGGCTTATTTTGAACAGAAAAGTACCGTGGACTATATTGGTGTTGTGCAGGGGATTCCCGTCTGCTTTGATGCCAAGGAATGTGCCGTGGACACCTTTTCACTTCAAAATATCCATGAGCATCAGGTGGAGTTTATGGGGCAGTTTGAAAAGCAGGGAGGAATTGCTTTTTTCCTGATTTATTATACTGCAAAGGATATTTTTTATTACCTTCCCTATGAGATGCTTAAGTATTTTTGGGACAGGGCAAAGGAAGGCGGCAGGAAAAGCTTCCGGTATGAGGAATTGAATCCGGATTACCTGATACCCAAAAAGAGCGGTGTGCTGGTTCCTTACCTGGAGGTTCTGAAAAAAGATTTAGAGGATAGGGAATGAACTTGACAAAAACTTTTTGATTTAGTATACTGCTAATAGTTTTGTATGCTACCATGCTAATTAGGTAGCACGTTAAAGTGCTAAAGCGCTATAGGGAAAGGATTAACAATGAACCAGAATTTACTGCATACACCGGAAGGTGTCAGAGATATTTACGGCAGGGAATATGCAAAGAAGCTTGCGGTGGAAGAGTGCCTTCGCGGGAAGCTGCTTTCCTTTGGCTATGAAGATATACAGACACCAACCTTTGAATATTTCGATGTATTTTCCAAAGAAATTGGTACGACTACTTCCAGGGATTTGTATAAGTTTTTTGATAAGGAAGGGGATACTTTGGTACTCAGACCGGATTTTACCCCGTCCATTGCCCGCTGTGCGGCTAAGTATTTTATGGAAGAGAGTGTTCCCATTCGCTTTTGCTATATCGGTAACACCTTTATCAACACGTCCAATTTGCAGGGGAAATTAAAAGAAGTGACCCAGCTTGGAGCAGAGCTGATTGGAGAGCCTTCTGTAGAAGCAGATGCTGAAATGATCAATCTTGTGATTGAATCCTTATTAAATACCGGGCTCACCAATTTTCAGGTGAGTATCGGACAGGTAGAATACTTCAAGGGCCTGTGTGAAGAGGCCGGTCTGGACGAGGAAACAGAGCTGCAGTTACGGGAGTGCATTTCTGCCAAAAACTATTATGCAGCAGAGGATATTTTGCATGTTGCTGGTGTATCCAAAGAAAACAGCAAGTTGCTTTTGACCACAACTGACATGTTTGGAAGTATTGATGCATTACGGGAAGCAAAAAAAGCCATTCACAACGAGCGCTCCGTAAAAGCGATTGAACATTTGGAAAAACTCTATGAGGTGCTTTCCCTTTATGGCACGGAAAGGTATGTATCCTTTGATCTTGGTATGCTTAGCAAGTACCGGTATTATACAGGCATTATTTTCAAAGCATATACCTATGGAATCGGTGATGCCATCGTGAAAGGTGGCCGTTATGATTCTCTGCTGCATCATTTTGGCAAGGATGCACCTGCTATCGGGTTTGCGGCAGTTGTGGACGATATCCTGGAAGCCCTTTCCAGACAGAAAGTGGAAATAACACTTCCCGCTCCTAAAAAGGTGCTTACCTACACCCAAGAAGACTATCCTCAGGTGTTGAAAAAAGCACAGGAAATGCGAAAAGCAGGCATTTTGGTTGAGATGGTCAGAAAGGATTTACAATGAGTACGGATAGATATTTGACGTTTGCGCTGGGCAAAGGACGACTGGCGAATAAGACATTGGAGCTGTTTGAAAAGGTTGGTATTACCTGTGAGGAAATGAAAGATAAGGATTCCCGGAAGCTGATTTTTGTCAATGAGGATTTGAAACTGCGTTTCTTTCTGGCAAAGGGACCGGATGTCCCTACCTATGTAGAATATGGTGCTGCAGATATCGGTATTGTTGGCAAGGATACCATTTTAGAGGAAAACAGACGGGTATATGAGGTACTGGATCTTGGCTTTGGAAAGTGCCGCATGTGCGTATGCGGACCGGAAAGTGCAAAAGAGCTTTTACAGCACCATGAACGTATCCGGGTTGCCAGCAAGTATCCCAATATTGCAAAGGATTATTTTTATAATAAAAAGCATCAGACCGTGGATATTATCAAATTGAACGGTTCTGTGGAATTAGGCCCTCTGGTGGAGCTTTCCGATGTGATTGTAGACATCGTGGAAACCGGTTCTACCCTGCGTGAAAACGGGCTGGAGGTTTTAGAAGAAATCTGTCCCTTATCTGCACGCATGATTGTCAATCAGGTCAGCATGCAGATGGAAAAGGACAGGATTACAGGACTGATTACTGCGCTGAAGGATGCTTTACAGACAAAATAGCTTTTATCGACAGTAGGAAAGAAGGTTATATATGAGAATTATAAAATTGACAGACACAACCAAAAAGGATATCTTAAAGAACTTATTAAAGAGAAGCCCCTCCAGTTATGGCAGCTATGAAGCCACTGTAGCAGAAATCGTGGAAACTGTAAGAGAAAATGGGGATGAGGCTGTTTTTGCCTACACGAAAAAATTTGACAAATTCGATTTGTGCGCTGAAAATATGCAGGTCACAAAAGACGAGATAGAAGAAGCGTACCGGACATTAGATGCCCAGTTGATTGCGGTCTACAAAAAATCTGCAGAAAATATCCGTATTTTCCATGAAAAACAGCTTCGTAACAGCTGGTTCGATTCCAAACCGGACGGAACTATTTTAGGACAGCGTATGACTCCCATAGAGAGAGCCGGTGTCTATGTTCCCGGAGGAAAGGCTGCTTATCCCAGCAGCGTTCTGATGAATATCATTCCGGCGAAGGTGGCGGGAGTGTCACAAATCATTATGACGACTCCCTGTAACAGTGAAGGTAAGGTCAATCCCGGGACCCTGGTTGCAGCTGATATTGCAGGAGCAGATATTATTTTCAAGGTGGGTGGCGCACAGGCCATTGCAGCTATGGCTTTTGGTACACAGTCCATTCCTAAGGTGGATAAGATTACCGGCCCCGGCAATATTTTCGTAGCATTAGCGAAAAAGGCAGTATACGGCCATGTCAGCATCGATTCCGTAGCAGGTCCCAGTGAGATACTGGTACTGGCGGATGAAACAGCCAATCCCAGATACGTGGCTGCAGACCTGTTATCCCAGGCAGAGCACGATGAACTGGCTTCCGCTATTTTGATTACCACTTCGCCGGAACTGGCAGAGAAGGTTTCCGCTCAGGTGGACGGCTTTGTGGCAGAGCTTTCCAGAAAGGAAATCATTACGAAGTCCCTTGAAAATTACGGATATATTCTTTTAGCAGAAAATATGGAGGATGCGGTAGCAGCTGCCAATGAAATTGCTTCTGAACACCTGGAAATTCTGACTAAGAATCCTTTTGATATTATGACAAGAATTAAGAATGCCGGTGCGATTTTCTTAGGAGAATATTCCTCTGAGCCTTTAGGAGACTATTTTGCAGGCCCTAACCACATTCTGCCCACCAACGGCACGGCAAAATTCTTCTCTCCTTTAAATGTGGATGACTTTATGAAGAAGACGAGTATCATTTCTTATTCCAGGGAAGCTCTTTTGAAAGTACATGAGGACATTGAGGCTTTTGCCCAGAGCGAAGGACTGACAGCCCATGCTAATTCTATTAAAGTAAGATTTGAATAGTAATGAATATGATAATTACAGGTTAGAAAGGAGTTTATATGGCACGTGACAGTAAAATCACCCGCACCACCAAAGAAACAGATATTTCTGTAAGTCTCGTTCTGGATGGCAGCGGAAAAAGCAATATTGACACTGGTATCGGTTTTTTTAACCATATGTTAGAAGGTTTTTCAAGGCATGGATTTTTTGATTTTAATTGTGTGGTAAAGGGAGACCTGCAGGTGGATGGACATCATACGGTGGAGGATACCGGTATCGTTCTGGGAACCGCTATTAAGGAGGCTTTGGGGGATAAAAAAGGCATCAAACGCTATGGCTCCTTTATCCTGCCGATGGATGATGCATTGTGTCTGTGTGCCATCGATCTTTGCGGAAGACCTTATTTTAATTATGAATGCCAGTTTACAACAGAACGGATCGGTGAGCTGGACACAGAGCTTATACGGGAATTCTTCTATGCGGTATCCTACAGTGCCGGCATGAATCTGCACATCAAGATGCTGTCCGGTATTAACAATCATCATATGGCAGAAGCCATGTTCAAGGCATTTGCCAAGGCGTTGGATGAAGCAGTAAGCAAAGATGCACGGATTGAAGATGTTTTAAGCACAAAGGGCAGTCTGTAAAAGTGCAATACTGTGCAGAAAGGTAGAGTTATTTGTATGAATACGAAAAAATTTACAGCCTGTATTTATTTATACCATGCGCATGCAGTAAAGGATCTTCACGATATGACTATTGTGGATACGGACCCGGTACGTCTGGCAAAATATTACAGTGAAAATAATATAGATGAGCTGATTGTATTCGATATGTCTAAAGGAGATGCGGAACATGAGGAATCTCTGGACATCATCAAAGAAATCTGTGCTTCGGTAGAGGTGGATGTTTACGGTGCCGGCAATGTGCACCGGATGGAAGACATTAAGAAGCTGCTTTATGCCGGCTGTAAAAAGGCGGTGTTAAACTACAGCAAGCCGGAAAACATTGCGATTACGGAAGAGGTCTCCTTAAAGTTTGGTAAGGATAAGATTATAGCGGCTTATAATGATTATCAGGTGATTGCTGCCCACAAGGAGCTTGTGGAGAAATACGTTTCCCTGTTACTCCTTATGAATGCCCATATGATACGGGAAACAGCTGAGATAACTGAATTACCCCTCGTCGTGCATATCAACCAGCTGGCGCTGAATAAGCTGCTGGAGGTATTTGCCTATGAGAATGTGGCTGGAGTGACCGGCAATACCATCAATGAAAATGTGAAGGAAATTCTTGCCCTTAAAGATCTTTGTAAGGAAAACGGTATCCGTGTGGAAAGCCTTGAGGCTGCTTATAAATGGAGTGACTTTAAGCTTAATTCTGATGGCATGGTGCCTGTAGTAGTGCAGGATTATATTACCTCTGAAGTACTCATGGTGGCATATATGAATGAAGAAGCCTACGAGAACTCCCTGCGCACCGGTAAGATGACCTATTACAGCAGAAGCAGACAGGAGCTTTGGCTGAAGGGCGAGACCAGTGGGCATTTCCAGTATGTGAAGTCCCTTACGGCCGATTGTGATATGGATACCATTCTTGCAAAGGTTTCCCAGGTGGGAGCTGCCTGTCATACCGGTTCAAGATCCTGCTTTTTCAACACTGTGGTTCAGAAGGACTATGAAGAGAACAGCAATCCTTTAAAGGTATTTGAGGAGGTTTTTGCAGTCATTCAGGACAGAAAGCTTCATCCTAAGGAAGGTTCTTATACCAATTATCTCTTCGATAAAGGAATTGACAAGATTCTGAAAAAGCTGGGAGAAGAGGCTACTGAAATTGTTATTGCTGCCAAAAATCCCAATGCCAATGAGGTAAAATATGAAATTTCCGATTTCCTCTATCATATGATGGTACTTATGGTGGAAAAAGAAGTCACTTGGGAAGAAATTACGGAAGAGCTTGCCAAGCGGTAATGTAGTGGTCAGTAACGGAGACAGCAGATTGTATTGTCAACATGGCATAACTGTCATCCACAACACATACAATAAAACAATCAGATGTAAGAAAAAGAGCAAGGAGTTGACATAATAATATTATGTATACTTCTTGCTCTTTTTATCACTTTTACGGAAAGGGAGTGAGTGACTATGAGTGATATTACGGCTGAAAAAAGGTTGGAACTGATTCGCAATATCCGGGAAGAAAATACCAAGAACAGGATGAAACTGCGCAGTCGTGAAAATATTTTATACGGACAGCACTATAATAATGCCACCAATACTGAGGCTGATGACATGCTTCAGACCGGGAAGCATGCTTCATCCCTGGGCCTTCGGATTCTGGTGGCTATTGTGCTGTTTTCTCTGTTTATAATATTGGATTACACAGAAGGAACTTGGTTCTCTGTCAATGCTTCCGGCATCCGCGAAAACTTACAGGAAAATTACATAGTAAATTCATTTGATTTTATAAAGGAAATCACGTATACTTTAAACCATGCAGAATAATAAGCCGTAAGACGGCTGAAAACTATTTGGAGATAAGAATATGAACAAGCTTGCTTTATCTGATGATATTTTATTAAAAATAGAAAAACCTGCCCGCTATATTGGTGGTGAGGTAAATGCAGTCGTAAAGAATAAAGAGGAGGTAGATATGCGGATTGCATTCTGCTTTCCGGATGTCTATGAAATCGGCATGTCCCATCTGGGTATTCAGATTCTTTACGATATGTTCAATCAGTTCGATGGAGTATGGTGTGAAAGGGTCTATTCCCCCTGGGTGGATTTGGATGCCATCATGCGTAAGGAACATATTCCTCTTTTTGCGCTGGAATCCCAGGATCCTATCAGGGATTTCGACTGGCTGGCTATTACCATCCAGTATGAAATGTGTTATACCAACATCTTACAGGTTTTGGACTTATCCGGTATTCCTCTGTTGGCGAAGGACAGAGGAGAAGACGTGCCCATCGTCATTGGTGGCGGACCCTGTACCTACAATCCGGAACCGATTGCCGATTTCTTTGATCTGTTTTATATCGGGGAAGGAGAGACCCAGTATGAAAAACTGGTAGGCATCTATAGGGAATGCAAAAGAAACGGTCTGGGACGCAAGGAATTTTTAAAACGTGCAGCAAAGGTACCCGGCATGTATGTTCCTGCTTTCTACGAGCCCACCTACCACGAGGATGGTACGATTGCTTCTTTTGCGCCCATTGAAGAAGGTGTGCCGACCACTATATTAAAGGAAATTGAGATGGATGTCTCCAATACCTATTATCCGCAAAAGCCCCTTGTTCCTTTTATGAAAATTACCCAGGACAGGGTAGTGCTGGAAATCATGCGTGGCTGTATCAGAGGCTGTCGTTTCTGTCAGGCCGGTCAAATATATCGTCCGGTCAGAGAACGTGACGTAGAGGTATTGAAAAATTATGCCGTCAATATGCTTCGAAACACCGGGCAGGAGGAAATCTCCTTAAGCTCCTTAAGCTCCAGTGACTATACGAAGCTGCCGGAATTAATTGATTTTTTGATTGAGGACTGCAGTAAAAATCATGTTAATATTTCCCTGCCTTCTCTTAGAATAGATGCCTTTTCCCTGGATGTAATGAGCAAGGTGCAGGATGTGAAAAAGACAAGCCTTACCTTTGCGCCTGAAGCCGGTAGCCAGCGCCTTAGAAATATTATTAACAAGGGACTGACAGAAGAGGATATCTTAAGGGGAGCTACACTTGCCTTTGAAGGTGGCTGGACAAGGGTAAAGCTGTACTTCATGCTGGGACTTCCTATGGAAACGGACGAAGATATCCGTGGTATTGCAGAGCTTTCTAATAAGATTGCAGCTACCTTTTTCGATACCGTTCCAAAGGACAAGCGTGTCAACGGCAGAGTCCAGATTGTGACAAGTACGTCATTTTTTATTCCCAAGCCTTTCACGCCATTCCAGTGGGCAAGGCAGTGTACGAAGGAAGAATTTTTGGAAAAAGCCTACACTACAAAAAAGGCCATCATGGAACAGCTGAATCAGAAGAGTATCAAGTACAATTGGCATGAGGCAGATACCTCCGTTCTGGAAGGTGTTCTGGCAAGAGGAGACAGACGAGTTTCAAAGGTATTGCTGAATGTATACCAAAAAGGCGCCATCTACGATGCCTGGAGCGAGTATTTTGACAATGAAAAATGGATGCAGGCCTTTGAGGAATGTGGCCTGGATATCGGTTTTTATACTACCAGAGAGCGCAGCCTGGAAGAAATATTCCCCTGGGATTTTATCGATTGCGGTGTCTCCAAGGAATTCTTAAAGAGGGAATGGATAAAAGCCCAGAAGGAAGAGGTAAGCTTCAACTGCAGAAAGCAGTGTCAGGGCTGCGGTGCCAGCCGTTTCGGAGGCGGTGTCTGCTTTGAAGAACACTATGATGACGGCACTCCTTGCTGGTCATAAACGTTTTGACTACCGGGAAATCATCTGTATGCGCCGGGATTTCAGGTCAGGAAAGGTATAAATAAGTATGAAGATCAGAATCAAATTTAAAAAATACGGCAATGTAAAATTCATCGGGCATCTGGACGTGCAGCGCTTTTTTCAGAAGGCAGTGCGGAGAGCAGGTATCGATGTAGCATATTCCACCGGTTTTTCCCCCCATCAGATTATGTCCTTTGCGGCTCCTTTGGGTGTGGGATTAGAGAGCAATGGGGAATACATGGACATGGAGGTAAATTCCTTTACAGGAAGTGCAGATACAGTAGCGCGACTGAATGCTGCCAGTGTGGAGGGAATTGAGATTCTTTCTGCCAGGGTACTGCCTGAGGGCGCCGGCAATGCCATGGCAAGCGTGGCGGCAGCCGGTTACACGGTCCGTTTCAGAGAAGGCAGGGAGCCGGATTTTCCCTGGAAAGAATTTCTGGCTGATTTTTATGCACAGGACAGTATTCCTATTACGAAGGAGACCAAGAAAAGTACCATAGAGATGGACTTAAAGCCCGGTATCTTTGCGTTGAAACTCCAGGAAGATGATTCCCTATACATGCTTTTAGATGCCTCAAGCTCAGGGAACATCAAACCTGCTATGGTTTTAGAGGCTTATCTTGCTGGTCATCAGGATACCTTGAAGGAAAACGCCCTGCTTATTACCAGAGAGGATACCTATACCAATATCGGAACACCGGAGAGTCCCAAGTTTGTGCCTCTGGATGCGATTGGAGAAGAACTATGAGTAGTGGGAAGTTACTGGTACTCAGATATCGAAAAAAACTGATGGCCCTGTTAATGGAGAAAAACAGGCTCCTCTCCGTCAAGGTATATGAAGAAGACACAGCTTCGTTGGTAGGAAATATCTATATCGGGAAGGTACAGAGTATTGCAGAAAATATCAACGCTGCTTTTGTGGAGATTGCTGACAGACAGCTTTGCTTTCTGCCACTATCAGATGCGAAGATTCCTCATCTGATTAACCGGGATTTTGACGGCAGACTACATGCAGGAGATGAACTGGTGGTTCAGGTACTTAGGGATGCCGTCAAGACCAAACAGCCGGTACTGACAACAAAGCTTTCCCTTGCCGGTAACTATCTGGCAGTATCCAGCGGTTCTTCCACACTGGGGATTTCAGCTAAGCTGTCTGAAACAAAGAAGAAAGAGATAACGGATTTTCTGCTGGCAGAAGGCCTTCTGGATAAAGATTACCATTGTCTTTCTGAAGAAGGA
>JBJFCM010000131.1:32928-48237 GCA_051888955.1 Lachnospiraceae bacterium | reverse complement strand
AAATGGCAGACAAAAAATTAGTGGAAGCGATTACCTCCATGGACGAAGATTTCGCCCAGTGGTACACAGACGTTGTAAAAAAGGCAGAGCTGATTGATTACACCAGCGTAAAAGGCTGTATGGTCATCAAGCCCGCAGGCTATGCAATCTGGGAACTGTTGCAAAGACAACTGGATGACAGATTCAAGGCAGTAGGCGTACAGAACGTATACCTGCCTATGTTCATTCCGGAGAGCCTTCTGGAGAAGGAAAAAGAGCATGTAGAAGGCTTTGCACCCGAAGTAGCGTGGGTAACTCACGGCGGCTTACAGCCCCTGCAGGAAAGACTCTGCGTCAGACCTACCTCCGAGACCCTTTTCTGCGATTTCTATAAAAATGATATACAATCCTACCGCGACCTGCCTAAGGTATATAACCAGTGGTGCTCTGTTGTGCGTTGGGAAAAGGAGACCAGACCTTTCCTGCGTTCTAGGGAATTCTTGTGGCAGGAGGGCCATACGGCACATGCTACAGCGGAGGAAGCAGAAGAAAGAACCATCCAGATGCTGAATCTGTATGCACAGTTCTGTGAGGAAGTGCTGGCAATCCCTGTTATTAAGGGACAGAAGACAGATAAGGAAAAATTTGCAGGTGCAGTAGCGACCTATACAATCGAATCTCTGATGCATGACGGCAAGGCCCTGCAGTCCGGCACCAGCCACAACTTCGGTGACGGCTTTGCAAGAGCCTTCGGCATTCAGTTTACAGATAAGGATAATACCTTAAAATACGTTTATCAGACCTCCTGGGGTATGACCACCCGTATGATTGGCGCCATCATCATGGTACACGGTGACAATTCCGGACTGGTACTGCCTCCTAAGGTAGCGCCGACCCAGATTGCCATTATTCCTATCCAGCAGAAAAAGGAAGGGGTTCTGGACAAGGCTTATGAGCTGTGTGACCGTCTGGTAAAGAGCGGCTTCAGAGTAAAAGTAGATGATACGGACAAGAGCCCTGGCTTCAAGTTTGCAGAAGCTGAAATGAGAGGCTTCCCTCTTCGTCTGGAGGTTGGCCCGAAGGATATCGAACAGGGTAAGTGCGTCCTTTGCCGAAGAGATACCAGAGAAAAAATAGAAGTAGCTTTGGATGAAGTGGAGGCAAAGGTAGCCGAGCTTTTGGAAACCATTCATCATGATATGCTGGAGAGAGCAAGAGCACACAGGGATGCCCATACCTATGTGGCACATGATATGGCGGAATTTGAGAAGCTGTTTACAGAAAAATCCGGCTTTGTAAAGGCTATGTGGTGCGGAGATCAGGCATGCGAGGATGCCATCAAGGAAAAATTGAGCGTGACCAGCAGATGTATGCCTTTTGAGCAGGAGCATATTTCCGATGTATGTGTCTGCTGCGGCAAGCCTGCGAAAAAGATGGTTTATTGGGGCAGAGCGTACTAAGGAGGAATACACATGCTGTACAAAGAGATACCCTTGCAGATGGAAGGTTCGCTTCCTGATGCGAGACTGATTTTATATATTCAGGACTATTCCAAGGACATGCTGGTCCAGGAGCGCCCTATGGTGATACTCTGTCCCGGCGGAGGCTACAATCATACCTCGGACAGGGAATCGGAAAGCGAAGCGTTGCAGTTTCTGGCAATGGGATGCCATGCGGCCGTGCTGCGGTACTCCGTGGCACCTGCAGGATACCCGGTGCAGCTTTCCGAGCTTGCTTTTTCCATGAAATACATCAGAGAGCATGCGAAAGAGTGGCATATCATGGAGGATAAAATTCTGGTACAGGGCAGCTCCGCAGGCGGACATCTGGCAGCCTGCCTGGGAAACTTCTGGACAGAGGAATGGCTGCAGAAAATGGTGGGAGCCGGTTCTGCCGAAGAACTGCGGCCTGACGGTATGATACTGTGTTATCCTGTTATTACTTCCGGTGAGTTTGCTCACAGAGGTTCTTTCGATAATCTGGCGGGAGAAGACAAGGAACTTTTGGAAAAGCTTTCCCTGGAAAACCAGGTGAATGCGCATACACCCCGGACCTTTATCTGGCATACCTATACTGACGGAACCGTACCGGTGGAAAATTCCCTTCTGTTCGTAAGCGCCCTGCGCAGACAGAATATTTCAGTGGAGTTTCATCTCTATGCCCAAGGTCAGCATGGTCTTGCTCTGGCAAGTCCCCTTACTGCCAGTGCCGGCGGTGCCCATATGCAGAAGGAATGCGAATCCTGGGTGATGCTTGCCCGCACCTGGCTGGAGAGCCTGTAAAAAAAATTCCGGTATTTCAAGTAGAAAAAAGGTGGTATATTTTTTACCGCCTTTTTTTTATAATGGGAGCAGAGATTTCTGAAAATATCGATGCCGTGGCACGGCAGGAGGGAGAAGGACATGATATTTGGCAATGGCTGCTGGTTACAGAAAGAAGGCTGCGGATGTTTTGCACCGCAGGAGGTTTATTTTGAGACAATCGAAACAAATAAGGTGACATTGTGCCTGCCCACATCTAGAATTACATCAAGAGGCGCGACATTGGGCGGTATCAATCTGACGATGATTATCACCTCCCCGGCTCCGGAGGTCATCCGTGTACAGACCTGGCATCATATGGGTGTAGTAAAAAAGAGCCCGGAATTCGAACTTTGCCAGACAGAAGAGCTTCCCTTAGAGGTAACGAGCGACGAAGATACCATTGTGATTAAGAGCGGTACTCTTTCCTTGGAAATCGGTAAAAAGAACTGGTATATGGCTTATAAGAGAAACGGTGAACTGATTACCAAAGCATCCGGCAGGGACCTGGCCTGCATGAAGACAGATTGGAAGGGCGATGCTTATGACAGGGGCGATATTGAGGAAACCTATATGCGTCAGCAGCTCTCCATGGGGGTAGGCGAGCTGATTTACGGTCTCGGTGAACGCTTTACAGCCTTCGTAAAAAACGGACAGAGCGTTTCCATTTGGAATGAAGACGGTGGAACCAGCACTTACCAGTCCTATAAAAATATTCCTTTTTATATCAGCAACAAGGGCTATGGCGTATTTGTAAATCATCCTGAAAAAGTGGAATTTGAAATTGGAACCGAGCAGGTGACTAAGACTGCATTTTCTGTAGAAGGCGGTTATCTGGATTACTATCTGTTCAACGGACCTGCCATGAAGGAGGTTCTGACCAGATATACGGACCTGACAGGGAAACCTTCTCTGCCGGCACCCTGGACCTTTGGCCTGTGGCTGTCTACCTCCTTTACCACAAATTATGATGAAGAGACGGTTATGAGCTTTGTAAACGGTATGCTGGACAGAGGTATTCCTCTGAGGACCTTCCATTTTGACTGTTTCTGGATGAAGGAGTTCCACTGGACTGATTTCGTATGGGATTCCAGAGTATTTCCGGATCCGGCAGGTATGTTACAGCGCATCAAGGAAAAAGGCTTAAATATCTGTGTCTGGATCAATTCCTATATTGGACAGGAAAGCTGCCTGTTCAAGGAGGGGATGGAAAAGGGCTATTTTGTAAAGCGTATTAACGGCGATGTATGGCAGTGGGATATGTGGCAGCCCGGCATGGCGCTGGTGGACTTTACCAATCCTGAGGCCTGTGCGTGGTATCAGGACAAGTTGGCCGGTCTTTTAGACATGGGAGTTGACTGCTTCAAGACCGACTTTGGGGAGAGAATTCCCACAGAAGGAGTAAAATATTTCGACGGCTCCGATCCGAAGAAGATGCACAACTACTATACATACCTGTATAACAAGACTGTTTATGAATTGTTAGAGAAGAAGCGCGGTAAGGGAGAAGCAGTGTTGTTTGCCCGTTCCGCAACCGCAGGCGGTCAGAAATTCCCCGTTCATTGGGGCGGTGACTGCTGGTCTGATTATGAATCTATGGAGGAGAGTTTACGTGGCGGACTTTCCTTGTTAATGTCCGGTTTTGGCTACTGGGCACATGATATCGGCGGTTTTGAAAGCACTTCTACACCGGATGTTTACAAGAGATGGGTAGCCTTTGGCCTGCTTTCTTCCCACAGCCGTTTACACGGCAGTACCTCCTACAGAGTGCCCTGGGCTTATGATGAGGAAGCTGTAGATGTATTGCGGTTCTTCACCAAACTGAAAGCAAGATTGATGCCCTATCTCTACAAAACAGCTATTCAGGCTAACAGAAACGGCATTCCCACCATGCGCAGCATGGTGCTGGAGTTTACGGAGGACAGAACCTGCCATTATGTTGACCGCCAGTATATGTTAGGCGACAGCCTGCTGGTAGCACCTATTTTCAATGAAGAAGGAATGGCAGACTACTATCTGCCTGCCGGACGCTGGACGGAATTCTTTACGGGAGAGGTGAAGGAAGGCGGACGCTGGATACAGGAGAAGCATGGTTATTTAAGCGTACCTCTCTTAGTGAAGGAAGGTTCTATTGTGGCACTTGGTGAGCAGGATGACAGGCCGGATTACGACTACGGAAACGGCGTGGAGCTTCGTATCTACGAATTGAAGGACGGTGAGCCTGCCTCCACTGTCGTATACGGAATGGACCAGGCAGAAGAAGTCAAAGTTACTGCTATAAAGAATGGCAGCACTATAACCGTGGATGTAGAGACTTCTAAGCCCTTCAGTGTACGTCTGGTGAATACCATTGCTACAGGCGCAGAAGGCACCGAAGCAACAATTGATGGCAAGGATACGATTCTGACATCTGTGTCAGGACATTTGGCAGCAAACGTTTAAAGTAAAAGAGGTCAATATGAAACCAAAAAGGAACCGTTTATTGGAACTTATCAGCAAAAGAAAAATCAGGCAGCAGCTCTACATGATATACGTGATAGCCGTTTTCTTTCCGATAGCCATAATCGGTTCTTTTTTGCTGGGCACGGCATCCCGGCTTTTAACGAATTATTATAAAGACCTTCTGGAATCCGATAACCTGCGCGTCAAGACTATTCTCTTTGAAATCACTACACAGATTTACAATATTTCTGAAGAGATTTCCTTCGAGGACAGTCTGCAGGAAATCCTTGGATCGGGGGAAAGGAAGACGGAAGAAAATTCGGCCTATTCCTACACTACTATTGACAATTATATTTCTACCCATGCGGAAATCGAGGATATTACCGTATATACGGACAATCCCAATGCTGCCGGATACATGCATTTTGAAAAGGCCGATGAAGCGGTGCAGAGCACGGAGTGGTATGAACGGGCAACCGGACAGGTGAGCGCATTCTGGATACCCATGGAAAAAAAGGACAAGTATGGGAATTCTTACTGGAATCTGGCGCTGGTGAGAAAGATAACGGTCATGGGGAGTGATTATCAGGCGGTGCTGGTTATTCAGATCAGCGACAATTATTTGCAGACCCGCATCCGAAGCAATGAATACCGGATAACGGTATCAGCGGATAACAAGAGGATTTTTTATAACTCAGCCCGTACCGGCTATGGGGAGGAGCAGACGATATACATCGATTATACGGATGATTATTACCAGTATCTGGGACCTGTCTGGGAGAATGCCAATAAGCTGTTTACAAAGATATCCACCCTGCACCTCTATCAGACGGACAGCCGTATCTATATTACTACCATGAATGAGACGGCATACGGAGATATCCAGATGATTTTGATTGCATGCCTGCTCATTATTCTGGTGGCAATTGCAGTGCCTGCGGCGCTGATACACTATTTTACCGGATATTTTACCGGACGTGTGAATGTGCTTCGAAACGAAATGAAGAAAGCCAGCAACGAAGAATACGATATTCCCCTGTCTTTTGGTGGTGAAGATGAGTTGTCGGAGGCATTCGCCGACTTACAGGTCATGGTGCAGAAAATCAAAGAGAAGGATGCCAGAGTGTATAAGGCCAGATTGAGCGAACAGCAGCTGCTGAACGAGCAGCAGTTGATGGAGATGAAGATGCTTGCCAGCCAGATCAACCCGCATTTTCTCTATAACACACTGGAGAGTATCCGGATGCAGGCCCTGACTGCCGGTAACAGGGAGGTTGCCAATTCCATTAAGCTTTTAGGCAAGTCCATGCGCTATGTGCTGGAAAATACGGGCACGTCGTTAGTGTCCCTGAAAAAGGAACTGGATTATATGGAGACCTATCTTCAGATTCAGAAGATACGTTTTGGAGACAGAATCAATTACCGGATACAGATTGAAGAAGGCTTGAAGCAGGAAGAATATATGCTGCTTCCCCTGTTGCTGCAGCCTATCGTGGAGAATGCTATCGTTCATGGACTGGAGCAGATGGAAGAAAACGGACAGATTGATATTTATGTAGAGGCCCCCGAGGGCACGAGCCTGCAGATTACGATTTCCGATAACGGCTGCGGTATGGATGAAGAGGAACTGGAAAATTTGCGGATTCGGATGTCACAGAAGACCCTGAATCGTACGGGAAGCATCGGCCTCTGTAATATCAATCAGAGAATTCGACTGTACTATGGGGATTCCTACGGTATGACGATAGAAAGCACTCCGGGAGTGGGAACAAGTATTATTGTGAAACTTCCTGTCAAATATAAGGATGTATAATTTTGAAAGTAAAGATGTCAAAAAACGAGGGTTTTTTTACCCGATAAAATAGTATACACTTGCTGTGTAAGTAAATTCGCCTATTAATGGGCAAAATTATTAAGGAGGAAAACAATGAAAAAGTTCAAAAAGTTGTTAGCAGTTGTATCTGCCTGCGTACTTTCACTTTCAGTGTTGCCGGTGCAGGCTGCTCAGGATGCATCCGGTCTTGCAGACGGTACAGCTTACCTCAACATCAACAATGCAGATTGGTCTGATTTTGAGGCAGAATGGACAAACGCTGAGATTACCGGCGATGGTTCATACACTGTAAGTATGGTGGCAGCAGAGGGACAGAGCCTTGCTCAGTTCAATGCACTCGAAGTTGTAAACGGAGAGGCTACTCTGGGAACCGGCTGTGTACTTACTGTAGACAGTATCAAGATTAACGGTGAGGAAGTGGAACTTCAGGGTCCCAGCTACACCTGCTCCGCAGATGGTACAGGTATTACCACCCGTGTTAACCTTTACAATGAGTGGAATGCTCCTGATGAGAACGCTACAGCAGGTGATGACAGCCATGTAGACAATCGTGTTGCTGAAGGCAGTGTAATGGATGCAACCGCATGTCTGTTCTCTTCTGACTATGTAGATGCTTCTTCAGGAAGCGGCTTCAAGGTAGAGTCTCTGGAAGTAAACTTTACAGTATCCGGCTATGGCACACAGGCAGCTGTTGGTGCGGCTGCTGCTGTAACGACCGCAGAGGGTCCTGCTATTGCACACTTAAGCATTAACAATGCAGACTGGTCTGCATTCGACGCTGAGTATGAGGATGCTGAGATTACCGGCGACGGTTCTTATACCGTTTCCATGACCGCATCCGAAGGACAGAGCCTTGCACAGTTCAATGCACTTGAAGTTGCAGACGGCGAACTGCTTCTTGGTACCGCTTATACCATTACCATTGACAGTATCCAGATTAACGGGGAAGAAGTGGAACTTCAGGGTCCCAGCTACACCTGCTCCGCAGATGGTGGCGGTGTAAATACCCGTGTTAACATTTACAATGAGTGGAATGCTCCTGATGAGACTGCAACCGCAGGCGATGACAGCCATCTTGATCAGCGTGTTGCAGAGGGTAACTTAATGGATGCAACCGCATGCCTTATTTCTTCTGACTACATAGATGCTTCTTCAGGAAGCGGATTTAAGGTAGAATCCATCGTAGTGAACTTTACCGTAGCAGGATGCGGTGAAGTAGCTGCAGCCGGTGAGGCTGCTGAAGCTCCTACAGTTGATCTGAACGGAACCTACAATGCATACATTGGTTTCCAGACACCTAAGTTCTCCTTCCGTAACGCATTTGATGATGCAAGCTACGGCAGAGATACCGATTACTTCAATCAGGTAACAGGCTGGGATGACAGCAACAATGCAGTTGTACTGCCCGGTACTTTCACAGATGTAGTTATTGCCGGTAACGGTACCTACACCGTATCTGTAGAGGGCCTGTCCTTCCCGGATGGTGAGTTCGCTGACCAGGATTACATGAACCTGATCTTCCTGTCCACCGATATTCCTAACACAGGTGAGATTACCATTTCTGATGTGGAACTGAAGGTAGAAGGCAGAAACGTAGACCTGGCAAGCGCAGGTGCTATTGTAAGCCCTGACTCCAAGGATTACTTAAATATCCTGATCCAGAATATCTGGAATGATGATGTTAAGGAAATCGGCTATTATGTGACTCCTGTGACCAACATGAGCATTACCTTTACCGTAAGCGGCTTCGCTTATGATGCAGAGGTAACCGAAGCACCTGCTGAGACAGAAGTAGCAGCAGAGCCTGCAGCAACCGAAGCACCTGCAGAAAGCGGCTCCTCCAATACCGGTCTGATTATTGGTATTGTAGTTGCAGTAGTTGTTATTGTAGCAGTAGTTGCCGGTGTAGTAGTAGCTAAGAAGAAAAAAGAGACCAAATAGTCTCATCGAATAAGTAAAACAGAGAGGATGTTCCGGGTCTGACCCTGAGCATCCTCTTTTTATAGTGGATAAGGATTATTGGCATATTTACCACCCATTGAGTGCAAAAAAATGCTGTATTTTCTGTCCAGTATTTGCAGTATCTTTCAACCGGATTTTTCCTGTATAATAAACGTATTGTAAAAAGTCTATAAAATAAGTCTGAGGTACAGACTTAGGGAGGTAAAAGATGAAAGACAGCAAGACAGGAGCGGAGAAGACGGCTGGATATCTTTATTACATAGCGCGTATTGCAGCACTGATATCAGTAGTTCTGATATTCTTCCCAGCCTTCAATCCGGCAAAGATTTGTGATTTTATCAGCAAGAACATGTCACTGTTCACATCGGGCATTTCCTATTCAGGTCTGGTAAGCCAGTGTACACGTGCTTTCAACCAGAATTGGATTCAGGAATCTTCATTTGTTCTTCTGTTTATTTCCAGTATGATTTGCATTATTGGTATTGCTGCAACGGCAGCTATGGGCTGTATGTCCGTTGGCAATCTGAAGATGAAGAAGTTCGGCAACTGGTTCGGTATCGGTGGTTCGTTAGTAGAATTGCTGGGCCTGGGTGGTATTTATCTGGCTTATACACAGGTGGCTGCTACTACCAGACCTGAAAAGGTTCTTCCGAATTTCCCGTTGACCAACTGGCTGCTCTTTTTTATCATTGCAGCAATTGTACTGGTATCTACGGTGATTATTCAGGTCCTTCTTCCAAAGCCTGAAAAAGAAGCCAAATTTGAAATGGAAACGAAATATAAGCTGTTTTTAATGTTCATGCCTTTCGCAGCATTGTGTTTCGTGTTCAGCTATCTGCCGTTGTACGGCTGGCGCTATGCGTTCTTTGATTATTCGGCCGGTGGTACGCTTTCAGCGGATAACTTCGTAGGCTTTAAATGGTTTACCATGCTGTTCCAGAACGAAGCAACGAAAAGCGACGTTGTCAGAGTATTGCGTAACACCCTGGCTATGAGCGGTCTGGGACTTCTGACAAGCTGGCTGCCTATGGCATTCGCTATTTTACTTTCCGAAATAAAGAGTCCTCGTTTTAAGCGTTTTGTACAGACCTTTACGACGGTTCCCAACTTTATCAGCTGGGTATTGGTATATGCTCTGGCACTGGCTATCTTTGCTTCCGACGGTTTCATCAGCAGTATGATGGTGAATTCCGGCATATGGACAGAGGGTAAAAATATGCTGATGGGTGATTCCCATACCTGGTTAAAGATGTTGGCGTGGGGTACCTGGAAGGGCGTAGGCTGGAGTGCGATTATCTACATAGCCGGTATCTCCGGTATCGACCAGCAGCTCTATGAAGCGGCTACCGTAGACGGCGCCGGAAGGTTCCAGAAAATATGGCATATTACAGTACCGGGTCTGATTCCTACTTACATGGTAATGCTGCTGATGGCTGTTGCCGGTATCTTAAGCAATGGTATGGATCAGTACATGGTATTTGAAAATCCTACCAACACCAATTCCATCATGGTATTGGATTACTACGTGTATAAACTGGGTATCGTCAATGGCGCGATTCCTTTGTCCACCATGGTCGGCATGGTGAAGTCACTGGTCAGCGTGGTGTTATTGTTTACTGCAAATGGTATATCTAAGCTGCTACGTGGCGAGAGCATTGTGTAAGGAGGTGTCAGAATGGCTAAGACAGCACAGGAAAAATTAGATGCGAAAGCAGAAAAGAAATATTATAAAACCCATAAAAGAAGCTATAGACTGACAGCCGGTGATGTTGTTTTCAATATCCTGAATTACACATTTTTTATTGTGTTTACCGTAAGCTGTATTTTCCCGTTTTATTACCTGTTCATCAATACGATTTCTTCGAATGATCTGGTAAGCAAGGGCTTGATTAACTTTATCCCGCGGGGTATCAATTTTGATAATTATGTTGGTCTGCTGAAAGCAGGAGAAATCGGACAGTCCTTTTTAGTGACCATTGGCAGGACAGTGCTTGGTACGGCACTGATGGTAGCAGCATCCGCCTTTGTAGGGTATCTGGTGACAAAGCAGCAGATGTGGCACAGAAAGTTCTGGTATCGTTTCCTGGTTATTACCATGTATTTCAATGCAGGTACGATTCCCTGGTATTTGAATATGTCCATGCTGGGACTGACCAATAATTTTATGGCATATATCATTCCCGGTATCGTGGCGCCCTACAACATCATTCTGGTAAAGACCTATATTGAGTCCATTCCTGCGGAACTGGAGGAAAGCGCCTTTATGGATGGCGCAAGCTACTGGAAGATATTCTTAAAGATTATTTTGCCATTATGTAAGCCCATCCTGGCTACGATTGCTATTTTCGGTGCAGTCGGACATTGGAACTCCTTCACGGATTCCCTGATATTGATGCAGAACGCACCGGAGCTTTATACGTTACAGCATAGACTGTATCTGTATCTGAATACCAGCTCCAATATCGGTGCATTGATGAACGGCGGTGTCAGCACTGCGGCAGCGGAGGGCATCATGACGACGGCATTGAATGCAAAGGTAATCAAGTATACCATTTCCATGGTATCCATTATTCCGATTTTGCTGGTATATCCGTTTATGACCAGATATTTTGAAAAGGGTATTATGCTCGGTGCAGTGAAAGGTTAAAGTCCTGAAGAGACAGGCATCGAAGCTGATATAAAGGAGGAAACAAGAATGAAAAAGATGAAACGAATCGTGGCATTGCTGCTGACAATGACTATGATCAGCGGATTGCTCACAGGCTGTGGAGGAAAGAAGGATTATATTACCCTGACAGTCTACAGCCAGCTCGCAAACTATTCCGGTGAGATGAAGGGCTGGTTTGCACAGATTTTAAAGGATCAGTTTGGCGTAGTAATCAATCTGATTCCTGAGACCGGCGGTGTATTGGATACCCGTATGGAAGCTGGGGACTTAGGTGACATCGTAGTATGGGGTTCTGATGGTAAGGACTATCTCGAAGCAGTAGAGGCCGGACTTCTCTATGACTGGGAAGAAGACAATCTGGTACAGGAATACGGTCCTTATATCTGGGAGAATATGCAGGACGCCCTGAATAAGAACAAAGAGGTTTCTTCTCCGGACGGTACAGGTGATACTATCTATGGCTTCGGTCATGGTGTGGCATCCAGTTCTGAGAGCCATGATGCTTTCTTCTATACCTGGGATATCCGCTGGGATTTATATGAGCAGCTTGGTCATCCCGAAGTAAATGATATGGATGATTTGATGGACCTTCTGATTGCCATGAAGGAAATCTGTCCTACTGATGACAATGGTAAGGCAGCCTATGCTATGTCCCTGTGGCCTGACTGGGACGGTAACATGGTTATGTATGTAAAGGCTATGGCAACCTGTTACTATGGTTATGACGAATTTGGCTTTGGCCATTACAATGTTGAAACCGGTGAGTACTATGATGCTTTGGCAGATGGCAGCCCTTATCTGGAAATGCTGGCGTGGTTCAACGAGTTGTACCGCAATGGTCTGCTGGATCCTGACTCCATGACCCAGACCTATGATGAGATGATTGCCAAGGTACAGAACGGCGGCGTATTCTTCTCCATCTTCAATTATGCTGGTTCCCTGGCATACAACAAGGAGAATCACTATAGTCAGAATAAGATCATGGAAAGCTTAAGACCTACAGAGGCATCCCCTATCGTAGCAGGCTTGAGCACATTGGGCGGCAGCCGTGTATGGTCTATCGGCGCTAAGACACAGTACCCTGAAGTGTGTATGGAGATCATTAACTGGCTGTGTACACCGGAAGGCCGTCTGACGATGGATTACGGCCCTCAGGGACTTTGCTGGGACTATGACGAAAACAACAAGACCTACTTCACCGATTTCGGACAGCAGTGCTTTGAAGACAGAACCACTATGATGCCGGATGAATGGGGAGGCTGTACCTTCAACGAAGGTGCATTCCAGGTGAACAATATTACCTGGTCAGCAGCGGATACCAACCCTGTATCCGGTGAACCCTATGACCAGCAGTATTGGGCAAGCACCCAGGTAGAAGGCGGACGCTGTGACGCAGAAGCAGACTGGCGCGAATTTACCGGTTGCGTAACCGTCAATGAATATATGGAAAGCGGCGACTACTGTGTAGATGTGCCTACTTCCTATTCCGAAACGAAGAGGAGTCCTGAACTGGATACTATTTGGGAACAGGTGGCAACCTGTATCGTGGATTATAGCTGGAGAGCGGTTTATGCTGAGTCTGAGGATGAATTCAATTCTCTTGTAGCAGAGATGCAGGCTAAAGCTAATTCCTATGGCTATGCACAGTGTGTAGAATTCACTACCAATGAAGCAGCAATTAAGAATGCACTGCAGGAGCCTTTGAGATAAAAAATGCAGCCTGGCAGGATTTTCCTGCACGGACATGAAATAGAAACTTAAACGAAGGGGTTGTCCAAACGACAGCCCCTTCATAGTATAGAAGGAAAGATTGCGCGCTTTCCCGGAATGGAGATTATTATGAAGTTCTTTAGTGTTGACGGCGGCTTGTACAAATTTATATCGCGGCTGTGGGATGTGATAAAATTAAACTTTCTGTGGCTGCTTTTTTCTCTGCCTATCATTACCATAGGGGCCTCTACTGTGGCTGCCTATAGTGTGACTTTAAAAATGGTGGATGACACAGAGGGGTATGTGGGAAGACAGTTCATCAAAGCGTTTAAGGAAAATTGGAAACAGGGTATTCCCATGGGATTAATGGCCCTGTTCGCTGCCTATGTGGTGTATCTGGATTTCGAGCTGTTCAACAAGGTAGAAGGCAATCCAATGATCTTTTTGATTTTCGGAATGTTAGCGATTATCGTATTTACGGTGGCGTTCATCTATGCTTTTCCACTGAGTGCCAGGTATCAGAATACACTTTTTGCTACACTGAAAAATTCAGCGGAGATTTCATTCCGGTATTTTGGAAGGACGCTTCTTATGATAGCGCTTCTGGTGGTGGAGGTGCTGATTTTTGATTTTAACAGTACATTACTATTTTTTGGTATTTTGATAGGCCCTGTTTGTATGATGCTGACAGTCAGTGGATTTGCCATGCATATCTTCCGGCTGATTGAAAAAGAGCCGGGAGCGGTACAGAACAGGGAAGAATAAAGAGAAGGCAGAAACCAAATCAGAAAGGCATCAATATGAAATACAAAAATCCCGTATTAAGAGGCATGTATCCGGATCCGAGTGTCTGCCGGGCCGGGGACAAATATTATATGGTGTGCAGTACTTTTCAGTACTTTCCGGCTGTGCCTCTGTTTGAAAGCAGTGACATGGTAAACTGGAAACAGATTGGGCACTGTATCACCCGCAACAGCCAGCTGGACTTGAGCGGCGCCAACATCTGCAGTGGCATTTTTGCCCCTACGATAAGATATCATGAGGGTCGTTTCTACATGGTGACGACCAATGCAACGAATAACCGGAACTTCTATATTTATACAGATGATATTTACGGAGAATGGTCAGAACCGATTACGGTAGAACAGGACGGAATAGATCCGTCATTGTTTTTTGAAAACGGCAGAACCTACTTCATCAGCAACGGTTATGATGATGCAACTTCCCGTTCCTGCATCAGGATGTGCGAAATTGATATTGCGACAGGCAGAAAACTCAGTGAAACAAGACCGCTGTGGTACGGTACCGGCGGCAGATTCATGGAAGCTCCCCATTTATACAAATTTGGTGCTTATTATTATATTCTGGATGCAGAAGGCGGCACAGAATATGGCCATATGGTAAATTATGCAAGAAGCGAAAACATGTGGGGACCTTTTGAACCCTTCCCGGGAAATCCGGTACTTACCAACCGCAATCTGGGAGGTTATATCCTGCAGGGAGCGGGACATGGAGATATTCTGGAGGATAAAGACGGTAACTGGTGGTTCATGCACCTTGGCTTCAGACAGTCCGGCCAGTGGATGACCTATCACCATCTGGGCAGGGAATGTTGTCTGGTTCCGGTAAGGTGGGAAGATGGCTGGTTCTACATGGGTGACGGCACCTGTCATTTGGAATATAATTTGCCGGAGCTGGACTTTGCACCTCAACAGCTTTCCTTTAAAAAGAACTTTGAAAGCATTGATAAAGGGGAATGGGAATTTATCAGAAATTATAAACCGGAAAACTATGAATTCGGTCCTGACTATCTGAAACTGAAAGGGACTGCGGATACACCCTTTGCTGTGGGGCTTCCCACTTTTGCTGCGCTGCGCCAGGAGGAATTTAGGGAAAGCTTTGCAGTCACTGTAAAAAGCAACTGCGAAGAAGCCGGTATCACCATCTATATGGACGAAAAGCACCACTACGACCTATATACAGATAACCTGGGCAATGCGCACTTGCGCTTATCCATCGGCTGTCTGTCCGCAGAGGTAAATGATGCTCCCTTTACGGGTGATGAAGTCAGACTATTGATTGAAGCGGAAGAATACGGCTATCACTTCTATGTGATTTCGGAAGGTACGAAAGCGAACCTGGGCTACGCCGATTCCAAGTACCTCTCCAGCGAAGTCGCCGGTGGCTTCACCGGCGTCATGCTCGGTCTCTATGCCATTGATGCCGCTGGCAGTGAAGCTGTCTTCACCGACCTTCTGGCAGAACATACCGTGGAAGAGTGAAGCACTATCCCGTAAGCAGCTCAGACAGCTAATATTCCTAGGAAGACCTTTAAAAAGTGCCGATACATAGAGAGGTTCTGTCCTGCAAGCAGCTCAGGCAGCTAATATTCTCAAGAAGACCTTTGGAAGACG
>JBJFCM010000131.1:6118-32828 GCA_051888955.1 Lachnospiraceae bacterium | reverse complement strand
GCAAGCAGCTCAGGCAGCTAATATTCTCAAGAAGACCTTTGGAAGACGTCGGCACTTGGCGAGGTATTGTCGAGCCTAGTGTCCGCTACGTCTTTCACTGAGCGCAAGCGCGTCTGAAGGAGAATATTAGCTGTCTGAGCGGAGCTTAGCGGCTGCCCGAGCGGAGCTTAGCGGTTGCCAGAGCGTAACTTATTGGCTGCCCGAGCGGAAGCAGAGGCGGAAAAAGGCGGAACAGCCCTATTCCTCGACTGTTCCGCCATTCTTCTTTCTGAATTCCGCAGGGCTCTCCCCCACATACTTTCTAAACTTCTTGTGGAAGTAATCCACATTCCGATAGCCGACTCTCTCGGCAATTTCATAAACCTTGTAGTTGTTCTGTAAAAGCAGCTCCTTGGAGTGCTCAATGCGCATATGATCCACGTAGGAATTAAAGCTTTCGCCAACTGTTTTATTGAAGATTTTGCCAAGGTAGGCACTGTTGTAGCCAAACAGTGGGGCAATCGTCTCCAGCTTGATATTTCCCTGATAATTGTGTTCAATATAGTAGAGAATATCATCTAACACACTGCTGCGGGAAGGATTACCGGTAGCATTCATAACCATTTCAAACTGTTCTGACAAAAACAGGATGATTTCGTACATATAATATTTCTTTTCAATAAAATCAATCACCGTGGAATTGGTAGGAAAAGGAATATCCAGGGTGTTGTATATCAAGTTGATTTTCTCTTTGATACGAAGATACAAATCGGTTAAAAAGAGCTTGACCTCGGAAATATCATTTTGCACATTGTACAGATAATTCTCCAGTCCGTACAGGGTTTCCGCCACATTTTTGCGGTTAAAGGTCTGCAGATAGCCTACCAGATAGTCTGTGTATTCCGAGAGCTTTTCCGGCTGCAACTGCTGGGTAGCCTGACCAATATCCGGTAATTCCTCGTATCCCAGGGTATGCTGCCCCTGTACACAGAAGAAACGCCTCGTAATCAGTCTGTAAGCGTCCTCATAGGAAAGATGGACATCGGAAAGGGAAGAAACCGGGCGGCCATATGCCAGAAACAGGGTGTCCATGGGACTTCCCTTCTGAGGAGGCGTACTGCCATTATAATGCTCCAGAAAATCATTGAACCGGTTCAATGCATATGTACCCTTTAATAAAATGACATCCTTCTGATCTTCTGTAAAATAGTTAAAGGTATGTTCAGAACGATTGGTTACCTTTAACAAATCAGCGAAGCTGTAGGAAAAGCTTCCGGGGGTACGATTGAAGTTCTCGTAGATAACCACCTGGTAAATGTCTGCGTCCAGCTCCATATCGGTGATGTCCGCTTTTGAAAGGCTGGAGGCGGCATCCTCCTGCCCTGTAATCAATTCATGCAGAATGACATCCCGGGCTTTTCGCTTTAAAAGTTCAATGTTGTCAGAGGTGCGGTTTTCGCTGTCCAGGGATAGCTTTATTTTTTCCACTGCCTCCGATAATTCATCCTCATCAATGGGTTTTGTCAGATAAGAATCCACGCCATAACGGATGGCTTCCTGGGCATATTTAAAATCAGAATAACCGCTGATAATAATGAATTTCCCTCTAAAATCCCGGTCTCGGGATGCCTTTACGACCTCCAACCCCTGCATTTTGGGCATACGGATATCCATCAGAACCAAATCGGGCTGTTTGGAAAGGATGAGAGATAATGCATCCTCTCCGTTGGCTGCTTCCCCACATACGGAAAAACCGATTGCTTCCCAGTCCATAATGCATTTTAAACCATCCCGAATAAGGGCTTCATCATCTACAATTAAGACCTGATACATAATTTCTCCATTTCTAATCGTCATTAATAGTATAGAAGAGATTAAAAATATCGTCAAGCGTTAGGCTAAATTTCTATGTAAGGAATGTAGAATTTGTTGCGTAGAAGTTGTTACCAGAGCATGTTATACTTTTCTTAACTATAGCCAGGGAAGAGCCCGGTGCGAAAGGTGCGGAAAGAGAATGAGAAAAGTGAAAAAGTTACTGTCCATATTTCTGGCAGGAATTCTTTTAGTCTGTGGATGCGGCTTACAGAATGAGGCCGATAAGAAGGAAGAATGTCCCTATAAGGATTTTATTGTAGTTGACGTGTTTGACTCACTGGCTAATTTTCAGGGGATTCAGTCAGGCTGGTTTGCCAAGATTGTAAAAGACAAATTCAATATGGAATTGAATATTATAGCGCCAAATGTGGCAGGCGGCGGGGACACCCTGTATGAAATACGTTCCGCAGCAGGCGACCTGGGCGATTTAATTATTGTCGGAGCTGACAACGGCAAACTGGAAGAACTGGCAACTGCCGGTCTCATCATCGATATGCAGGATTACTTAAAAGATAAGGGTATCATGCGGTATGAAACAGCCATCAAAGAGCTCAATAATGCTGTTTCAGCCGAGGGAATCTATGCTATTCCTTCCGAACTGTCCAGCAATTCCCCACTGACGCCAAGCGAGACCTCTGAGCTTACCTATGGCCCATATCTGCGATGGGATGCCTATGCAGAACTGGGCTATCCGGAGATTGAAACGTTGGAAGACTTATTACCCATCCTAAAGGATATGCAGGAACTGATACCTGTTGGCGATACCGGCAACCCCACTTATGCCTTTTCCTTTTTTAAGGACTGGGATGGGAATCTGATGAACAATGCTAAGCAGCCTGCCTGTTTGTACGGCTATGATGAAATCGGTTTTGTACTGGCAAAAGCGGATGGCAGTGATTACCAGAGCATTATAGAGGACGACTCCCTGTACGTTCGGGCACTGAAATTTTATTTTGAGGCGAATCAGTTGGGACTTGTGGACCCGGATTCTCCCACACAGAACTATGACAGTGTATTTCAGAAGTATGTGGATGGGGACATTCTGTTTTCCATATGGCCATGGCAGGGACAGTCGGCCTATAATACGCTGAGTCACAAAGAAGAAGGAAAAGGCTTTATGCTGGCGCCTATAGAAGATATGCAGATTTTCTCCTATGGCTGCAGACCTTCTGGTAATTCCCAGGCAGTCATAGCAATCGGCAGCAATGCGGAAGATCCCGAGCGGCTTGCGGATTTTATTGACTGGCTCTATTCACCGGAAGGGATTCAGATTAACGGAGCGCAGGTGTCGGGAGGTACGGCAGGACCGGAAGGACTTACCTGGGAAATGACGGAGGAGGGACCGGTTCTCACGGAATTTGGGGTACAGGCTCTTATGAACGGTGAGGTGGAGGTTCCTGAAGAATGGGGCGGCGGCCTTTGGGGGGACGGTGTTTCTGCCTTGAATTTTAAGCCGGTGGCGCAGGGAGATTTGGATTCAAACGGCTATCCGTATGCCTATTTCCTTTGGGATTCTGTAGCGGGAATGGAAACGACGGCATTGGATAAGGCATGGAGCGAGCATATGGGAGCAGCTTCTACAATGGAGTATCTGGAACGGAATGACATGATGATGATTGCACCCGGATGCAATTATACTGCGCCCACTGAATCCTCTGAAATATTCACCATGCGAAGCCAATGCAAAAGCATTATTGTGGAGTATTCCTGGAAAATGATTTTTGCTAAGGATGAGGAAGAATTTGACAGCCTTTTAGCAACTATGCAGGATAAAGTCAGAAGCCTGGGCTTTGATGAGGTACTGGCTGTAGATATGCAGCATGCTTATGACCAGAACGAAGCGAGACAGAAAGCGGTAGAAAAATACGGCAAGTAGTGGTAGAATAAAGACATGTGTTATGTATGAAAGGTTAATAGCCTGCACGGAGCACAGGATTTATGTGTTGGAAGAATGGAGGACAAAATGTTACAGCCGGCAGCAATTTTCAGTGACAATATGGTTTTACAAAGAAATAAAAAGCTCCGTATATTCGGAAGGGCAGACAGTGGCAGCAGGATAAGGGTATCATTGTTGGGAAAAACGGAAGAAGCCCTCTGCCGGGAGGGGAAATGGATGGTTTACCTGCCGGAGTTCGATGCGGCAGAAGGGGCTGTGCTGGAGATTACGGACGGTAAAGAAAGCATTTGTTTTACCAATATTGCAATCGGAGAAGTATGGCTTGCCGGAGGACAGTCCAATATGGAACTGGAGCTTCAGAATGTGGATGGCGGGCAGGACATCTTAAAAAATGGCTTAAAGGAAAAAGAAATATTAAAAAAAGTACGTTTTTATTATACGCCCAAGGTTGCCTATGAATGTGAAGCTCTGTATGAAGAAGAGAAAAAATCCCATTGGGAGCTGTTTGAGGAAAAAGATGCTGCAAAATGGTCCGCAGTAGGATTTTTCTTTGCAGAAAAGCTGGCAGAAAAGCTGGATGTGACAGTGGGCATTATAGGCTGTAACTGGGGAGGTACCTCAGCCAGCGCCTGGATGAGCAGGGAAGCGATTTTAGAGCAGGAAGCTACGAAGAGCTATGTGGAAGAATATGAAAGCTCGGAGTGGGTGCAAAAATCCAAAGAAGAACAAATTAAGGATTATGAAGATTATCAGGTGTATCATGCGGAATGGGAGAAACGTGCCGGAGAGATTTACGCAAAGGATCCCGCAACTTCCTGGGAAAAGGTACAGGAGCTGGTAGGGGTCTGCCGGTATCCGGGTCCTATGAACTGTGCAAACTTTACCAGACCCGGCGGATTATATGAAGTTATGTTAAAAAGGGTCGCACCCTATACTCTGCGGGGCTTTCTTTATTATCAGGGAGAAAGTGATGATCACAAACCTGACAGCTATTATCAGCTTTTCACCCGCATGATCAGGCAGTGGAGGGAGGACTTTGGGGATGATACCCTTCCCTTCTTACTTGTGCAGCTGCCTATGCATATGTGGTTGAATGATATCGACAGAAAGAACTGGTGCATCATTCGAGAAGCACAGATGAAGGCCTTTCAGACCGTAAAAAATACGGGTATTGCGGTCATCATTGATTGCGGTGAGCCAAATGAGATACATCCGAAGAACAAAAAGCCGGTAGGAGAAAGACTGGCATTGCAGGCCCTCTATCAAGTCTATCATGGGGCAGGGGAAATGGAGGCTTTTGGCCCGGTTTACCGGGATTTCCTGTACCGGGATGGCGGCATGGAGATCAGTTTTTACCATGCACAGGATGGATTTTCTGTAAAGGGTGAGCTTTCCGGTTTTGAGATTGCGGGAGAGGATGAAGTTTTTTATCCGGCAAGGGCGGATATATTATTAAATAAGAACACAATCTTTTTGTCGGCAGAAGAAGTGAAGCAGCCGGTGATGGCAAGATACTTGTGGACGAACTATGGCGAAGTCACGCTCTTTGGGGCGAATGGACTGCCTGTGGCCCCCTTCAGGACACATTTCTTTTCATGAAATGAGGAACACCATGGATTACATTGTATTTGATTTGGAATGGAATCAGAGCAGCGAGAGTGAAAAAGCCGATAAGGATTTGAATTTTGAGGTTATCGAAATAGGTGCTGTGCGATTGAACAGTGAAAAAATGATGGTTGATGAATTTAGCAGACTTGTGAAGCCTCAGGTGTACCATGAGCTTCATAAGATTACCAGCCGGTTGATTCACATGCAGATGCAGGAATTGGAGCGTGGAAAGCCTTTTGCGGAGGTGGCAGGGGATTTCCTGAATTGGTGTGGCGAAGACTACATTTTCTGCACATGGGGGCCGTTAGATTTGTCTGAGCTGCAGAACAATATGCGGTATTATGGTATGCAGCCTCTTGCGGATGGCCCCATTCGTTTCTTGGATATTCAGAAGCTTTTCAGCATTGCCTTTGAGGACAGTAAGAGCAGAAGAACCCTGGAATATGCGGTAGATTTTTTGAAAATCGAGAAGGATATTCCCTTTCATAGGGCATTCAGCGATGCCTATTATGCCGGGAAAGTATTGGCAAGGATACCGGAACGGGTATGTGAAAATTATTCCTACGATGTATTTAATCCACCTAAAACCCGGGCGGAAGAGGTACATGTAGTATTTGAAAACTATGCAAAATATATCTCGAGGGTATTCCCGGGAAAGACGGCAGCACTGGCTGATAAGGAGGTTATTAGCAGCAAGTGCTATATCTGTCATAAAAATCTGAAAAAGAAAATCAGGTGGTTCACACCCAATGGGAAGCACTATTACTGTGTGGCTTTTTGTGATAAACATGGCTTCATGAAGGGCAAGATACGAATCCGCAAGGCGGAGGGAGAAGCCGTTTATGTGGTAAAGACCACAAAGTTCATCGCAAAAGAGGATGCGGACCGCATAAAGGAGCGTCAGGAGCATGCCAAGGAAATGCGGAAAAAGAGAAGGCATAGAGGTTAAAAATCATAATCCCTGAAGCGGCTAGGCCTCTTTGCCTGCCGCCCGCGCCGTCTTGCCATGCTGTCCCGCCTTCTGTTCAGACGGCGTATGCTACGCCGCTGATAGCGGCTCTTTTTTCTTTTACGGTTCTTTAGCCAACTTCTGCGATCACTGCGTTCCCTGGTGCCAAAATGATAATTCCTAAAGAAAGAGAAAATAATGATAAGCAGGATAATGCCGCCTGCAATACCAGCTATCCACAAAAAAACCCTGACAACATTGATGAAAATGACCTTTTGCTCCGGGTCATTCGAAGAGGATGAAGCGCCCGGAGCGGGCTGCATGGCACCTTCTGTGCTTTCCTCGAAGCTGTAATGGCTTGTTGCATCATTGGCAAAATCCACTGAAGCAGAGCCAAGAATAACACCATTGTAGGAATAGGTAATCAAGGCAGCCTGTCCTTCTTTGCCGGTATTGTAGGAAATCGTGGAAGAGACCTCATCAAAAGAAACGGTCTTAGGCAAAGTGATACAGTCCTTTTTGTTCAGAGCTAAAATAGGCTTGGAGCTGCCGAAAATATCATTGTCACTGTAAAAAAAGCTGGCATTATCAATATTGAACCGGGTTTCTGTTTCAGAGATATTGATTCTATCAAAATTGTTGAAACCGTAGTTGAACAATGCAACGGTATCCGCAAACTGGCTGGGAGAATCCTCCACCATAACAACGGCAATCAGCTTCATGCCGTCCTTTTCGGCACAGGAAACCAGAGTGCTCCTTGCCGCATCGGTATAACCGGTCTTGCTGCCTACCAGGTATTCGTATGCGTAGGGCTTTCCGGGAAGAAGCTGGTTCTTGGAGCGCTCCAGAATGTGATCCGGCTGCTTGTCGGAAGGTGGAATGTCTAACAGCGCGCTGGAGGATATTTTGCAAAGCAGTTCATTGGCAAAAAAGGCACGGCCAATCATGGCAAGGTCATAGGCGGAGGTATAATGATTCTCGTCTGGCAGACCATTGGGGTTGACAAAATGGGAATCCACGCAGCCAAGCTCCTTAGCCCGTTCATTCATGATATCCGCAAAGTCCTCCCAATCGGTGCCGGTGATATGCTCTGCCAGACCGAAGGATGCGTCGTTGGCGGAAGCAATCAGAATAGCGTTCAGGCATTGCTCCACGGTCAGCTCTTCTCCCACATCCAGGGCAATATGGCTGCCCTCTGTGGAATAAATGGCATGTTTAGAAAAAGTGACAATTTCATCCAGGGAGCACTGCTCCGTAGCAATCAGACAGGTGAGTATCTTGGTCGTGCTGGCAGGATAAAGCTGTTCGTGGACATTTTTGCCGTACAGGATAGTGCCGGTGT
This sequence comes from Lachnospiraceae bacterium, assembly GCA_051888955.1. Taxonomy (GTDB): domain Bacteria; phylum Bacillota; class Clostridia; order Lachnospirales; family Lachnospiraceae; genus Acetatifactor. The sequence goes on along the minus strand of JBJFCM010000131.1, from coordinate 25,178 downwards.
CAGCGTCTATCAAAATGGCGGACTGGGCGCTTACATCGGGACCGTCCGGCCAGTTCTCTATTTCATTGGTCTCTACAGGGATAGCGATTCGCTCTTCTGCATCTGTCAGGACAGGAACCGCCCGGGCGGTCAGGGAAGAAAACTGCCAAAGGCAGGTAGAGCAAAGCAGGGTGAGAACAATAACAAATCTATGATAAAATTTACGCAAAATAAACAGCAACCTTTCTATAAGTATTCATACCTATCATACACTATTTTCAGCAAAAACCAAAGTATTTCTTATTTCTTAATTCTTAACTTTTCTTTTCGACAAAAATAGGATATACTAGTAAATCATAGAAGGAAGAATATGGTGAAAAGATAAAATGCGTCTGAGAAATATAACAGGTTCCCGCGAGACCATAGGAGAAAGCCGGTTTGTGGTGCATGAGCCAAAGGAGCAGCGGGGCAGATGGCAGGAGCTGTTTGGCAACAGCAATCCCATACAGATAGAAATCGGCATGGGGAAGGGAAAATTTTTGCACACGATTGCCAAGCTCCATCCGGATATTAATTACGTCGGTATTGAAAAATACTCCAGTGTATTGTTACGTGCCATTCAGAAGATGGAGGAAGAGGAACTGCCCAATCTGAAATTCATCCGTATGGATGCTGAAGAGATTGCAGAAGTGTTCGACAGGTATGAGGTGGACAAAATCTATCTGAATTTTTCGGATCCCTGGCCCAAGGACAGGCATGCGAAGAGAAGACTGCCTTCGAGACAGTTTCTTGCGAGATATGACCTGATTTTGAAGCCGGAGGGCAGGCTGGAGTTTAAAACGGACAATCGGGCGCTGTTTGATTTTGCAGTGGACGAGCTTGCAGAGGCGGGATGGAAGGCGGAAGCCGTTACCTACGATCTGCACCATGAGGAGGCCATGATGGAAGGCAATGTCATGACTGAATATGAAGAAAAGTTTTCTATGATGGGGAATCCTATCTGTAAATATATCATTTATCGATAGTGTTTTAAAGAGTTTTTGAGCCGCTTTGCGGCAGAACGGAGGCAGTTATGGAATATAAATTTACAAAACAGAACTTTGATGCAGAAGTGTTAAAATCCGACATACCGGTGCTGGTAGATTTTTACGCAGACTGGTGCGGGCCCTGTAAAATGATGGCGCCTGTAGTGGAAAAGCTGGCAGAAGAGCTTGCAGGGAAAGTCAAGGTAGGCAAGTTGAATGTGGATGACGAGCCTGAACTGGCAGGACAGTACCGGGTAGTTAGCATTCCGACCTTTTTGATTTTTAAGGACGGGGAAATAAAAGAAACATGTATAGGCGCAATGAGCGCAGCACAGCTTACTGAAAAAGTAAAGCAGGTATTGGCCTAAGGAGGGGCCGTATCTGCTTTGTTTGTGTCTCATGAAGGGAGAAGGGAATGTACATAATATTTTTCCTGATGTGGATTATCTTTAATGGGAATATTACCCTGGAAATCGTGTTGTTCGGTCTGGTAATTGCGGCGGCAGTATATGCTTTTGTCTGTGCATTTTTGGATTACAGCATAAAAAAGGATATTATTCTGATGAAAAAAAGTCTGCGCATTCTGCAGTATGTGCTGGTGCTGGTGTGGGAAATCGTAAAGGCCAATGGGGCAGTCATGCATATGATTTTATCCCCACGGTTTCAAAATGAACCGGTAATTGTGCATTTTAAGACCGATTTAAAATCAAAGACTGCGCGGGTACTCTTAGCCAATTCCATTACTTTGACTCCCGGAACCATAACGGTATCGCTGGAAGAGGATGAGTATACGGTACATTGTCTGGATAAGAGTCTGGCAGAGGGAATAGATTCCTCTGTTTTTGTAAAGCTTTTACGAAAGCTGGAGGCTTAGTGCAGCGTTTCGAAATACAGGATAGAATGGAGAATATCATGAATTTGGAAAATTTGTATCATCTAGAGTACATTGTGGTGCTTGTATTCATGGCACTGCTTTTGTTTGCCTGTCTTTTGCGGGCAGTGCTGGGGCCGCGGGTTACGGACCGGGTGGTAGCCGTGAATATGATGGGTACGATGGTCATGGTAATGATTGCAGTGTTTGCCATGCTGCTTGGGGAAGGATATCTGGTGGATATCTGTCTGATTTATGCCATGATAAGTTTCCTGGCAGTTATCGTACTGGTCAAGGTCTATACCGGGGTATATCTGGAGGGAAAGCAGGAAGGGAAAAAGGACGGCAGTAGGAAGGAGGATTCGAAGGATGCTTGAGTGGCTTAGGTTTACAATTGGAACTGCATTTCTGCTGATTGGAATGGTGATTTTCTGCGTAGAGCTTGTGGGTATTTTTCGCTATAAATATGTGTTGAACCGCATGCATGCGGCAGCCATGGGGGATACGCTGGGCATCAGCTTTTCTCTGGTGGGGCTGATGATTTTTTCAGGACTTAATTTTACTACCCTGAAGTTTATGCTGGTTATTCTGTTTTTGTGGTGCGCTTCTCCGGTGTCCTCTCATCTGATTGCCAGACTGGAGGTTACTACCAATGAGAAGCTTTCCGAAGAATGCAGGATAGAAGAGGAAAAAACAGAAGGGAAAAAAGAGGAAGTGAGGACAGAAGAATGACGGTCATACAGTACATTTTATTGGGATTTCTGATTGTGTGTGCAGTGTCGGTCAGCATCTCCAAAAACCTTTTAAATTCTATCATCATCTACATGTCCTTTTCTCTGGTCATGTCCATGATATGGATTACACTGGAGTCACCGGACCTTGCCATTACAGAGGCAGCGGTGGGAGCAGGTGTTACCAGCATCCTGTTTTTCGTGACCTTAAAAAAGATACATGCTATCAGGGAGGAAAAGGTAGAGAAGGATGAGCAATAAATTTCTGGCCTGGCTGAATGGAGAAAAGGATTTATATACGGGTAATGTGGAAATGAAGCCCCAGAAGGAGCAGGAGCTTCCGAAACAGACTATCGTGGAACGCATGCGCGAACGGCAGATGATTACCGAGCGCGTCAATGATGTGGAGCATAACAAGGAATATAAATTCTTCAAGTATATATACCGTATTCTGGCGGTGCTTTTCTGCGCAGGATTGATTATGGTACTGCTTACGGCGGTTTCTTTCCTGCCACCGGTGGGGGAAGCGGGCAAGCCGGACAACAACGAGGTATCGGCGCGCTATATCGAAAAAGGACTTCAGGAAACCGGCGCTGTCAATATCGTGACCGGCATGATTCTGGACTATCGTGCATTTGATACGCTGGGTGAGTCCCATGTGTTGTTCGTTGCCACGATTACCGTACTGGTGCTGATGCGCAAAAATAAGGGCGAGAAAGAGGACGATGACCGTACTAATGAGCCTAAGAACGATACGATTCTGCAAAAGGTAGCATTTATTCTGGTACCTATGATTATGATATTTGGTATTTATATCATCCTGAACGGACATCTGTCGCCGGGCGGCGGTTTTTCAGGCGGTGCCATTATCGGTGCAGGGCTGATTTTATACCTGAATGCCTTTGGTTTTGCAAAAACTGAACGTTTCTTTACGGAAAAAACCTACAAGATTGTGTGCTTCTGCTCCCTGTCCTTTTATTGTCTGGCGAAAAGCTATTCTTTCTATACGGGAGCGAACGGACTGCACAGTGGCATTCCTCTCGGTACGCCGGGTGCCATTTTAAGCAGCGGTCTGATACTGCCCCTGAATATCTGTGTAGGGCTTGTGGTAGCATGTACCATGTACGCTTTTTATGCACTGTTCCGGAAGGGAGGATTTTAATATGGGTCCTAATCTTCTTGTTAATTTTGGGGAAGCGGTGGCGATGATATTGTTCGGTATCGGAGCCTGCAATCTTCTTTTGCAGAAGAACCTGATTAAAAAAATTATCGGCCTGAATATCATGGATAGCGCGATTTACCTGTTTCTGGCAGAAAAAGGCTATATAGAAGGGCGTGTGGCTCCTATTGTGGTGGATGGCGTGCAGAGCGTGGAGGCTTACATCAATCCGATTCCCAGCGGCCTGGTACTGACCGGTATTGTGGTTTCCGTATCGGTAACAGCATTGATGCTGTCTCTGACCATCCGTCTGTATCGCAGATATCATACGCTGGATCTGGATGAAATATCAGCTCTTTTGAAAAAGGAGGGCAGATAGATGGCATTTGTACAGAATTTTCCTTTTTTCTCTATTATTATTTCTCTTTTTTCGGGCTCCATCAGCTCGGTATTAAAGGGAAAAGCTGCCCGCATCCTAAATCAGGTGGTCATTATCGTGGTAGCCATTATGTCGGCGGCCACGCTTCTGTTTACCCTGCAGACGGGAGAAAGCTACGTATACTGGATGGGTCATTTTCCGGCTCCTTTTGGCAATGAGATCAGGGTCGGAGTATTGGAATCCGCCATGGCATTGTTTTTCTGCATCATTATGCTGCTGTCCCTTTGGGGAGGCAGGAAGCATCTGGATGAAGAGATAGAAGGTTCCAAGCTGAATTATTACTATATCCTTACGAACATGATGCTGTGTTCCCTTTTGGCGCTGGTGTATACCAACGACTTGTTTACGGCGTATGTTTTTGTGGAAATCAATACCATATCGGCCTGTGGACTGATTATGATCAGACAGACCGGACGCACCATTGAAGCAGCGGTTCGCTATATGATTATGAGCTTATTGGGCTCCGGCCTTTTGCTGATGGGGCTGTGCATGCTTTACGATTTGACAGGCCATCTTTTGATGAGCAATATTAAGGAAGCTGTAGCGGCTTTATATGCTTCGGGAGCATATCATGTGCCGCTTACGGTGACTATTGCGTTGATGACGGTGGGACTGGCCATCAAAAGCGCATTGTTCCCTTTTCATACCTGGGTGCCGGATGCCTACGGCTATTCCACGGCTTCCAGTGCAGCAATTTTGTCCAGCCTTGTGAGCAAAGGCTACATTTTCCTGTTGATAAAGATTATATATCGTGTCATCGGTTTTGAGGTGTTTGGCAGCAGCAAGATTATCAATGTGCTTTTCGTGTTCGGACTGGCCGGCATGATTTTCGGTTCCCTGAGTGCTATTAAGGAGAACGATATCAGAAGAATGATTGCTTTCTCCTCCGTAGCGCAGATTGGTTATATCTATATGGGTATCGGCATGGGGACGAAGGCCGGCATGATTGCTGCGGTTTTCCATATTTTTTCCCATGCAGCCACCAAATCCCTGCTGTTCATTGCCGGCGTAGGGCTTACGGATGTTTCCGGACAAAGTAAGCATTTTGAGGATCTGACGGGAGCTGCCTACCGGAACAAACTGGCGGGAGTGGCCTTTGCTGCCGGTTCGCTTTCCATGGTGGGTATTCCCATGTTTTCGGGATTTATCAGCAAGCTTTTGTTTTCACAGGCAGCTGTTCAGAATACAGGGAAAATGCTTCCTGCCCTGATTGTACTGGCAATCAGCACGATTTTAAATGCGATTTATTTTATGAAAACGGTGATACGTATTTACACCCCTGTATCGACTGACTATGAGATACGCACTTTTGGAAAGCAGAAGCTGTTCACAGCGGCTACGGTCTGCCTGGTAGTCCTGAATGTCTGGCTGGGGTGCATGTCACAGTTTCTGGTAGATCTGATAGAAAAAGGATTGGAGATGTTCGCATGATTCTAGTATCCATATTGACACCGGTGCTTGCAGGGCTTCTCCTGCTCCTTATGCCGGAATGGAAAAACAGAAAAAGCCTGTGTGGCTATACCGCTTTCTTTTTAGGACTGACTGCCGTATTGGTGGGAATTACGCTGGCGGTAGTGCAGAACAATACGCCCCTGCAGGTATTTAATCTGACAAAGACGCTGCCTATTCTGTTTAAGGTGGATGGCACCGGGCGCTTTTTTGTGGTATTGACAAGCATTGTGTGGCTGCTGGCCGGCCTGTATTCCTTTTCTTATATGTCTCATGAGGAGAATGAGAAAAGGTACTATGGCTTTTATCTGATTGTGTATGGTATTCTGATCGGCTTGGATTTTTCCGGCAATCTGATTACTTTTTATATGTTTTATGAATTGATGACCCTGCTGTCCATGCCTCTGGTGCTTCACAACCGCACAAGGGAGGCGATACTGGCAGGCATGAAGTATCTGTTCTTCTCCTTTGCAGGTGCGTATATGGTGTTATTTGGCCTGTATTTTTTAAACAGATATGCCAATACCCTGACCTTTACGGCAGGAGGCGTGCTGGATACGGCTCTGATTGGGGGAAATGAAGGATTTTTATTGCTGGTAGCATTCCTTATGTTATTGGGCTTTGGCGTGAAAGCCGGCATGTTTCCTATGCATGTATGGCTTCCGGCGGCTCATCCGGTTGCTCCGGCACCGGCTTCCGGCGCTCTGTCCGGCATTATTGTCAAGGCAGGTGTGTTAGGAGTCATTCGTACGGTCTACTATCTGTTCGGAACAGATTTTATCAGAGGGACCTGGGTGCAGGAGGTATGGTTAATATTGATATTAATCACGGTGCTTATGGGCTCCATGATGGCCTACCGGGAAAAGATACTGAAAAAAAGACTGGCTTATTCTACTGTCAGCCAGGTAGCTTATATTCTCTTCGGACTTGCCATGCTGCAGCCTGACAGCCTTACCGGTGCATTTCTGCATGCCGGTGCTCACGCCTTCATGAAGTGCGGCCTTTTCCTGATTGCAGGCGCTATTATTTTTAAAACCGGGAAAACCAGAGTGGAGGAACTGACCGGTATTGGGAAAAAGATGCCCCTTACCATGGTCTGCTTTACCCTGCTTTCTCTGTCAATGATTGGAATACCGCCATTTGCCGGCTTTGTCAGCAAATGGTACTTAGGGATAGGCAGCATTGCTGCTGATATGCCTGTATTCAGCATCCTGGGTCCTGCAATTCTTCTTGTCAGTGCCCTGCTGACTGCTGCATATCTGCTTCCCATCTCCATCAAAGCCTTCCTGCCCGGAGCAGACTTTACGGAGAACAGTGTGGGGGAAGATGCAGGAACTTCAGCAATCAAGGCTTCCCGGACTGATGCCCCTCTGCTCATGCAGATAGCAATTGTGGTTTTGACGTTGCTCGTTGCCATAATGGGCATGTTTCCCACCTATATACTCACATATGTAGGCAGGATAACTGCTGCTGTCTTTAAAACTCTTTAAAAATCAGAATTCGGTACTTAGGAGGTACTCACCCATGAAAGAATTCATGATATTGGCTGCCATCCTGCTCCCCATAGCAGGAAGCATCCCCCTCCCGCTGATTAAGTGGAAGAACCGTAAAATAAAACTTACCTACCTGGAAATCCTGGTATGTATTACCACTGTCATTGTGTGGAGCCTGCTGATTAACAGGCCCAAAGAAGTCTTTACAATCGTATACTTTACCGGGAACCTTGCCATTGAGCTGCAGGTGGACGGTCTTTCCACAGTGTTTGCCGGCATTATTGCCACACTCTGGCCGCTGGCGACGCTTTACTCTTTTGAATACATGAAGCATGAGGAAAGAGAAAACTATTTCTTTCTGTTTTATACCATGACTTATGGCATTACACTTGGTATTTCCCTGGCCGGCAACCTGCTTACCATGTACTTCTTCTATGAGCTGCTGACATTGGTAACGGTGCCCTTAGTCATGCATACCCTGACCCGGGAGGCAATCCTGGCAAGCCGTAAGTACCTGTATTATTCCCTGGGAGGTGCAGCCTTTGCCTTTATCGGCCTGATTTTTGTCATTGTCTATGGAAACTCCATGAACTTTGTGTACGGAGGCGTGCTGGATTTGACCAAGATAGGGGACAGGACGAATATATTGCTTCTTATTTATGTGTTTGCTTTTTGCGGTTTCGGTGTGAAAGCAGCGCTTTGCCCGTTCAATTCCTGGTTGCCGCAGGCCAGTGTAGCTCCTACACCGGTAACAGCGTTATTACATGCAGTGGCGGTTGTAAAATCAGGTGCTTTCGCCATTATGCGGCTCACCTATTACAGCTACGGTGCTGACTATATTCGCGGAACCTGGGCGCAGAAGGTAGTGATGGGTCTTACCATTATTACGATTTTGTATGGCTGCTCGAAAGCGGTGAAGGAAACGCACTTAAAACGGCGTCTCGCCTATTCTACTATCAGCAACCTGTCCTATATCCTTTTTGGGGTCACCATTATGACACCGCTTGGCTTTTTGGGTGCTCTGACTCACATGGTTTTCCATGCGGTAATGAAGATATGTTCTTTCTTCTGTGTGGGTGCGGTAATGTATAAAACCGGAAAACAGTATGTATATGAAATCAATGGTTTCGGGAAAAAAATGCCTAAGGTTTTTGCCTGCTTTACTATTTCAGCTCTGGCATTGATGGGAGTACCGGGTTTCGCAGGATTTATCAGTAAATGGAACCTGGCGGCAGCAGCGGTATCCAGTGAAAATGCAATGGCTTATTTCGGGGTGGGAGCTCTTTTGGTATCTGCCCTGCTTACGGCTATCTACATGTTAGGCATTGTGATACGGGCATATTTCCCGGAAAAGGATTTTGACTATGCATCCATAGAAACGGTGGAAGATCCGGGACCGCTTATGCTGATTCCCCTGTTTTTGTTTGCAGCTGCGATAATATTCTTTGGATTAAAATCAGCTCCCGTCGTCAGCTTTTTAAGTGATGTGGCGAATGGGATACTATAAGAGGAGATTGCGATGGAAAGATGTATCGATTTTCTGGTACTCTGGCCCTTCCTTGGGGCAATAGTTACCTGGATTTTGGGACGTAATAGTGATAAGCGAAGAAATATTGCAGCGGCAGTTACGGTAACCGTGGAACTTCTGGCAGCAGCAGTCCTGTACCTGTATCAGCCGGTAACCACGTATATTTCTACAAGGGATTGGCTGCGTATAGAATTGTTCGGGGGAGCCGATGGATTTATGATGCAGACTAACTGGCCCGGCTTCTGCGGTATGGGACTTGCTTTTGTGGCAGAAGGTTTCCGAAAGATGTATGTGTTGATAGCGGCATTTATGTGGTTTGTCAGCACGCTGTTTTCCTTCGAATATATGAAGCACTATGAAAATAAAAACAGGTACTATTTTTTCCTGCTGCTGACGCTTTCTGCAACGGTAGGGATTTTCCTGTCGGCAGATTTCTTTACTATGTTTGTATTTTTTGAAATCATGTCCTTTGCCTCTTATGTGTGGGTAGCACAGGATGAAAGAAAAGAATCCCTGCGGGCTGCGGAAACCTATCTGGCCATAGCAGTAATCGGTGGCCTGTGCATTTTGATGGGCATGTTCCTACTATATGGAGAGACGGGCACACTTTCTACCATCGGCGGGCTGCTTGGTTATAGCGCTAGCAAAAAAACAGTGGCTGCAGGCCTTTTGATGTTACTTGGTTTTGGAGCCAAGGCCGGTGCAGTACCCCTGCATATCTGGCTTCCGAAAGCCCATCCGGTAGCACCGGCACCAGCTTCTGCCCTTTTGTCCGGTATCCTGACTAAGACAGGTGTGTTCGGTACCATGCTGTTGACCCTGCAGCTCTTTTGTGACAGAGCGACATTCGGCTGGCTGATCTTTGTGATTGGCATCCTGACTATGGTAACAGGCGCGGTCCTTGCGTTGTTTTCCGTGGATTTGAAACGTACGCTGGCCTGCTCCTCCGTATCCCAGATTGGCTTTATTTTTACCGGATTGGGGATGGCAGGAGTCTTTTCTGCAAAACTATGGACTTATGGCGGAAATCTGTGGACAAATGTTAACACCCAGGATACCGGTATCATGGAACTGTTGTCAGAAGGATTAGGAGTGTCTTTAGATGGTACGGTGCTTCATATGGTGAACCATTCCCTGATAAAGTTGGCACTGTTCAGTGCGGCGGGTGTGGTCTTTATGAATCTGCACAAATTGAATTTGAATGATATCCGGGGCTTTGGGCGGAAAAAGCCGCTTCTGCATGTGATTTTTCTGGCGGGTGCGTTGGGCATTGCGGGCGTACCGCTCTTTAATGGTTATGTCAGCAAAAGTCTGATACATGACGGACTGGTGCTTTGGCAGGAAGAGTTTCCGGCAGCTGCGGTCAAGGTTTCGGAATGGCTTTTTATTATCAGCGGAGGCTTGACTGCGGCTTATATGACCAAGCTCTATGTGGCGCTGTTTTGGGAGAAAAATCAGGAAGAAGCCCGGCAGGAAGAATTTGATGGAAAGAAAAATTATATGAGCAGGCTGACAGCAATCCTTCTGACAGCAGTGGCATTGCTGTTTCCCGTTATCGGTATTGTGGGCGGTAGCTGGTCAGGCGTATTCAACTGGGAAAGCCTGTCCGGTGCACTGCTGTCACTGTTAATTGGTGCAGGCGTATATCTGCTCGTAGTGCGTAGGTGGCTGATGAAGGATGGCGCTTATGTGGATAGATGGAAGCCGGAATGGGACTTGGAAGAGCGTGTTTACAGACCGCTGCTGAAGGTGCTGGATATTGTCGTAAGTGTCGTCTGTCGTCTGTTGGACCGCCTGCCGGATTACCTGATTGTGGGACTCCGGAAAACTGCCTATAAAGACGCTGCCCTGCCTCATGAACTGGAAGAAGGAGATGCCCTTACACATGCGGTAGGTACGTTGATGGATGATGGAAAAGAAGCGCTGAATCATACCATATACAAAAAGCACCCCATTAAAATTTCTTTTGAACATCGTCTGGCAATGTGGAGGGAAGAACTGCAGGAAAACAATACGATGATTGCCAGAAGCCTTTCTTTTGGCTTGCTGTTGTTCTGCGTTGGGCTGCTGATGACATTATTGTATATGCTTTTGGTATAAGTTCTCAGTGCCGGAAGGATTTCCGGCACTGTAATTAATTGAACTGATAAATATAGTTTTCCCAGTCCGTCAGGAAGGCACCATTTTTATCTTCGTTCATAGTCAGTATACCTTCCTCTGCCATTTCCAGAACCATGGCATATGTCTCATCGGCCCCATAAGCCAGACCGTACTGGAAATAAGGGAAGTATAGGTAAACAGGCTCCGCCTTTCCTTTTTGGACAGTAATAAAGTAAGAATATATCCGGAACTTGCAATTCATTTCATAGGTGGCATCAGTAGGCACTGGCAGGTTTGCACGATTGCAGAAATCACGGATCATTTCCTGCTGTGCACGGGATTCCACCTGTCCCCAGAGCCCGATGATACAGTTATATTCATGGATGGGTGTTGAGATTGCATTTAAGGCTTCCGCAAGCGCTTCAGAGGAAGCACCTTGTTCATAGGAATCTTCCAGTTTTGCGAATTCGATGCGGAACTCTGCAAAGCTGCGAATTTGCTCCAAATGGGGCAGCATCATCTGCAATACTTCATTCAGGCTGATGGGAAGCGGCAGGGTATTACTCTCAATCCCCTTATCAATCATTTCCTGAAGTATAGGGATGTAGGTATTGCAGCGTTCCAGAATATCTTCTGCCGGATAGTCATCACTTTTCAAAATATAATTTTCGCTGTTCCACCAGTACGTATCCCAGGAACTGCCGGAACGGGCATCCTGAATAAGGCTTAATATCTGAGCAAAATCTTCTGCATATTCATCCCCTACGGCCTGCCATGCTACTTGACGTAATAAAGTATCAGAATCCATGTCCGGATCTATCAGCAGTTGCCCGGCACAGTACAGGGAAAATACATTAAGCACATGATAGGAGTCCATTTCACTCCAATAGGAGGACTTCATGATACTGTCGTAATTCCTGGCTGTCTGATAGGTGGATTGAATGATATCCAGATTGAAATTCATTTGTGCCATCTGATCAATTTCCATTTCACAAGTGTTCCATGCCCAGGTTCCCAGGCGGCAGCCCAAGGAGGAAGTGGTGTTGCGGAAGCTGACATAATCATCTACATTGTCGTGGTGACCGCTTTCGTAAAGCGTGATGTCATTACCCAGCTCCTCTACCAGGACATTTTTATCAAAAATGTCTACCCAGCAACTGACGCCAAAGTCGATATCCGGATTTACAGCAATGAATTTATCACGGAGCATCTTAGCAAAAAAAGCAATATCCTCACTTTTTTCCAAATTGCCGGGGTCGTAGTAGTGAACAATGACTCTGTCGCAGCAGTCAGCCAGTTCGGCATAGATGGAATAATATTTTTCAAAGGTTTCTACTACTGCAGGATTTTCGTAGGCATAATGATAGCCTTCAAAAGAATAGGTTACAGAGTCGTCCACCCAGCCATAGCCGGTAAACTCGGAGCCCCACACCCAAAGGGTGAAATGCATGTCCAAAGAATGGGCAGCATCTGCCAAAATTCTAATTTTATCATGTACATTTTCATAACCGCCCACGCCTGCCCACGCAGAACACATATCTGTTACCTGAATGCCGGTAAAACCGCAGAATTTCAGCATTTTTACATATTCATACAACTGATCTTCTGAAAAGGACATGATATTGTTTTTTAAGCTGGTGGAGTTGTTGAGAAATACACCGCGGCTGTAATTGATATTCCATAGGGTAATAATAGCTTCACGCTCTGCAATCCAGGGCGTTTTTTCATTTAATGTAAACGGAATATGCAAAACGTTTGCAGTGCTGCTGATATGGGCCTCTTCTGTGCCGGTCTTTATCCAGCCCATGTAGGTATCCAAAAAGAGGTACATACAGTCCCTGGCAGCAGAAGCGTCAGAACCGATGATGGAAACTGCTCCTTCCTGTATTGCAATGCGGTACTCGCCGGCAGAAAGACTGCTGTCGAGGGAAATACAGATGGTATGTGCAGCATCTTCTGCATCTGAAGAAGAAATGACAGGCAGGATATCCATGCTTGTCTGCTGGATATAAAAGGCGAACTCCTGTGCAACAGGAAGCAATGCTTTTTTATCAGTATAGACGATAGAATAATCTGAGAGAGGGGTTTCTCCTATATAAATAGCATCTTTTATATTTTTTCCCATATCGGCATAGAACTCACCTTCGGATAGCGATAGGGAACCGTCTTCTTCTACAAACCGCCAGATCAGAAAGCTGCATGCACGCTTCAGGCCGGCTTCGGTGGGAGAAAGAAGAAGGAGCGTGCCTTCATGATTTATAATCTGAAATCCGCAAGAAGGTAAGCCGGAAAGAGACTGCCCGTAGGTATTGGCAGTAGCCTCATCGTCTAAGAGGATGATTTGCTTCGCACTTTCTTTGGGTGTAGTTTTCAAATTGATGGAAAGTCGGTTGTCTGCAAGCTGGGTAAGCAGCTTGGCACTTGCAGAAGTGTCAGCCGTCTCAGATAATTCCAGAATATTGTATTGACGGAGATTGGAGGCTTTGTCACCTTTTGAGGAATTTGTACATCCTGTAAAGACTGTGGATAAAAAAAGTATCCATATAATAGAAATAAGATATAAAGTTCTTTTTTTCATATTGCTCCCTTTTCCCCGTTTTGTCGGGTGCTTTTAGAAGGTCATTTGTAGAGAAACGTATGTATGCCATGCGGAATGCGCTTACATCCTTTTTAGAATAGCAGATGCATATGTACTTTGTAAACGGCGATTTAAAAAAGCACTTGTTATTAAATTCACTGACGAAAATGAAGCCTTCTGAAATATATCTTTTTTGTGACAGAAAACTTGCAAAAATGTAAAAAAGTGGTAGAAAAATGCAAGTGTAAAAAATGAAACTTGCAAAGCAAATAAACAAACATATGTTGTGCATACTGGTGGAAAAAGAAAAGAATCCGCTGTAGATAGCGGATTCTTATAAGCTTTTTTAATCGTTTTCAAATTTTAACAAAAGAAAAACATACGTTATTTATTCTTATATTGCAATGCGGCCTCCACAAGACCCTTGAACAATGGATGTGGCCTGTTGGGACGGGATTTTAATTCAGGATGTCCCTGCGTGGCAATATAGAAGGGATGCTCCGACAATTCACACATTTCTACAATACGATTGTCAGGGGAAGTGCCGGAAAGCTTCAAACCATGCTCCGTCAGTGTGGCACGATAATCATTGTTTACTTCGTAGCGGTGTCTGTGACGTTCGGAAATCGTATCGGTGCCGTACAACCTGTGAGCCAGAGAATCCTTAGCAAGTACGCAAGGGTAGGCGCCAAGTCTTAAGGTGCCGCCAATATCCTCTACACCATTCTGGTCCGGCATAAGTGCAATGACAGGATGGGTAGTGTTGGGGTCCATCTCAATGCTGTGCGCATCATGGAAGCCTGCAACATGGCGGGCGTATTCCACAATGGTAAGCTGCATGCCCAGACACAATCCCAGAAAAGGAACGCCGTGAGTCCTCGCGTATTGGATGGCGAGAATCATGCCTTCAATACCTCGGGAGCCGAAACCGCCGGGTACTAAGATGCCATGTACGTCTGAAAGCAGTTCATCGACGTTTTCGGGTGTAACGTTTTCAGAGTCAATCCATTTGATATTTACAGTGGCATGATTGGTAATACCGCCGTGCTTTAAGGCCTCTACGACACTGATGTATGCATCATGGAGCTGCACATATTTTCCTACCAGTGCAATGGTGACTTTATCGGTGGGATGCTTCAGATCATCCACCATCTTTTCCCACTCTGACAAGTCAGGTTCCGGACAGTCAAGGTGGAGACATTCGCAGGCTACCTGGGCCAGGTGTTCTTTTTCCATTGCAAGAGGCGCCTCGTACAGATATTCCACATCCAGATTTTGCAGGACGTGATTATTGGGTACGTTACAGAAAAGGGCAATTTTATCCTTTATCCCCTGATCGAGAGGGTGCTCGCTTCTGCACACGATGATATCCGGCTGGATACCCATGCCTTGCAAATCTTTAACGCTTGCCTGGGTGGGTTTTGTCTTTAATTCCTGGGAAGCGCTCAGATAAGGTATCAGGGTAACATGAATGAGAATGGCATTTTCATGGCCCACTTCGTGCTGGAACTGGCGGATGGATTCAAGAAAGGGCTGACTCTCGATATCACCTACGGTGCCGCCCACCTCGATAATGGCGATACGGGTTTCCTCATCCGTGAAGTTGCGGTAAAAACGGCTCTTAATCTCGTTGGTAATATGAGGAATAACCTGAACAGTGCCTCCGCCGTAGTCACCGCGGCGCTCCTTCTGCAATACGCTCCAATACACCTTACCGGTGGTGACGTTGGAATTCTTGTCAAGGTTCTCGTCGATAAAACGCTCATAGTGTCCCAAATCCAAATCCGTTTCCGTACCGTCATCGGTGACGAACACTTCGCCATGCTGGATGGGATTCATGGTACCAGGGTCAATATTGATATAGGGGTCGAACTTCTGCATGGTCACCTTGTATCCACGGGCCTTTAACAGACGCCCCAAAGATGCGGCCGTAATTCCTTTTCCAAGTCCGGAAACCACGCCGCCTGTTACAAATACATACTTTATTGGCATATGCACACCTCGGCTTTATCATATTTTTTTGAAATAAAAAAGGGCACCATAAATAAACTTATAGCGCCGTTGCTGTAATAAAAGGATTCTAGCACCGGCTGTTTAGGTTGTCAATATTTTCGTGGAAACGAGACAAAGAAAATTTTAGAAAAAATTGATATTTGTTCACGTCTTTTTTATGGCATAATCAGAATTGTTGTGCTAAAATGAAAAGCGGTATATACTAAATAAAAGGAAAAACGGGTTCGGAATATGAGAGTGGGATTTGATAACGAGAAATACTTAAAAATGCAGTCAGAGCATATTGAGGAAAGAATTAATAAATTCGGGGACAAGCTGTATCTTGAGTTTGGAGGCAAGCTGTTTGACGATTATCATGCATCAAGAGTCCTGCCGGGCTTTGAGCCGGACAGCAAGCTGCGCATGCTGATGAAGCTTTCTGACAGAGCTGAGATTGTGATTGTAATAAATGCGGCAGATATCGAAAAAAATAAGATACGCGGTGACCTGGGTATCACCTATGATGAAGATGTACAAAGGCTAATGAGAGAATTTGAAAGCCGTGGGCTTTATGTGGGTAGTGTCGTACTGACTCATTATGCCGGACAATTGCGTGCTGTAGCCTTTAAAGAAAAACTGGAAAAGAAAAATGTAAAGGTATACCTGCATTATACGATAGAAGGTTATCCTTCCAATATTCCGCTGATTGTCAGCGATGAGGGATTTGGTAAAAATGAATATATTGAAACAACGAGACCGCTGGTAGTGGTTACCGCACCGGGACCGGGCAGCGGGAAAATGGCGACCTGTCTTTCCCAGCTTTACCATGATAATAAGAGGGGCATCAAGGCAGGCTATGCGAAGTACGAGACCTTCCCTATCTGGAATATTCCTTTGAAACATCCTATTAATCTTGCCTATGAAGCAGCAACGGCAGATTTGAATGACATTAATATGATTGATCCGTTCCATTTGGAAGCCTATGGGGTGACGACGGTTAATTACAACCGTGATATTGAGATTTTCCCGGTATTGAATGCCATTTTTGAAGGAATTTATGGGACAAATCCCTATAAATCCCCTACAGATATGGGCGTGAATATGGCAGGAAACTGTATTGTAGATGATGAAGCATGCAGGGAAGCCTCCCATATGGAAATCATCCGCCGGTATTATACGGCAATGAATGATGTGATAAAGGGAAAAGCCAAAGAAAACGAGGTTTATAAGATCGAACTGCTGATGAAGCAGGCCAAGATCACTACAGATGACAGGAAAGTAACGGTTGCGGCAAAGAAGCGTGCAGAGGAATTACATGTACCTACTGCTGCGATAGAACTTTCCGATGGCACGATCATTACCTCCAAGACGACCGATCTTTTGGGCGCATCGGCTGCTTTATTGTTGAATGCGTTGAAGTATCTGGGCGGGGTGGAGCATGACACCCATCTGATTTCACCGGAAGCAATTGAACCTATTCAGGAATTAAAGACAAAATATCTGGGAGGAAAGAATCCCAGGCTTCATACGGATGAGGTGCTGATTGCCCTTTCCGTATCTGCTACGAATGACAAGAATGCAAGGAAAGCGTTGGAACAGCTTCCTAAATTAAAAGGATGCCAGGTGCATACCTCTGTGATGCTTTCTGATGTAGATATCAAAACATTTAAAAAGCTGGGAGTAGATTTGACCAGTGAACCAATTATAAAAGGAAAGAGTAACTAAATGAGCGAACAAAATTTCAATCAATTTGACAATGGGGACGGTTACAACAACGGTAACCGTG
This sequence comes from Lachnospiraceae bacterium, assembly GCA_051888955.1. GTDB lineage: Bacteria > Bacillota > Clostridia > Lachnospirales > Lachnospiraceae > Acetatifactor. The sequence continues at coordinate 8,048 of JBJFCM010000131.1, read as the reverse complement.
GCAATGGTCCCGGAGGCAACGGCTCCGGCGGTAACGGAGGCCCCGGCGGCAGCAATCAGAACCCTAAGAAAGTGAATCTGCTTCTGCTTCTGATTGCGGCGCTGATTACGTTGGTGCTGACCAGTCTGTTCATGAAGACCATGACTACCAGCCAGACGAAGGAGTTGAGCTATACCGAGTTCATGCAGCTGGTGGAAGAGGGTAAGGTCGAGAGTGTAAAATACGGCTCGGACCGCATCAATATCGAGCTGGTGGATGAGGACAATACGCTGAAGAATCCTCTGTTCTACTATGGCACCGGTCCTAAGACTACTTATTATACCGCTTTGGTAGAGGACGATACCCTGCCGGAGAGACTGCGTGAGGCAGGCGTTACGGTATGGGGCTATATTCCTGACAGCTCCGGCTTTATTATGGAGATTCTTCTCTATTATGTAGTGCCTCTGGTGCTGTTCTGGATATTGTTAAGCTTCCTGTTCCGTAAGATGAATAAGGGCGGTGGCCCCATGGGCGTAGGCAAGAGCAATGCCAAGGTTTATGTACAGAAAGAGACGGGCATTACTTTCAAGGATGTGGCCGGTGAGGATGAAGCCAAGGAATCCCTGCAGGAGGTCGTGGACTTTTTGCACAATCCTGGCAAATACTCCAAGATTGGAGCCAAGCTGCCGAAGGGAGCTCTTTTGGTAGGACCTCCCGGTACCGGTAAGACTCTGCTTGCCAAAGCGGTAGCAGGAGAAGCAGGTGTTCCCTTCTTTTCCCTGGCAGGTTCTGACTTTATCGAACTGTATGTCGGTGTAGGCGCTTCCCGTGTGCGTGACCTGTTCAAGGAAGCCACCAAGAATGCACCCTGTATTATTTTTATAGATGAAATCGATGCGATTGGACGCAGCCGTGATTCCAAATACGGTGGCGGTAATGAAGAAAGAGAGCAGACTCTGAACCAGCTGCTTTCCGAGATGGATGGCTTCGATTCCTCCAAGGGCGTTTTAATCTTAGGTGCGACTAACCGTCCTGAGATTTTGGATAAGGCGCTGCTTCGTCCCGGACGTTTTGACAGAAGAATCATCGTAGACAAGCCGGATTTAAAGGGGCGTGTGGAAATTCTTAAAGTACATGCCAAGGATGTCAAGATGGACGAGACGGTGGACTTCGATGCCATTGCCCTTGCAACCAGCGGCGCAGTAGGTGCGGATCTTGCCAATATGATCAACGAGGCAGCTATCAACGCAGTGAAGGATGGCAGGGAATATGTCAGCCAGAAGGATTTGTTCGATGCCGTAGAACAGGTATTGGTGGGCAAAGAGAAGAAGGACCGCATCATGAGCAAGGAAGAGCGGAAAATCGTATCCTATCATGAGGTTGGTCATGCGCTTGTCAGCGCTTTACAAAAGAATTCAGAGCCTGTACAGAAAATCACTATCGTACCCCGTACCATGGGAGCCCTGGGATATGTTATGCATGTACCTGAGGAAGAGAAATTCCTGAATACAGAAGCTGAATTGCGGGATATGCTGGTTGGCCTGGTGGCAGGACGTGCAGCAGAGGAGCTGGTATTCGATACTGTCACCACAGGAGCAGCTAACGATATTGAGAAGGCAACCGACATTGCACGCTCCATGGTAACGCAGTATGGTATGAGTAAGCGTTTTGGTCTGGTAGGACTTTCTACTGTAGAAAGCAAGTATCTGGAAGGCCGTGACGTGATGAACTGCAGCGACAAGACAGCGGCTGAGGTCGATGAAGAAGTGGTAGCCATCCTGAAGGAGAGCTACGAAAAGGCAAAGGCGCTGCTTGCGGAGAACAGAGATGTGATGGATAAGCTGGCAGCCTTCCTGATTGAGAAAGAAACCATTACCGGTAAGGAATTTATGGAAATCTACCGCAGGGAAAAAGGGATTCCGGAACCTGTAGAGGAGAAGGAGGATGCCGA
>JBJFCM010000131.1:0-6018 GCA_051888955.1 Lachnospiraceae bacterium | reverse complement strand
TCTACCGCAGGGAAAAAGGGATTCCGGAACCTGTAGAGGAGAAGGAGGATGCCGACAAGCCGGCAGACGGCGAGGAAGAAAAGCAGCAGGAAAACGCCGCACAGCAGTCGGAATTAAAGCAACCGGAAAGTGCCGCACAGTCATCCGGGTTAAAACAGCCGGAAGAAACCGGACAGCCGATGGAGCCAAAGCTTCCGGAAGATGTCGTACAGCCATCGGAGCCGAAGCTCCCGGAGGAAGTTAAGACAGGGGAGAATGAGCACCGCCCGGATGTGGGTGTGTTCTCCAATCACCATTTAGATTCCTAGAATTTATTAAAATGTGTTGAAAGAGGCACTTAAAAGTTTGGCACAAGAACGGTAGAAATTTGTCGGTCTTGTGCCATATTTATTCAGCACTGACTTTTATAGGAGAAGCAACATGGGATTTGATATACAAGAGGAATTAAAAAAGCTTCCGCATAAGCCGGGAGTCTATATTATGCATGACGCACAGGATGCCATCATTTATGTGGGGAAGGCCGTCAACCTTCACAACCGGGTACGTTCCTATTTCAGGGAGAATATCGGACGCGGTCCCCAGATTGATAAAATGGTATCCCTGATTTCCCGCTTTGAATATATTGTAACCGATTCCGAACTGGAAGCACTGGTGTTGGAAAACAATCTGATCAAGGAGCATCTGCCGAAATACAACACCCTGCTGAAGGATGATAAGACTTATCCGTATATTAAAGTGACAGTGGGGGAGGATTATCCCCGTATCCTCTTTGCCAGGGAAATGAAGAAGGACAGATCCCGTTATTTTGGTCCTTATACCAGTGCAGGAGCGGTAAAGGATACCATTGAACTGTTGAATAAGCTGTATCAGCTCCGTACCTGTAACAGGTGTCTTCCCAGGGATATCGGCGTGGAAAGGCCGTGTCTGAACTATCATATCAAGCAGTGCCTGGCACCCTGTCAGAATTATGTAAGCAGGGAAGAGTACAGGCAGCATGTGGAGCAGGCTTTGGAGTTTTTGAACGGCAATTATGGCAATATATTGAAGGATTTGGAGAGTAAAATGCAGGCTGCTGCCGCAGAATTGGAATTTGAGGAGGCGGCCCGTTACCGGGATTTGTACAACAGCGTCAAATCCGTTTCCCAAAAACAGAAGATTACGGACAGCGTAGGAGAGGACAGGGATATTATTGCCCTTTCCAAGGATGATACGGATGCTGTGGTACAGGTATTTTTCGTCAGGGACGGCAGGCTGATTGGCCGGGAGCATTTTTATATGATGCGGGTGTCGGGCTGTGAGAAGGAGCAGATACTGGAGGATTTTGTGAAGCAGTTCTATGCAGGTACACCTTTTATTCCCCGGGAACTGATGCTGCAATATGAAATCGGAGATGCAAATCTGATTGAGGACTGGCTGAGCAAGCGGAAGGGAAGCCGTGTGAAATTGCTGGTGCCCAAAAAGGGAACCAAGGAAAAGCTGGTGGAACTGGCAGCCCAGAATGCATCCTTAGTTTTGAGTCAGGACAGGGAGCGCCTAAAAAGAGAAGAAGGCAGAACCATCGGCGCAGCCAAAGAAATTGCGACACTTTTGGGGATAGAAAGCGCTAACCGGATGGAAGCCTTTGATATTTCCAATATCAGCGGTTTTGAGAATGTAGGTTCCATGGTTGTTTTTGAAAAAGGGAAGCCCAAGCGCAGTGATTACCGGAAGTTCAAAATCAAATCCGTAGCAGGTCCCGACGACTATGCCTGCATGAAGGAAGTGCTGACAAGACGTTTTGTTCATGGCATGGAGGAACAGGAAAAGCTGAAGGAGAAGGAAATGGATGCTGACTTCGGCAGCTTTACGAAATTCCCTGATTTGCTTCTGATGGACGGTGGCAGAGGGCAGGTTAACATTGCGTTGTCCGTATTGGAGGAGCTTCACCTGGATATTCCGGTCTGTGGCATGGTAAAGGATGACAACCACCGCACCAGGGGACTGTATTTTCATAATGTAGAATTGCCCATAGATACCCATTCGGAAGGCTTCAAGCTGATTACCCGCATACAGGATGAAGCCCACCGGTTTGCCATTGAGTATCATCGTTCTTTGCGAAGCAAGGATCAGGTGAAATCGGTGCTGGATGATATCCCGGGAATCGGCCCCGCCCGCCGTAAAGCACTGATGCGGCATTTTGCATCCATAGACGATATTAAAAATGCAGAGGTGCCGGAACTGATGCAGGTGCCGGAAATACCGGAGCATATCGCAGAAGAGATATATGGCTTTTTTCACAAAAAGTAACCGCATTTTTCTACAATATATTTACTCAAAACAGATGAAAAAAACCACAAAAAGTATTATGCTAAAAGAAACAGTATTTTTACTAAGGAGGCTCTATGGAAAGTAAAGAACAATATCAATATAATGAAATCAGTCAGAGATACCTGAAGATGAATGGCATATATATTGCTGCAGCCACCGGTTTGTGGGTTCTGTTTTTGATTTATCTGTTGTTAAAGCTCACGACGAAGCATATCGCGGTACCTACCGTATATGGGAACGTTACTTTTATTATCATTTTTCTGGTTGGCGGATGGGGCATCTACCTTCACAGGAAGGATAGCTTCAGATTAAAAACGGTTGTACTTATTGAAATGGGACTGGAATTTCTGCTTCTGGGTATGCAGACAGATGCGGAATTTCTCTATTTTGCAATACTTGGGATTCTGGCATTACAGATTCCCTATTATCATTTAAGTTCCTATAAAAAAGCCTGTATCGGGTATGCAGTTCTGTTTACTGTAGTTGTCATAATACGTGTGGTAAAACAGCAGCTGACGTCCGATGTGGATGCCATCAGCCGCGTCATTTGCATATATATGCTTTTTTTCCTCCTATACAATATCGGCAGGATTACCAAGCTGTTCAGTGACCATGCATTGGGTTTTGCCGAGGAACAGAGCGGGAAACAGAAGGTAGTTTTGGATGCTGTGTTGGATATTTCCCGTACGGTACAGCAGGAATCTGAAAAAAGCAGCAGTCTCGTAGATGAACTGGTGGATGCAACGAATAAGGTTGCTCAGAGTATGCAGGAGATTTCTGATGCTACCGGTATCACTGCTCAGAATATTGAAGAACAGAATTATAAGACGCAGAGCATTCAGGAGGCAATCGGGGAAACCGGTGAACGTTCCAGGACAATGGTTAAGATTGCAACGGATTCTAAGGAAAGCATACAGCAAAGTATCCGGGTGATGGAAGAGCTGAAGGAGCAGTCCGGCAGAATCGAAGCTACCAATCATGAGGTAACTGCCGCAATGACCAGACTGCAAGGCAAAACGAAGGAGGTAGAAGCCATTACGGGCATGATTCTGGATATCTCCAGTCAGACCAATCTGTTAGCGTTGAATGCTTCCATTGAAAGCGCCAGGGCGGGAGAAGCAGGAAGAGGTTTTGCAGTGGTGGCTGAGCAGATCAGGCTGCTGGCAGAACAGACCAAAAAGTCCACGGAGGAAATATCCAAAATTGCCAGTGAACTGAACAGCAATGCTACGGAAGCAGTAGAATCCCTGGCTAATTCCGTGGAGGCTGCCGATAACCAGAATAAGCACATTATGTCTGCCATTACTTCCTTTGCACAGCTGAATGAGAATATTGCCAGCCTGATTGGGGATATCAATGCTGTGGATGCTCAGATTTCGGGGTTGTCTGAAGCAAATAACCGCATCGTGGAAAATATTTCTCAGCTATCTGCCACAACACAGGAAATTACAGCAAGTGCAGAACAGGTATTGGGTATGAGCGAGCATAACCTTACTGACGCGAAAGAGGTAAAGGATGCCATCGGGGTGATTCACACGAAGATGGATAGCATGAAACAGTATCTGTAGTTTTGTAGCTAATAGAGAGGACTGCACATGGCACAGGCAGGAAATGTATAACAGCATACCTGCCTATGCAGAGCTTGCCAAAAGAGGTTTCGCTATGGCGATGGTACAGGTCAGGGAGTCTGAACTGGCAGTTTTTCCGGCACAGGTAACGGATATCAAAAAAGCAATACGTTTTCTTTTTTCGATAGCAGAACAGTTTCATATTGATACAGAGAATATATTTATAGCGGGCGATTCGTCAGGAGGACACCTGGCTCTTCTGACGGGCCTGACTGCCACAACCGGTGAACTGGATGAGGATTTTGAAAGGGGAATTCCTTTACATATGAAAGGGATTATTGATTTTTTTGGCCCCACAGATTTGTTTTTATCGGAAGGAGATGGGCCGATAGAAGACCTGTTAGGAACTGATAACGTGAACCATGTTCCTGAACTTACGAAAAGTGCATCTTGTAAAACCTATATTTCGGCAGAAAGAGAAATCCCACCTATTTTAATGTTTCATGGTCTGGAGGATGAACTGGTTTCAATCGAGCACAGTCGTTCCCTGTTTGCATGCCTGCAGCAGTTTGATAAAGAGGTCCAATATTATGAGATAGAAAAAGAGAACCATGGAGGTGCAGGCTATTGGGGCAAGGATGTTTTGGACATCGTGGAAGGTTTTTTAAGAAGCAGGTGCATTTCTTAGGAACCTAATTATTTCCCACAACAATGTCGTATTCTAAGTATAGCTGATTGCGGAAAGCTTTGTCTGTGGCTGCTCTTGACAAATCTTCCATGCGGGAATCTGCAAGGAGCCTGGCAGTCAGAGCAGCAAAGGCATCTTCACCCTGCTCTCTGCCAACAACCAATCCCTGTTCTCTGCCAGTAGCCAATCCCTGCTCTTGGCCAGCTTCCCTCTCAGCCTTTCTAATCAGAGCCATTTCCCGTTCTTCATCATATTCAAAGATACTCACGTTTATGGCCTCCCTTCTGTATCTGGTCAGGAATTCGCTTAAAATATTTTCCTTGATGCACTCCTGCACCGCCTGTTCTACTGCTTCTTCAAGAGGTTTTTCCTCCGCATATTTCCGTACTTTTTCCACGTAAAGGGAGTATTCCCGCAGGGTCCGGCATTTCTCTAGAAGATTTGTGTTGTATCCAACGTTGATGTTGAGTTGGATGACTCGAAGCTCTAAGGAGGGGGTATCCACCGGCATTTCAAAGGCATCGGAAAGCTTCATCTCCAGTCGCTCCGGCTGCTTGTCCTTTCCATTATAAAAGGTGATAAAACTGGGAGCCGGTATCTTTACCAATGTGGAGGCATATAAAGTCTTATCTGCTATCAGTTTTTCATATTCTTTTGCCACATAGAATAAATCCCGCAGGGGCATGTTGGGATTGACCGTGCTCTGATGCTCGTACAGGCTTAAACGGCAGTCCACAATGCATGCTAAATCAATCGGAATAAAGTGTCCTTGTGACTGCGGTTGTGGGCAGGTACTTTCTTTTCTGCCACAGAATGTGGGGTTACTAAGTTCTCGTTTTTATTCATTTGTACTCCTTCCTTCGCAGGAGTGTCAGAAAATCTCCTGCTTTCTGAAATAATTAATGGGGAAAGCATAGATTTTCTGAAATGAATAAGAATAACATAGATGCTATTGACATTATATTGGAAACATATGCTTTGAATTTAGAATATCACACCTACAGGGATTATGCAATAGAAAAACTGACAAATTACTATTAAATTCGTAACAGTTCAGCCATAAGAGAATTCCCTTTTCGGAATTGTGTACCTGTTGAATAAGGACATATGAATATGCCTTGAAATAGATATGAAAGTGTTCTATATTGTAAATATAAATTAGTTAGACAACTTTGAATTTAACGAGGTGGTGTAATTATAAAATAAAGGATTTGATTTACTCTTAAAAAGGAAAAGTATTTCTACTATTTTTGAAAATAGATGTATTTACCCCTTGACTCTCCCCTTAACTGTAATGATATAACTAAGCTGTAAAAGCGAAATAGCGCTGTTTCGCAGAGCAATTCTCAAGAAAGGTATTATGATATGTACAAGATTGGTGAATTATCGCGGCTTTGCCGCATACCTGTCAAAACTCTGAGGTACTATGACAGCGAAGGCCTGCTTGTTCCAGAC
>JBJFCM010000130.1:0-2261 GCA_051888955.1 Lachnospiraceae bacterium | reverse complement strand
GTATTTATGGCAATAGGAGGTAACCGCCTGAAAAATAAGGCGGGCGGCAGTACTCCTAACATAACGACAGAGGAAACAGTAACAGTTAACGGTACCCTGCAGGAGGCGGATGGTGCTGCTGAAGAGGAAACGTACGTCAGGTGGGAGGAAGGCTGGGTTCGCTATGACGGCAAGGTCTATGAATATAACAGTGATATCATGACCTTTTTGGTCATGGGTATTGATAAGAACAGCGAAGTAACAGACAATCCGGATGCTGTCAGCGGCGGGCAGGCAGATGCCCTGTTTTTGGTCGTGGTGAATCCGGATAAAAAGGATATCAGCATCATAGCAGTGAACCGGGACACCATGACGGATGTGAAGATGTATGATGTACATACAGAAGGTTATGAACAGACCGTTACGGCGCAGATTGCTACCCAACACGGATTTGGTGATGGCAGGGAGCAAAGCTGTGAACTGACGAGAGATGCCGTTTCTGCTCTTTTTTATGACCTGCCGATACATGGTTACGTGTCCATTAATATGGCAGCCATAGCAAAACTAAATGATGCCATCGGCGGGGTGGATGTGACGGTATTGGAAGACCTGACCAAGGTCAATAAGAACTGGAAAGAAGGCACACAGATTACCCTGATGGGAAAGGATGCCTTCTGGTATGTAAAATGGCGTGACACGACAGTGTTCGAAAGCAACAGAGGAAGGCTGGCAAGACAGAAGCAGTATCTGACAGCCTTTATACAAAAGGCAATTACGGAAACGAAAAAGGATATTACCCTTCCCGTAACCCTTTACGGGGAATTGAGCAAATATATGGTGACCGATATCACCGTAGAGGAAGTGGCCTACCTGGTGGGCGAGCTTTTAGACTATCACTTTGACGGGGATGCCATCTATACCTTAGAGGGCACCACGGAAATGGGGGAGAAGCATGAGGAATTTTATCCTGATTATGAAGCCTTGAAAGAACTTATGATTCGGGTATTCTATCAGGAAGTAGACATGCAAGCCCCTTAAAAAGATATTAACCGGGCATTGCCCGATTAATATATGCCACATGTACAAACGAAGGAAGGAGGAGATAACGATGAAAAAGAGACTTTTGGCACTTGTAAGTGCACTGGTGCTTGCCAGCGCAATGAGCATGACAACTCTTGCAGCCGGAAGTGTTTCCACAAGCTCCGTTGCAGAGAGCAGCGCTGATGCAGCACTCGCAACAGCAACCCAGCAGTTCACAGCAGCAACAATTGAAGAGTTTGCAAAGACTACTACTGTTTCTTCCAGTGTAGATGCTACCATTACCGCTGTTTCTACAGATACAGCTAAGGCAGCTATCGCAGAGGCAAAGACAACAGTTGGTGAAAATGCATTCGTAGCAACAATTGTTGATCTGAATGTACCTGCCGGAACAGGCGAAGCAACCTTTACTGTTGGATGTCCTAATGTATGGGCAGGCCAGAATGTAACCGTTCTTCACCAGAAGGCCGATGGCGCTTGGGAGTCCATCACACCCAGCAATGTAGCAGATAATGCAGTAACCTTTACTCTTACCTCTTACTCACCGATTGCTATTGTTATCAATGCAACCGCTCCTAAGACGGGAGATATGGTTATGGTAGTAGCCGGTCTGGCAGTTATCTGCCTGGCAGGCATTGCTATATTTGGCAAAAAAGCAAAATTAAACTAATTAAGTAATGAGTTTTGGGGGAGGGTAGCAATACCTTACCCCTAAAGCTTGACCGCATATATGCGGAATTAATCATGCATGATTAATTGATTTTCCTGAATGACATGTGGCGAAGAGCCGCCACCCGGCTTTACTAAGCCGGGTGCGGCTCTGTACAAAAGAGCTTTGATAATAGGGGGTGAGTTTGCTATGTACCAAAAGTCATCAAAGGGATGGTTGAAGCATTGGGATTTTATCTTGTTGGATGCAGTGTGTCTTCAACTGGCATTTTTATTGGCATATCTTGTCCGCCATGGTATGAGCAATCCATATACAAAGCCTGTTTACCGAAATGAAGCGATTGCACTTGTTCTGATACAGATTTTGGTAACCTTTTTTGGAGAAAGCTTTAAGAGTGTATTACGGCGTGGATATTATAACGAATTTGTAGCGACGATGAAACAGGCCATCCTGGTCACGGTGTTTTCCACTTTTTATCTTTTCCTGGTACAGGATGGAGAAGCTTATTCCAGAATGACTTTAATCTTTACCGGTATCTTTTATTTCCTGCTTAGTTATCCTGCACGGCTGATTT
>JBJFCM010000129.1:0-10222 GCA_051888955.1 Lachnospiraceae bacterium | reverse complement strand
AAACTACCAGATATTTCATTTCATTTTATCCTCTCATTCTGCCGCACAGGCGGCGAAAAAATTATTCCTCAATACGAATTCGTGTTCCGACCACGATATCTGCAAGCTTCTCATAGCAGGCTGCAAAATCCTTTTCCTTCATGACCTGAGTCACAAAGCCTGCTTCGTCTGCCACGTCTGACAGACTTATCATTTCCGTATTTTCACCAAACAAAGCCTTTATCTTTGCATCATTACCGGTCTTTGCCCTGAAGAAGAACCTTCTTTCCACATCATCGATGCTCATTAATTCCGCATCTTCAGCATCCCAGAAACACATGATGACCTTGCCCAAATGTCTTGCACAGTCTATGACATCGGATACTACTGCACTTGCGGTAGGAAGCTTACCTGCACCGCGCCCGTAATACATAGAGTCTCCCAGCATATTGCCCTTTACGAATACCGCATTAAATACCCCGTTCACCATGTGAAGAGGATGATCCTCCGATATCAGACAGGGAGCTACCATAGCCAGGGTCTTGTCTCCTACTTCTCTGCTTAAGGCAAGCAGTTTAATGGACATTTGCATTTCCTTTGCATAAGCAAAATCCCGTGATGTAATTTTGGTGATACCTTCTGTATAAATCTTCTTATAATCCACGTTCTTTCCAATCATCAAGGAGGAAAGGATTGCAATCTTTCTGCATGCATCATGACCTTCTACATCGGCCTCGGGATTTCTTTCGGCATAGCCCTTTTCCTGAGCCTTCTTTAAAACGGTATCAAAATCAGCGCCTTCATTTTCCATCTTGGATAAAATATAGTTGGTCGTACCATTCAGAATGCCGGTAATCGCCTCTATGCGCTCTGCTGTCAGAGAATAGTTGAGGGGTCTGATAATCGGAATACCGCCACCCACGCTGGCCTCAAACAAATAATTGCACTTGTGCGCCTTAGCCAGAGCAATCAGTTCCGGTCCGTGTGCCGCAACCAGCTCCTTATTGGAGGTACATACACTCTTACCGGCTGAAAGTGCCTGTTTTGTAAACTCATACGCTGCCCCGACACCTCCCATGGTCTCGCAGACAATCTTTATTTCTTCATCTTCCACAATCTGTTTGAAATCGTGAACCACTTTGCTTTCATAGGGATCCCCGGGGAACTCTCGCAAATCCAAAATATATTTAATGGATAACTCTTCTCCTGCCTTCTTATTGACCATATCCTTATTCTTTTCGATTACTTCTACGACACCGCTTCCTACCGTACCGTATCCTAATACTGCTACCTGAATCATCTTAAATCCCTCTCTGTCTGTTTTGGTTTTATTCTGTTGCTAAAATTTTAACGTGATGCACGCCTTTTTTGTTTTCCATATCCGCAATCATCTGCGACACATCCCTGGTAGTCTTCAGTATCTGAATACTCAGACTCAAGGAAGCCATTCCATTAATTGGTATACTCTGATGAATCGTCAGTATATTGGCACCAAAATCCGCAATCGTTTTCAGCACCTCCGACAAAAGCCCCGGTTCATCATCCATCTGAAAGGTAAGCGTAATTGTTCGTCCCTGGGAATTGTCATGAAACGGAAAAATATCATCCTTATATTTATAAAAAGAACTGCGGCTGATACCCACCGTATCCACCGCTTCCTGAATTGTCAGCACCTTTTCTGACTCGAGAAGCCTCTTTGCCTCTACAACTTTTAATAACACCTCGGGAACTGCCTTTTGCTTTACCACAAAATACCCGGTAGATTCTCCCATCTTTTTCCTCTCCATCATGCATACATATGTGTTTGCAGCAACTACACTTTTCCTCGCATGTCCGTAATATAAATACACATGTTTGCTACCGAAAGATAGTTTAGCACACAACCCATTGGAAAGCAACCCCTAAATTGTATATATTCCACTTTTTTTGTAGATGCATTTTGTAAATTATATACAAAGGGCGGACTTAAAGTCCGCCCACATGCCATAATATACGATTTTCGTCTTTATATAAGAGGATATTTGTCTGTCAGAGTCTGTACAATTGCTCTTGCTTCCGGAACCTTCTCCTCACCACCCTTGATTACCAGAGCGATTGCTTCTGCAATCCTGTCCATATCTTCGGTGTTCATACCGCGAGAAGTAACTGCCGGAGTACCAAGGCGTACACCGCTGGTCACGAAAGGAGACTGGGGATCGTTGGGAATCGTATTCTTATTACAGGTAATGTGCGCTGCATCCAGAAGCTTTTCCACAGCCTTTCCTGTCAGACCGAAATTGGTCAAGTCCACTAACATCAGATGGTTGTCTGTTCCGCCGGAAACAATCTTGATGCCACGGCTCATAAGGCCTTTGCAAAGTGCCTGTGCGTTGTCGATGATACCCTGCTGGTAAACCTTGAAATCATCGCTTAAGGCTTCCTTAAAACATACTGCCTTAGCGGCAATCACATGCATCAGGGGACCACCCTGAATGCCGGGGAAAATTGCTTTGTTGAAATTGAATTTTTCTGCCGCATCCTTATTGCAAAGAATCAGACCGCCCCTGGGACCTCTTAAGGTCTTGTGGGTAGTGGTAGTAACCACATCCGCATAGGGAATGGGGCTGGGATGCAATCCCGCTGCTACCAGACCTGCAATATGTGCCATATCCACCATCAGAACCGCACCAACCTCATCTGCAACCTCACGGAATTTCTTGAAGTCGATAGTTCTTGCATAAGCAGATGCGCCTGCAATAATCATCTTTGGCTTATTGGCAATAGCCAATTCTCTCATTTTGTCGTAATCGATAAAGCCCTCATCATTTACTCCATAGGGAACGATATGAAAATATTTTCCGGACATATTTACCGGGCTTCCATGTGTCAGATGTCCGCCATGGTCCAGATTCATACCCATAATAGTATCACCGGGCTTGCAGACAGCAAACTGCACTGCCATATTGGCCTGTGCGCCGGAATGGGGCTGTACGTTAGCATAATCACAGCCAAACAGCTTCTTGGCTCTCTCAATTGCCAGATTCTCCACTACATCCACACAATCGCAGCCTCCGTAGTACCTTTTTCCGGGATAGCCTTCCGCATATTTGTTGGTAAGAGGGCTTCCCATAGCTGCCATAACAGCCTTGCTTACCCAGTTTTCAGAAGCAATCAGTTCAATGTGGCTGTTCTGTCTTTCCTGCTCATCCACAATTGCCTGTGCAATTTCTTCATCCACTGCTCTCACTTCATCTAAAGAATACATTTTTCATCCTCCTCTTCTTCCTGCCGCTTTTTTACATTAACGTGTAAAACACTTAAAAGTGATTATAGCATAGTAACCAATATTTACGCAATACATTTGATTTACATTTCTACAGGTGGTACAATAGTTAGAACAAAAGATAAACACAGTTACAGGGGGTTCTTATGTATCACATTATTGTAAATCCTGCCTCCCGTTCCGGACGCGGCAGACATATTTGGAAAGAAATCATCGAACCGGCTCTTTCTGACAAAGACATTTCTTATAAAGTATACTTTTCCGAAAAGCCCGGCGACGTGGTAAAACTGGCCAGAATCATCACTGCACCCTTCGCAGATACCGGTGACAATATGATGGATGCCTGCCGTCTTATCATCTTAGGCGGTGATGGCACGGTGAATGAGGCTCTTCAGGGAATTTCGTCCTGCTGCCGCGTCATTATCGGCTATATTCCTACCGGCTCAAGCAATGATCTCGCCCGTGACGTAGGTGTTCCCAAAAATCCACTGGAGGCTCTGGAACGTATCCTATCCATTGATGATAATGCGGACATTGTCCGTCCCATGGATAGGGGCATTGTAAAAACCCAAAACGCAGAGCGCTCCTTTGCAGTCAGCACCGGCCTCGGCTTTGATGCGGCTGTATGTGAGGAAGCCATGAATTCCAAAATAAAGGACACCCTCAACCGTTTAAAATTAGGTAAGCTGACCTATTTAGGCATTGCAATCAAACAGCTGTTTGCCGCCAGAAAAGTGTCCTGTGATCTCTATTTGGACGACAAGGAACCCATACATATTAAGAAGCTTCTGTTTATAGCCTCCATGACCCATCGTTTTGAAGGCGGCGGCTTCAAATTCTGCCCTACCGCGGATTATACGGACGGCATCTTTGATTTATGTGTAGTAGGAAACCTTCCCAAGCTCATTATTCTTTTGGCTCTGCCTACAGCATTCTTCGGAAAGCATTTTCTCTTTCCGGGAATCGACCACTACCGGGCAAGGCATATCCGTATCAAGACCAGCGCTCCGCTTTGGCTGCATACTGACGGGGAAGTACATGAGAAATCTGATGACTTGGAAATTTCCTGCGCACAGGGTGACATCCGGTTTATCATTTAATTTCTAAAGATTTTCTTAATTCTCTCTGAAAGATAGCAAAAAAGGATTGCAAAATTAAAAAACTCAGCTATACTTGATTCGTTGCATGAGGGATTAGTTTCAGCAGCCTTCCGCTGCTTAAGATGGGAGATTTATTGTGGAAAAGGTAAAAAAATTTTATACTGATTATCGTCATGCAATTCCGCTTATTTTGTACGGAATCATTTACTTGACGTGGTTCTGCCATCTGGAAAAGACAGTTACCAAGCAATATACTGTTATCCATATGGCACTGGATGACTATATCCCCTTCTGCGAGGTCTTTGTCATCCCCTACTTTTTATGGTTTGTCTATGTAGCAGCCGTTGTTCTTTATTTCTTTTTTAAGGATAAAAACGACTACTATAGAACCTGTACCTTCCTTTTTACAGGTATGACAATTTTTTTAATTATATCAACGCTTTGGCCTAACGGACATCATTTAAGGCCGTATACCATGCCCCGTGACAACGTGTTCACACATTTGGTAGAAAAATTGTATCGCACAGATACCCCTACCAACCTTTGGCCAAGCATCCATGTTTATAATTCTCTGGGTGCCCATTTTGCCATTATCAGGAGCAAGCATTTTGAAAACAAAAAAGGAATACGGATTGCCTCTTTTTTACTGGCCACCTCAATCATCCTTTCCACCATGTTTATAAAGCAACATTCTGTATTTGATGTCTTGACAGCTTTTGGTTTAGCTGCTATAATGTATCTAGTCGTTTACAGATACGACTGGGTTTTGGGAGTTAGACATATCCATACGGATAATAATTCCCGGCCGCAGATTGGGTGAGATTCCCAATCCAAAATGGTAGCAATATTCATTGCTGAATTCCTATTATTGAAAGCCGCAAGTACCCCCTATGCTTGCGGCTTTCGCCCTGTTTAAAACAAAAAGGCTGTTGTAAAATCAGATATTTTACAGCAGCCTTTTTATTTCATCCTAGTTAAAATTGAAAATCTTCTGGCAGATACGATAGCCCTCTACAGAAATCTTTCTGCCTCCCTTTCCCGGCAGGTTCATGGCACCACCCATGATGCCGTTGCGCAACCGGATAAACAGCTTCTTATCCTTCTTCTTTAAATAATCCCACAGTTCTTTCTTATCATCCAGGCGCTCTTTCGTCTCAGCCCTGATACAGAGAATAGAGGATATTGTCATAATAATTTCCAGATAATTATACATATACCGATGACGCTTCTTTACCTTCTTTATCTCCTCTTCATTTTCTACAAAAAAGTCAATCATCAGCTTATTGACCTTAATCTGCTGATCCAGCCTGGAAATCATGATTCCCTCATTGACCGACTGATCTGCACGGCCAATGTAATATCTGTAAAAATTCACATCCAGATAATACATATTCTCCACATGTAAAAGCGGCTCGAACACGTAAATATTGTCCACATAAAAGGTATGCTCCGGCAGATGCAGGCCACATTCCTTGAGCAGCTGGGTCCTGAAAATCACGGAATGCATCAGGATATAGTGCCCCTTGCTGAAATGCTTGCACTCGTCCCAGGTAAACATCCTGTCTGAAGGGAGAATATGACGGTAATTCATAACCTTTTTGCGTTTCTCGCCTTCTTTTTCATATACAAAATTGCTGACTAACATATCCAGATGCTTTTTACCACCGGCAATGGTACGCAGCGTATCCAGTATCTTCTGATATGCCTCCAGTTGTACCCAGTCATCACTGTCCACCACCTTAAAATAAAGGCCGCTTGCATTAGCAATTCCCGTATTGACAGCCGAGCCATGTCCGCCGTTTTCTTTGTGGATGGCTCTCACAATACCGGGATACTGTGCCTCATACCGGTCCGCTATCTCTGCTGTCTCATCCTTCGTGGAACCATCGTCTATAATCAGGATTTCAACATCCTGTCCTCCCGGCAGTAAGGATTCGATACATTTGCTCATATATGCTGCAGAATTATAACATGGTATGGCTATGGATAATAGTTTCATTCCTCTTCACTCCTTTGATATCTTTCATTCCCCAGTTTTATATTTAAATAACCTGTATAAGCTGCAAAAGCAGATGGAACAGGATACTTTTCTTCCGTCTCCCAGCTCTCTGCAAAAATCCAGTTTTCTTTTGAAAGCCTGTCATTCTTCGGAGCCAGTTCGTCCACTCTGACCATATATCCCCACATATGCCATTCCTTGTGCGTAAAAATATGGGTGGACTCTTTCAAGGGTACAACCCTCAGAACATTGAGGCCCTTCTCTTTCAACCAGCTTATGACCTCTTCTGCCGAACAGTGTCCGACCATGGACGGGAACTCATACATACCCGCTAACAGGCCCTTATCCGGCCGCTTATGAAGCGCCGCTCTATTTTCGTCCCTGATGACAAGAACTGTTTTCTCCTCTATACTTCTGGGACGTTTACTGCCTTTTTTCGGATATTCCGATTGGACACCGTCTTCTCTTGCCATACATATCTCCGCCAGAGGACAGCTTGCGCAATGGGGAGCGCCGTTGGGAATACATACCATAGCGCCGATTTCCATCATTGCCTGATTAAAATCCCCGGGCCTGTCCGGCATGATCTGAAGCAGTTCTTCCTCTGTCCGCTTCTTCACCGCAGGAAGCAGAATATCCTCCTCCCGCTTTCCAATCCTGGCAACCACCCTGAGCACGTTGCCGTCCACCGCCGGTACTGCCTTGCCATACGCTATGGAGGCAATCGCTCCCGCCGTATAGCTTCCTATCCCTTTCAGCTTTAAAAGTTCTTCATACTCCGATGGCATCACGCCGCCGTATTCTGACATAATCTGAAGCGCCGCCTTTTGCAGATTTCTGACCCGATTGTAATAACCCAGCCCTTCCCACAGCTTGAGCAGCACCTCCTCCGGTGCCTCTGCCAGACTTGCAATATCCGGCAGTGCTGCCATAAATCTCTCAAAATATGGCTTTACAGCCTCTACCCTGGTCTGCTGGAGCATAATTTCCGATACCCATACCCTGTAAGGTGTCGGCTGTTCTCTCCAGGGGAGCACCCGTCTGTTTTCATCATACCATTTTAACAGCGGTTTGGGAATGTCTTCCAGGCATCCCTTTCTTAATTTTATCTTAGTTTCCGGTAAAATTTTTCCAAATTCCTGCAGTCTGACCTCCACAGGTTCGTGGATCAGCATGGTATCCGGCGCTACCTGGCAGTCATATGCTATGATATGTACCCCTGCCTGTTCAGCCTTAAGCAAGGCATCCGCAAATGCCGGCTGTGTATCCCTGTTCGGTGTAAAATAGTCCACTCCTGCCATCTGGATTACGAAAAATACATAGACCTCGTACCCTTCCTGCTTTGCTGCTATCAATTCATCTACATGCTTTAGGGCACGCTCTGAGGGGGCATCCGGGAACCTCACCACATTGCCCTGTTCCAGAGTTACTCCCTTTACCTCCATAAATATCTTCCTGTCCCCGGCCTCCAAATAAAAATCAAAACGGGAATTGCCGTATTTCGTTTCCGGACGCACAAAAGACAGGTCAGGGAAGAGTTGACCTGTATGAAGCCACTCTTCCACCGCCCTGTTAGGTGCCTGGGAATCCATATTAATCATTCTGCCGTTCTTTTCCACGGCCACCAGATCGTAAGCCGTTCTTCTGTCGGGATTGCTGCTTTTTTCCAGATAAACTGTAGCGCCTTCCCTGAGAAGTTCCCTGCATCTTCCCGTATTCTTTACATGAACCGTTTCCTTTTTCCCGGCAATTTCCACATAGGCAATAAAACGATTAGGCCTCTCTAAAAATGTGCCCTTTACAATATTATGATACTTCATCTATTTTTCTTTCCAGTCTGTATATATTAAAAGTCTTTCCTGCGCTGTTTTTCAAGGGTACCCTGGCCGCAGGAACCACCTCTGCCGCCTGTGCAGTATGTAACATCTGGTCATCAAAATAAATCTGTGCACCAAATGCAGACAATACTTCCCTCTTGGTAATCCCTCCCAGGAAAAAAGCTTCGTCGATTCTAACATTCCACGCCCGAAGCGTACGTATGACACGCTCATGTGCCGGAGCGCTTCTGGCCGTTACCAATGCTGTCCTGATTGGCGCCTCTTTTCCCTCGAATTCTCTTTGTATATCTGAAATAATCTTAAGGAATCTGGCAAAGGGACCTGCATGCAGGGGCATCGTTGCTTTTTCTTTTTCACTATTTTCAAAAGCTTCCAATCCCTGCTCCTTAAAAATCTGCTCCGCTTCATCAGAAAACAGAACTGCGTCTCCGTCAAAGGCAATCCTGATCTGTCCGTTTTCTTCACCGTTCTTCAAACCACTGACATAATCCGCTTTTCCTTCCCCGCAGATGATACCGGCCGCAATACCGGCATCGATAGCCGCCTGCACATCCTCCTCGCAGGCAGATAAAAATAAATCCGTGCGGAAAGCTGCCAGATAAGGGGACAGGGGAGCTCCACTTAAGAATACCGCTCTCGTAATATCCAGTCCATAATATTCTATGGAATGAAAGATTCGCAATGAAATATCCGGGCTGTTCTTCGACATCAGGATGACTTCGACCCTGTTCTCCTGGCCGGGCAGTCTGTTCAATCGAAGCAATGCCTGTATCAGTGCAAATCCCGGTCCGGGCCTCAGCACCTCATTCTCGTGCTTCTTTTGATAAGCGGAATATGCTTCTACTCCCTTTTCTTCGAATATTCTATTCTCAATCCTCAAATCAAACAGTGCACGTGTGGAAACACCTATCACCAATCTGTTCTCCAAGCTGTAAACCATAGAAACCTCCCTTACCCCACGCAGACATTTCCACAGCTACAGACTAACTATGCCATCCCTATCTGAGCCTGTTACATTCATACTTATCCAGGGTTGAAAGGCAGTTCTTCAAGCCGAGGAACCGCTCCTCCAGGCTGCCCTCGGGGACTTCCACATCGCACGCAACTGCCATTGTCGTAATCATCTCATCTGTAATGCGATGCTTACATCCCACCAGTATGTTCAGACGTTCTTCATAGGTGTCCGCCTCTAAAAACTGCAGCACCATGGGGTCAATATTTAATTCTTCTTCCTTTTCCGCTTCTTTACCTACCGCCGTAGCTGCTGACACAACATCCGAAGCTATGGCTGCTTCGTCTTCTTTATCATCGTCTTCCTTATCAGGTCTGGATGCCTCCGCTCCCTGTAATTCAAAGCGGAACGTCTGCCCTGCTTTAGGATACTTTTCCCTGTCAACCTTATCTAAAAAGTTATCAAGGGGTCTGGCGTATATTTTGAATTCTCCGTACAGCGCCTGGTAGACTACCAGTTTCTCTCCTGTTTCAGAGTGCTCTGCAACTGCCAGAATCTGATAAAGATTACCTTTAAAATGCTTATATATTTCATGTGGTTTCGGAATTCGGGCCATAATTTTCTCCTTTCGTCGCTTTGCGGCTCTTTTTATTATAATCCCAAATTCCTTCCTTGTCATGCATTTCCTGTCAGGTAATATGCAAAGCTGCAGTTCTCTTCTTTAAATACTTTCTTCTCCAATTCCTGTATCAGATTCATCCGCTCCGCTTCTGCCAGGCTATCAAATCTGCTGTTGTGAATAGCCACCTGATATTCCCTGCTTCCATCCTCGAACACGGTTCTTGTGAGCATCACACCACTGTCTGTAAACCCGGCTTCATTCAAATATTCCCGCATTTCTTTTACATACTCTTTTTCCAACTGATGAAAGTATTCTTCGCTCAGCTTCATCTCTTCCTTACTTTGGCTTTTTACCGTACCTGTTATAAAAAAGGCGCTAAGCAAAACCAGAAAAATTGTGACCGCAACAAAACTGCCTGTTTTTTTCATATCCATTCCCTGTCCTTCCTTAATGAAAATTTCTCTTTTTCT
>JBJFCM010000128.1:0-2295 GCA_051888955.1 Lachnospiraceae bacterium | reverse complement strand
CTGCGTCACCGTTTCCAGAGTAGAAGGCTCCTGCTCCGCCGTCTGCCTAATATCTGTTGCCGCCTGTGAAACTGCTTTGGGGGCAGTCACCTTTTGCCGTACCATCACACGGCTGTCGTCCATCCTAGACAATTCAATTCCCTGAAAGGATTCCACCATCTTGCTGAATTTGGAGAATTTGTAAACACGGCAGTCAAAATCGGGATATCTCTTTTGCAGAATATTCCCCAGTTCTCCCAGATTCATCCATTCACCATCCTCTGTCTGTTCATCGATGATATTCATTACCGTCTTACGTATCGTCTTCAAACTGGTAATAGGAACAGCTTCCTGCTCCTTACTGTCCGCAGGCTTTTTCTGTGTGGCAGCACCTGATGCTTCTTCCTCTGCCTGTTTCTCACTTTCATACAGTACATCCAGAGTCTTAAACTGCTCACAGGCTTTAATGAAAGCCATAGGTGTCTTGCTCTCTCCCATGCCAATGACGATTTTTCCATCCTCCCTCAGCCTTCTTGCCAGCGTGGTAAAATCGCTGTCCGAGGTGGCAATAATAAAACCGTCCACATGGTTGCCGTACAAAATATCCATCGCATCGATAATCATGGCCGAATCTGATGCATTCTTTCCGGTAGTATAGCTATACTGCTGCACCGGTGTCAGGGAATTTCTAAGCAGGCACTCCTTCCAGGAATGCTTGGAATTGTCCGTCCAATCCCCATAAATTCTCCTGACGCTTGCCACTCCGTAATTCACTGTCTCCGTCAATATAATATCAATATATTTCGGAGAAATATTGTCCGCATCAATTAACAGTGCAAATCTTTTATCATTTTCCATATATCCGTCTCCTTTTTCCTGTCTGTGCATGCTCCATCCTCATACACCTGTCCTGTTTCCTATCCGTTCTTCACCGTCTTCTTTTTACAGATACAATCCGGATTTTTATTGGCAAGGGAATGCACTCTGGCTGCAAGCAACAGCTTCTTCCCCTCCGGACTCTTGGTATAATGCAGGCTGTAGCTGCCGATGTAACGCTTTACCTTACTGTGGAACATCTCAGCGTCCTCTTTCTTTTTTCCGAAAAGTTCCGGCACGCAATAATACTTGCATAGCTTCGGCACATTATGCTGCGCTGCCAGCAGATATCTCTGATTGTCCACCATGCCGAAAAACTCACAGGTACATTTTGCAAATACGTCCTTTTCCCGCTCACTGCCGCCTTTCAGGTAGATAAAGCTCATCCCGTCTTCACCGTCCTCATCCACCGCAACACGGGCTTCCTTTCCGGTAATAGCTCCGGTATTCTTCAGTGCCGCAAGAATACAGCTGCCGATTGCCTTCATATAGCGCTTAGGGGTAGCTGTTTTTAACAGTTGAGAGATGCCGGTTCCGGTCCATGTACCCGTCAATCCGCCACAGATTGCCCAAAATAACAGAACAATTGGTGTAAAAAATCCACCCTGTCCGGCTGTTATAAGTATAAGCGCCGGCAAAAACCTTGTCATACTGAACAAAAAAGCGGCACCGGCTAGCACAGTACGTACCAGTGTCCCATAAAACCGGATACCTGTCCGGAAGAAATCTTTGGAAGCACCTGCTTCCACCACCAGTTCCATTTTATCAAGCGGAGCCAGACAGTCCTCCCATTTCTTCTTAAGAGCTGGTCTGTCGGCTGCCATCGCAAGCATTTGCCCGTTTATCTTTTGTAGCAGCGATGCCGTATAGGGCCCCTTGATAAAACTTAATCGCTGCAATCCGTTTTCAATGGAATTTTTCTCGTAATGTACACCTAAGAAACCTTCAAACCGCCTTTTCAGCGTAGCAAAATCATCGGTTTCCTCTTCCCCCTTTAGCACTACTTCCCCGCTACCTGTTGCAACCGTCTGCACGCTTTCCGGCTGCATACAGATCAAATGCCAGATATTGCTGACCTTGTCCGGATTGCCCCTCATGACACGAATAGCTCTGCCCCGCATCTGGTTGCTCAGCATAAAAGAGCCTACAAAGGATGCCAGTATCAAACTGTTGATACAGGGTGAATCCCAGCCCTCTCCCAGAAGGGACTTGGTGCCGATGAGCACCCTCACTTCTCCACGGTTGAACAGCTCTGTTACCAGGCTGGAGGCCGTTGTTTCAGAGCCGCTTATCGTCACCTGACAGAAGCCGATATCCTCCAGCTCTTTCATACTGCCCTTGACCGAGCGCTCGTCCATAATTGCCTGCAATGCTTCCTTAGCACTGGTCGGAATAATGACCACGCTGCCGGAAAGCACACCCATCCGCAGGTCACCTACG
>JBJFCM010000127.1:0-10297 GCA_051888955.1 Lachnospiraceae bacterium | reverse complement strand
AAGAAATTGACTATGACAGAGCTGCTTCTTTAGTGGTAGATGATTTCAGAAGCGGAAGGCTAGGAAGAATCACACTGGAGTATCCTGACTGATTTTGCGTCTTGGCAAAGAAAAATTTATACGGAATGGAGATAAAACAACATGAAAAGCAATAAGGTATTAAAGGAAATTCTGAGTACAAGTCTATATCTTTTATGCGTATTGGTACTGACCTATCTGGTCATTCATTTTGTGGGGCAGCGTACGCTGGTAAAAGGTGCATCCATGGAACCTACATTGATTGGTTATGATGAAAACGACCCTGATAAGGTTGGAGATAATCTGATTGTGGACAAGATTACTTATCGTTTCAAGGATCCTGAACGCTTTGATATCATTGTATTTCCTTACCGTTACGCAGAGAAGGAGTTTTATATTAAAAGAATCATAGGGCTTCCGGGAGAGACCGTACAGATAGATACGGATGGGAATATTTACATTAACGGAGAAATATTGCCGGAGGGCTATGGAAAGGAAGTCATCCAGAATCCCGGCAGGGCAATAGAGCCAATTACGCTGGGGGAAGATGAGTATTTTGTGTTGGGAGATAACCGTAACAACAGTGCCGATAGCAGAACGGAGAGCGTTGGCAACATACATAGAAGCGAGATTATAGGGCGGGCATGGCTTAGAATCTGGCCATTTAGCAGGTTCGGCATTTTAAAGCATCAGTAAAAAGTGGTGGTCAGCCAAAAGAAAATTGTGGGAAGGTACTTTACAGGTATGGAACAGAAGATATCGGTCATAAAGGCAAGGTTTCAGGCAGCAAGGATAGAGGAGCTGCCTGAACTTATATCAGCATATGAACAGGATGAAAGAAGCGGTGTACAGGCCATATTAGCAGGTGCAAGAAAAAAAATTGATGCGCTTGCCAAAGAAAAAGAACGTACAGAGAAGATGAAATATTATGAGTATCAGTATGCGCAGGCAGGCTTTATCTGCGGTATTGATGAGGTGGGAAGAGGCCCTCTTGCAGGTCCGGTCGTGGCGGGAGCCGTCATACTTCCCAAAGATTGTGATATCCTGTATCTAAATGATTCCAAGCAGCTCTCCGAAAAAAAGAGAGAGGAGCTTTATGATGTCATCATGGAAAAAGCGGTGGCTTGCGGAATTGGTTATGCTTCGCCGGAGCGGATTGATGAAATCAATATTTTACAGGCAACCTATGAAGCCATGCGGGAGGCTATAAGCAAATTGTCTGTGAAGCCTGACATACTTTTAAATGATGCCGTTACGATTCCTCAGGTAGCTATCAGGCAGGTGCCAATTATTAAAGGTGATGCCAAGAGCATTTCCATTGCAGCAGCAAGCATTATTGCCAAGGTTACAAGAGACAGGCTGATGGTGGAATATGATAAGGTTTTTCCGGAATATGGCTTTGCCGGTAATAAAGGATACGGTGCAGCCGCCCATATAGATGCTTTGAAAAAATATGGTCCGACACCTATCCACCGAAGGAGCTTTATCGGACATTTTGTGGAAGGTTAGGAGAAGGGTATGAAGCTTTCTGATCTTTTCGGAACATCCCTGAAACAGGTAAGTGGAAGCAGAGATACAGCAGAAACCCAAAAGGAAGAGGCTGTTTCTACCGAACGAATCAATAAACAGATTAAGGCGTTGACACCCGGCAGACAGTTGCAGGGAGAAATCATCAGTAAAAACGGGAATGAAGTAAAAATCAAGCTGTCGGGAGATATGGTTCTGACGGCAAGGTTAGATCAGGATGTCAATGTAGAAGAGGGGAAGGTACTTACCTTTGAAGTGAAAAACAATGGGAGTACCCTTTCTTTGAGTCCGCTCTTTGCCAATACCGCCACAGCGGACAATGTATTTAAGGCGCTGCAGATGGCGAGCCTGCCGATTAATAATACGACGGTAACCATGACGGAAGCCATGATGCAACAAGGAATGAGTGTGGATGCAAAATCTCTTCAGAATATATTTCGGGATGTTTCTGTTAATCCGGGCAGTTCACCTGTCAATGTTGTGCAGCTGCATCAACTGGGAATGCCGGTGGAGGAAGGCAATCTACAGCAGATGGAAAATTATAAGGCACTGACGCATCAGCTCGTAAAGGGGATGACGGATGTGCTGCAGGAGCTTCCCATGGCCTTTGAAGAAGTGTATGCGGCAGAGGGACCTGCTAAGGCGGTGCAGATGTATAGCAATATTCTGCAAAACCTGTTTATGGACACTTTTGGTAACGAAGGAAATTTACAGTCCGTTTTAGCAGAAGCGTTATCAGAAAAACTTGGGGAGACAATTGCGGAGGGTGAAATATTACCGCAGACAGTGGAGGGGAAGCCGGAACAGGCAGTCATGAAAACGCTATCTCAGGTGACAGATGCATCCTTTCATCAGACGATGATAGATGCGTCTCGCCAGCAGACAGCGACGGAAATGGCGCAGGAGTTGCCGGAAACGTCAGGGGATGTAAGAGCAATGCAGGCAGATAGTGCCTTGCTTCTTACAGAATTGCTTACCTCCCAGGAAAAGGAGAATTTGGGCAGCATGTTTTCACGGCTGGAAACGGCCTTGACAGAGACGGCATCGGATGAGGCTGTTTTGGCAGAAACGCCGTTAAGAGAAGAACTCAATAATCTGATTGGTAAACTGGAGCAGGGAACCGCTGGTGCTAATGAGGTCTTGAAGGTGTTGTCAGGCATCGCTTCCAAAGAGAATAGTTCGTCGCATACCGTGCTGGCGGATATATTTAGGAGCGGCGAATATCATAAGATATTTGAAGCATCCGCCCTTAAACAGTGGGCTTTAGAGCCGGAAGAGGTCATGGAAGACGGCAAGGTAGAAGAATTGTATGCGCGGCTGGTAAAACAACTTGACAGCATGAAAGATGCACTGCAAAGTGCAGGTGCCGGTCAGAGTGCGGCAGCAAAAAGTGTGGCCAATTTAAGTCAGAATATAGACTTCATGAATCAAATGAATCACATTTACACCTATGTACAGCTTCCCCTAAAGATGAGCGGACAGAACGCAAACGGAGAGCTGTATGTTTATACAAATAAGCGTTCTCTGGCTAAAAATGATGGAAATATCAGCGCATTTCTTCATCTGGATATGGAGCATCTGGGGCCGGTGGACGTGTATGTTGCCATGCAGAACGAGAAGGTGAATACGAGGTTTACGGTGCAGGATGATGATATGCTGGATTTCTTAAATGACCATATGCACATTTTGAATGAAAGGCTTGCGAAGAAGGGATATTCCATGAAATGTGAAATGTCGGTACGGGAAGAGGAGATAGAAAAAAGCCCGATTGACAGAATCCTGCAGGCTGATAAAAATGCGACAGTATTGTCACAATATGCGTTTGATGTAAGGGCGTAGGGATGGGATATCCCCTGTAACCCGGGAAGTATTTCTTTAAGGGGTGAGGAGCTTGGAAGAGAAGAAAAAGAAAATTAAACAGGCGATTGCACTGGAATATAATCCGGAGGAAGAGGCACCTAAGGTCATTGCGACTGGTAAGGGGGCGCTGGCGGAGCGAATTCTGGAAAAGGCAAAGGAAGCCAATGTGCCGGTGCATGAGGATGCCAAACTGGCGGACACGCTTTCCAGACTGGAAATTGGAGACATGATACCGCCGGAGCTGTATGAAGTGGTGGCAGAAATCCTGGTGTTTGTGGATGCCATGGATAAAATAAAGGGGAAAATGAAAAATTGAATTGGAAATGAAAGCACTCTGAAAGAAAATTTCAGGGTGTTTTTTTGTGAGTGCCATTGTTTTTAAGAAAATCCTAAGAAATACTTAAAGGCATTTGAAAATCTTGTTGTTATGATTTGGATAGTTATAATTTGGTAAAAAAAGCGAGGTTAAGTAAGATGGAGAGAGTACTGGTAATATTTGGAGGCTGTTCTACGGAATATGAGGTGTCCCTGGTATCGGCATCGGCTGTAATGGCAGCCATTGACAGAAGCAGATATGAGGTGCTACATCTTGGTATTACAAGAGATGGCCGGGCCTTTTACTACGAGGGAGAAGAAGAAAAAATAGAGGAAAACAGGTGGATGGAAAGCCGCTGTTTCCCGGCAACAATTTCCATGAGCAGGGAGAAGCCTTTTCTCTGGGTGGACAGAGGAGGCGGACTGGAAAAAGTACCGTTTGACATTGCCTTTCCGGTTCTCCATGGCAAGAACGGGGAAGATGGGACCATACAGGGCTTGTGTGAGATGGCAGGTGTTCCTGTCGCAGGCTGTGGCATGGAAAGCTCTGTGCTCGGTATGGACAAAGCGCTGGCCCATACGCTGGTGTCGCTCGCAGGGATAAAAGTGCCGGCAAGCGTCTGCTTAAAGAGCATAGGGGAATATACAGAAAAAGAAGAACAGATAAAGAGGTTGGGATTGCCGGTATTTGTAAAGCCTGTCCGGGCAGGGTCGTCTTTCGGCATCAGCCGGGTAACGCAGGAAGAGGAAATGGAAAAGGCCATAAGAGAAGCGTTTTTACATGATGCTCAGGTGGTAATAGAGGAAGCCATAAGCGGATTTGAGGTAGGCTGTGCAGTGATGGGAAACGAGGAGCTTACCATTGGTCGTGTGGACGAAATCGAACTTTCCCGGGGATTTTTTGACTATGAAGAGAAATATACATTAAAGACGTCAGCCATTCATATGCCGGCCCGGATACAGGCTGATGAGGAGGAAAAAATCAGAGAGACAGCAGGCCGGATTTACCGAATTTTAGGCTGTAAGGGATTTACCAGAGTGGATATGTTCTTTACGGATAAAAAGGAGATTGTATTCAACGAAATCAACACGATTCCGGGATTTACCTCTCACAGCCGTTTTCCCAATATGATGAAGGGAATCGGACTGGATTTTAAGCAGGTGGTAAATGAAATCATTCGGTTGGCCACCAGCACGAAATGATAAGTGAATCGATATAGCGTCTTGAGATGTTGGTAAGGTAAAGGTGGGTGAAACAGAATGCGGCAGTTGCGTTTAAGAGAAAAGGATACAAGATATGCATTTCTTTATCAGGGAGTTTTAGATGAAGAGATTGTAGAAAAAATCAGGAAATATTTGATAGAACAGTCAGAAAGCATAAAAGAGTATTCCTTTGCGGAAGCTCCATTGGGGTTTCAGGTAGGTAAGCGCCGTTATCAGGCCGGCTTCGTACCGTGCAACGATGAAGCAGTAGTCAGACTGCCCCAAAAGGGCAGCGTATTCGTGATGGGAAGTAAAGGGGGATTTATTGTTGCAGCAGAGTGTGAGAATAGGGAAGCTGGATGATTTCAAATGGATAGCGGCATTTCTGGTAGTGGCTAACCACACTTCACCATTGGAAAGTCTAAACGAAACAGCGGATTTCCTGTTGACAAGAGTGTTGGCAAGGGTGGCGGTACCGTTCTTTTTCATGGTGACGGGGTACTTTGTACTGTATGTGGCAATGCAGGAAGAGAGTGGCATAAACAGGATTTTAGCAAGTCTCAAAAAGACAGGGCTTTTATACCTGGCAGTCACGCTTTTTTATCTGCCGGTGCAGTTTTATAGAGTGCTGAAGGAGCCGGTTACACCAGCAGCTCTTGCAGGAAAGATACTGCGGGATATTTTCTTTGACGGTACTTATTATCATTTGTGGTATCTTCCGGCATCCATGATAGGACTGCTCATTGCCTGGCTGTTACTGCGGTACTGGAAAAGGGGTGTAATGCCGGTGGCAATTCTTTTGTATGTGGTAGGGCTTTTCGGAGACAGCTATTACGGAATTGGTGTGCAGATCCCTTTTGTGAAAAGCATGTACGAAGGCATGTTCCGTCTCTTTTCCTATACCAGAAACGGACTGCTGTTTGCACCGCTTTTTTTACTTTTGGGATATGAAATGGCGGTCTGGAGAAGTAAACTGCAACCCGACAAAAGAGAAGCGGGATATGCGCTCAGAAATTTTTTTATTTGTCTCTTTTTTATGTGTGTAGAGGGACTTTTATTGCATAGCTATGATATGCAACGGCATGACAGTATGTATCTGATACTGCCAATCTGCATGGTGTATCTGTTCCGGTATCTATTAATAGTTCCGGGAAAAGAAAAGAAAAAAAGCAGTTTTTATTTAAAAGGACCCATGCTCTTATATTTTGTGCATCCTTTTGTCATCCTGCTGGTCAGAGGATTTGTCAAAGTGACGAAGCTTTCTTTTATTCTGACGGTTAGCCCGGTTTATTACCTGGCAGTATTGATTGGCAGCCTTTGCATCGTATACCTGTGGTTATGGCTGCGGCAGTATGCGACAAAATGGCAGAAAAGGAGGAACAAGCGGTGTATCTAAAGGAGAAACCGGGAAGGTCCTGGCTGGAAATTTCTTTGGAAAACTTAAAATGGAATTATAGAGTGCTTTCTGATCTTTTACCACAGGATTGTAAATGTATGGCAGTAGTGAAAGCGGATGCCTATGGACATGGTGCCGTTCGTGTGGCGGAAACTTTAAGCCGCGAAGGTTGTGATACTTTTGCAGTGGCATCCCTGGAGGAAGGCATCGCTTTAAGAAATGCGGATATACCGGGAAAGCTTCTGGTGTTGGGGTATACCATGCCAAGAGATGCTTTTTTGCTCTATCGCTATGATTTGATGCAGACCATAGTGGATGAAACCTATGCTAAGGCGCTCAGTGATACGGGATACCCTATCTGTGGTCATTTGGCAGTAGATACCGGAATGAACCGGCTGGGTATTCCTTTTCGGGATATAGAGGCAATCGAGAGGGTGATTTCTTTGCCCGGAATTACGGTGGAGGGCATCTATTCCCATATGAGTGCTGCAGACAGCAGCCTTAAGGAGGACCGCCGCTTTACGGAAAAGCAGATTGCGGATTTTATGGCACTCAAGGAAACACTTGAGGATAAAGGTTACCGAAAATTGAAGTATCATATGCAGAGCAGTTATGGACTTTTGTTTTATCCTATGCAGGGAATGCAGTATGCAAGGCCTGGAATTGCGCTGTATGGCTGTTCCACCAATCATGCGAAGGAAAAACTTCCTGTTTGTTTAAAGCCGGTCTTGGAGTTAAAGAGCAGGATTGGCTGCATCCGAACTGTGGAGCCGGGGGAATTCGTATCCTATGGCAGGACTTATGAAGCAAAGGAAGTGCGCAGAGTTGCGGTGATTGCAATCGGCTATGCGGACGGATTGCCGCGAAGCCTGTCAGGACAGGGCTGTGCTCTTGTTAAAGGGAAAAGAGCGCCTATCATAGGACGTATCTGTATGGACCAGACCATGTTAGACGTTACCGATATTGGGGATGTGGCAGAAGGAGATATCGCTACGTTAATCGGAAAGGACGGCGCAGAAGAAATAAAGGCGGTCAGTCTTGCCGAAAAGGCAGGCACTATCACCAATGAGCTTTTAAGCCGTTTAGGTGCCAGACTCACCAAAACCTATGTGTAAATATCTTACACTGGCTTTTTTACCGGAAGTATACTATGATAATAGGGAGCATAAGCGAAAAACAGGAGGAACTGCATTTGACAGACAAAAATACCAGAAGAACCGGTACGGAAAAAGAAGCACAGGCGGCGCTGTATCTGACGGAAAGAGGCTTTCGGATAAAGGAGCAGAATTTCCGTTGCAGACAGGGCGAAATTGATATTATCGGCTTCGACGGAGAATATCTGGTATTTGTAGAGGTAAAGTACAGGGGCAGCATTGCCTTTGACAATCCGCTTGCGGCAGTCGGTACTGCCAAGCAGCGTAAAATCTGTCGGGTAGCGGACTATTACCGTTATAGAAAAGGCATTCCGGCAGAGATACCTGTGCGATATGATGTTGTTGGTATTTTGCAGGAGGAAACAGTCTGGATAAAAAATGCGTTTCCCCATATTTATACGAGAGGGTAACCTGTGCCGTACACGGCAGGATGAAGGAAAATATGGAATTTAGAAGAAAAACGAAGAAGAAACCGGTTATACAGATCAATACAAAAGGAGATATGACCTATCTCACCTTTCCTGTGTTGACACAGACAGGGGTGGTGGAGCATCTGTTTTCCACCCGCATGGGAGGTGTCAGTGAAGGGATTTTTTCTACTATGAATTTGAGCTTCACCAGAGGCGATAAAAAAGAAGCGGTAGAGGAAAATTACAGGCGGATTGCGGACGTGCTGGGATGCAGTATGGAAGACTTCGTCTGCTCGGATCAGACCCATACCACCAATATCAGGGTGGTGACGAAGGAAGACTGTGGCAAGGGAGTAGTAAGACCCAGGGATTACACAGATGTTGATGGACTTTTGACAAATGAAACAGGCATTGTGCTGGCGACCTTTTTTGCTGACTGTGTGCCGTTGTACTTTGTTGACCCGGTAAAAAGAGTAATCGGTCTGGCCCATTCCGGATGGCGGGGGACTGTTGGCCGGATTGGCGGTAGGATGATAGCGCGTATGGTAGAGACCTATGGTTGTGAGAAAAAGGATATTCTGGCAGCAATCGGGCCTTCCATCTGTAAGGACTGCTATGAGGTATCCGAGGACGTGGCAGAAGAATTCAGAAAGGAATTCGGCGAGGCGGTGCTGGAACCCGGAAAGGCATCCGGAAAGTATCAACTGGATTTGTGGAAAGCCAATGAGCAGGTATTTTTGCAGGCAGGGCTTACCGAAGAACAGATATCAGTGACGGATATCTGCACCTGCTGTAACAGCAGTCTTTTATTTTCCCATAGAGCAAGTCATGGAAAACGGGGAAATCTGGGTGCATTTTTGATGTTGAAGTAAAGGTTATTTGATGAAGAGGGTGGAAACATGGCGAATATACTGGTTTGTGATGATGATAAAGAGATTGTGGAAGCGATTGAGATATATCTAAAACAGGAGGGGTATCAGATTTTTAAGGCCTATAATGGGGAGGAAGCCATCAGGATTTTGCATAAAGAGGATATTCATCTGCTCATCATAGATATCATGATGCCGAAGCTGGATGGAATCCATGCCACCTTGAAGATAAGGGAATACAGCAGTATTCCGATTATCATGCTGTCTGCAAAATCCGAGGATATGGATAAGATTTTAGGACTGAATATCGGTGCGGACGACTATGTGACAAAGCCCTTTAATCCGTTGGAACTGGTGGCCAGGGTCAAGTCCAATCTGCGCCGTTATACCAAACTGGGCAGCTTAAATGCGGAAAATAACGCGGTATTCAGAATTGGCGGCCTGTGCATGAATGATGATACCAAGGAAGTGACAGTAGATGAGGAGCCGGTCAGGCTGACCCCTATTGAATACAGCATATTATTGCTTCTGGTAAAAAATCCCGGCAGGGTATTTTCCATTAATCAGATATATGAAAGCATCTGGAATGAAGAGGCTATCGGTGCGGATAATACGGTAGCGGTACATATCAGACATATCCGGGAAAAAATAGAAATCAATCCCAAGGAGCCAAAGTATCTGAAGGTGGTATGGGGTGTGGGCTATAAGGTGGATAAGCAGTAGAGCGAGGAGCAGAAGGGTGAGAAAGCATAAGGGATTAACAAAAGGAAAAAGTATATTATTTCACGGGATACAGCAGTTATCCGCTTTTCTGGCAGTCTTTTGTGTTGTCATACTGGTATTTTATTCTTTTACCAGCGTGAGGACTAACAATGCCAATTATCCTGCTGGGAGGATCAGCTATGACTGGAATCTGTTCTCCCAGGAGGAAAGCTTTGAGGAAACCAGTACCTTTGACTATATGTTGATGAATGCGCTGCAGGAAATCATCCGCTACAATGTAGCAAAGAGCCAGTTGGAAGTAGACGGGCAGTTTGATGGTACTAAGGTGATAGATGTAAGAGCATTTGCAAACCGGAAAAATGCCCTGCAGAATGGCATGGATACAATTGCTGATTCAGTGGAGGGAAAGTTTGTTGCGGATGCATCACAGGTGGTAACGGCCCGATATTATCTGGAGGATCTGTTAAAATGGGGCAGATACGGTATCACTTACGATATGGTAACCATGACCGAGGAACAATTCGTCAGTTATTTTGGGGATGATTACCTGAAATTGTACGATGGAAATCTCACAGAAACACAATGGTCCGTGTTGGAAGCAGCACTCGGCAGTGAAGCGGAGGTAATAGAGCAGAACGTGAATGAAGAAGCGGCTGCTATGGAAATTACTGTTGAGGGGGAGCAGGCGGAAGCAGAACCCGTGTATTCCGTTATCTGTGATCCGCGGGTACACCAGGCGTTTGCAGACATTTTATTGCAGGACTCGCCAATTGCCGGTATTTCGATGGATTCCAACGGAGAAGTCGTGGTTACACTGAATGT
>JBJFCM010000126.1:7991-10368 GCA_051888955.1 Lachnospiraceae bacterium | reverse complement strand
GCTTTTGTATGCAAGGTGCGACAACCTGATAGAAGTGATAGAACTGTTTATGAAGCTGGAAGGGAAGTTGCAGGAGACAGTGCGCATTGAACTGGAAGGGCTTTGCAACACCAGGGATCTGGGAGGCTACCGTTCCATAGACGGCAGATTGATAAAAAGGCACAGGCTTATCAGAAGCGGTGCTTTAGCGGATTCCACAGAAACAGACAGAAAGGTTCTGGTTTCGGAGTATTGTTTGAAGACCATTGTGGATTTCAGAACCTCAGCAGAAAGGAATTTAAAGCCGGACCCGGACCTGCCAGGTGTGGCATATATTGCAAATCCCATCCTGGAAGAGGAAACCTTGGGCATTACCCGGGAAGAGGAGGAAACCGAGGACAGTAATGCTGTAGTGAACAAGGTGATTTCTGCCATCAAAGAAAATGGTGGCACACCCCTTGGTTATATGAAAAATATGTATAAAAATCTTATTGCCAATCCTTTTTCCAGAGCGCAATACAGAAAGTTCTTTAATATTCTGCTCTCACAAAAGGAGGGTGCGGTCCTCTGGCATTGCAGTGCCGGTAAAGACCGGGTAGGCGTAGGTACTATTTTGCTGCTGTCGGCACTTTCCATACCCAGAGAGCAGATCATAGCGGATTACATGAAGGTGAATGAATTCGGCAGGAAGGATGTGGATATCCTGATGAGCACCCTGACCGGGCATATGGATTTCTCTTCGGAGGAAGGCAGGCGACAGGCAGAGGCTATCCGGCTGCTGTTTACGGTGGACAGGGCGTATGCGGAATCCGTGTTTGATGAAATGGAGCAGGAGCATGGAAGCGTGGATGCTTTTCTGGAACGGGAAATGGGGCTGACGCCTGAAAAACGGGAGCAGTTAAAGTCGATGTATCTGGAGTAAGGGTGCAAGGAGGATATCATGGCAACTTTAGGAATACCGCAGAACACTATTGCAGTATTGCAGAAATACAATTTTAATTTTCAAAAGAAATTCGGTCAAAATTTTCTCGTGGATACGCATGTACTGGAGAAAATCATGGATGCTGCAGATATTACAAAAGAGGACTGCGTGGTGGAAATCGGTCCCGGCATCGGCACCATGACCCAGTATCTGGCAGAACGTGCCGGTGAAGTGGTGGCGGTGGAAATCGACAAGAATCTGATTCCCATATTGCAGGAAACACTGGAAGAATATGACAATGTTACCATTATTAATGATGATATTCTGAAGGTAGATTTGAACAAGATTGTAGAAGAGAAAAATGGGGGTAAGCCGGTGAAGGTGGTAGCAAATCTGCCATATTACATCACCACCCCTATCATCATGGGGCTGTTTGAAAACCATGTGCCGTTAAAGAGCATTACAATCATGGTGCAGAAGGAAGTGGCGGACAGGATGCAGGTAGGTCCCGGCACTAAGGATTACGGTGCGTTGTCTCTGGCAGTGCAGTATTATGCAAAGCCGGAGATTGTTGCGCAGGTTCCGCCCAACTGTTTCATTCCAAGGCCGAATGTTGGAAGTGCAGTCATCAGACTGACCCGTTATGAAGAAGCACCGGTATCCGTAAAGGATGAGACCTTTATGTTTTCTCTGATAAGGGCCTCCTTCAACCAGCGCCGCAAGACCTTGGCCAATAGTCTTTCCAATGCACAGAACCTTTTCCTGACCAGGGAACAGGTAGTGGCTGCTTTGGAAAAAATGCAGCTTTCTCCCACTATCCGCGGAGAAGCGCTGACCTTAGAGCAGTTTGCAAAGCTTTCTGACCTGCTGGAGGAGTAGTGCAGGAGGTATTACTTTAATACTTTCTCATGGTAGAGTGATTGACAGTCCGAAATATAGGAATTATAATAAATTTGTATGTTTAGACTCATAAATCGGTATACATCTGCATACCGATAAAAAAAGATTGTGAGAGGTGGAATTACATATGATATGTGCCAACTGTGGTAAAGAAATTAGTGACAACTCAAAGTTCTGCGGATATTGCGGTACGCCTGTAGCGGCACCGACACCCGCACCTGTGCCGGTATCTGAGCCGACACCCGTACCGGCACCGATACCCGTACCCGTGCCGGAGCAGCCCGCGCCGGTATCTGAGCCGACACCCGCACCGGAACCGACACCAGCACCCGTGCCGGAACAGCCCGTAGTATCTGAACCGATACCCGTACCGGAACCGACACCAGCACCTGCACCGGAGCAGCCCGTAGTATCTGAACCGACACCTGCACCGGAACCGACACCAGTACCCGCACCGGAACAGCCTGTAGCACCCAGTCCTGTGCCGACACCTGGTCCGGTACCAACACCTGTACCCAATATGGTGGGTGGTAATGTAGTGCCTCCTGTGCCGCCTGTTCCTCCACAGGGAATGGG
>JBJFCM010000126.1:4391-7891 GCA_051888955.1 Lachnospiraceae bacterium | reverse complement strand
TGGTGGGTGGTAATGTAGTGCCTCCTGTGCCGCCTGTTCCTCCACAGGGAATGGGAATGACCGGTGTTCCTCAGCCTGCAGCACCAAAGGCTGAAAAGAAGAAAAAGGGTAAAGCAGGTCTGATAGTTGTCCTGATTTTGCTTTTGCTGATTATTATAGCATGCGGTGTCCTTGTTTTTATCTGGATGAACCGCCCGATTAACAAAATTGAAAAAGCCTTTGCTGCCGGCGATATGGATACGGTAGCTGTGCTTTATGACGAACTGAAAAGTGAGAAGGATATAGCTACAGCCACGGAATTAGCTTATGATTATGCAGACCAGTTAAAAGAGGATTTCCTAAGCGGTGAGAAGGATTATAAGACGGTCAGCAGAGAACTGGATGTGTTGTATGACAGCATTCTGGAAGATGATCCGGAGGTATATGAGACTATTAATCTGGTGAGTGAAATCAATGATTCCCGTACAGCTTTTGACAATGCGGAAGCCTACAAGGAGGAAGGCTCCTACATAGCGGCTATGGAGGAGTATGCAAAGGTCATTGAAGAGGATACTGCCAATTATGAGCTTGCGCAGACCGGCATTGAGGAAGCAAAGTCCCTTTTCCGTGAGGATGCTTTAAGCGAAGCAAAATCCTATTCGGACAATGGTGATTATGAAACAGCTATTTATGTGCTGGAGGATGCCTTGCTTGTTCTGACAGATGATACGGAACTGCAGGATGAAATAGACTCTTTAGAGAAAGCTATATACACCGATGTAGTAACGAAAGCATACGAGGTTGCCGGGCAGGCAGTAGCGGAAGGCAGATATGCGGACGCGTTGGCAGCGATTAATGCGGCATTGGAGCAGTATCCTGATTCCGCAGAGCTTCAGGATTATCTGGAGGTAATCACAGCAGAAATGTATGCTTCCTCTCCGCTGGTGGGAACATGGAGCCTGAGTTATGATTTTGGTCCTATGCTTGCGGAAGAAATGGGCGAAGATTTTGCTGATTTCGAGAGTTCTCTACCTGTAACCATCCTGCTTGATTTCAATGAAGATGGCACCTGCAGAATGTATATAGATGAAGTTGCCTTCGTGGAAAGCTTTAATAGCTGGGAGGATGATTTCATCGACTATAGTATGGATATCATGTATGGTATTTTTAAGGACAGCGGTTATACCAAAAAAGAAGCAGATGCTTTGGTAAAGAGCATGTATGGTTTTACGATGGAAGAGTATATGCGTACCATGATAGAAGAAGAGCTGGATATGGATGCGATGCTGGGTATGATGGAATCGAATGGTGTCTATAAAATAGATGGCGATAAGATTTGCATGGCAGATACAGAGGCAGAGCTTACAGAAAGCAGTTATGACACCTTCTCTGTTTTTGAAGATACACTTACCATTGGAACTGTGGAGGATGGTGCAGGAGATGATATTCTTCCCGGTCTGGACTACCCGTTAGTATTTACCAGAGTTGTGGAAACAGACTAAATTACGACATATAGTAATCCAATATCGAGGAAATGCACAATATCTTGTATTTTTTCTGCATTTTCCTCGATATTTTTTTGACATTATACGGCAGGATATGATAAACTTAGTAAATAAATAGTGGGTTATTTTACACTTTCATAGAAATTGGAAACTGAGAATATCTATTTAAGAGAGGCAGCAGCCGTGGATAAGTACGAATATAAAATCAGGTCAGAAGAAATCAAGACATTAATTGCAAAGGGCGAATATGTTGATGCAGCAGCGATTGCGGACACGATTGACTGGCGCCGTGTCAAGAGCGTTATGATGCTGTGTACTATCAGCGATCTTTATAAAATCAACCGTCGTTTTGAGGATGCGCGGGATATGCTTTTATTGGCATATGACAGGCACCCGGGAGGACGTTCTATTGTGTACTCTCTTTGTGAGCTTTCCATCAAGATGGGAGAGTTTGTACAGGCGGTAGAATATTACAAGGAATTTGTTCAGGTGGCACCCAAGGACAGCGGTCGCTATGTATTGCAGTATAAGTTATATGAGGCACAGGATGTCAGCCTGGAGGAGCGCATTGCAGTCCTGGAGGAGCTGAAGTCCAAGGATTATAGCGAAAAATGGGCGTATGAGCTGGCTTATCTGTATCATAGGATTGGTTTGGCCACAAAGTGTGTTGAGGAATGTGATGAACTGATTCTCTGGTTCGGTGAAGGTAAGTATGTTTTAAAAGCTATGGAACTGAAAATGCTGCATGAGCCTCTGACTGCTGACCAGCAGGAACGGTACAATCAG
The DNA here is from genome assembly GCA_051888955.1 of Lachnospiraceae bacterium. GTDB lineage: Bacteria > Bacillota > Clostridia > Lachnospirales > Lachnospiraceae > Acetatifactor. Next base: position 5,621 of record JBJFCM010000126.1, on the reverse strand, counting down.
ATGAAAGGCATTAGCCAGCCGGCAGAACAATCTGTAGAAGGAACTTCAGAGCCGGCAGAAGAACAGGCCGAAGAAGATTTAGTAAATGCTCCCACTAAGGAAATTCCGGCACAGGATTTGGATATTCAGGTCAAGCTGATGGGAGTAGGGCAGTATGATACCATCAATATACAAAAGGAACTGGCTCAGAATATGAAAGAGCTATGGGAGGGACCGACAGAAGCTTCCGAAGAGATTTCTGCAGAATCCGTTGAGGAGCCCTCTACGGGAATTTTGTCGTCGGATACGGGTATGATTGATCTGCCGGATGAGGAAAGTGAAGAGGAGCCGGTTGAGCCGGAAGAAACCAAAGTAGAAGAGGTCTTTTTTGGCGAGACAGGAGAGATAGATACCACAGCGGCTCAGGTCATGGAAGAAATGAAGAAAGAGACTCTGGAGCCGGAAGAAAAGGAAGAGGAGCCTATAGCTTCCAAGGAAACGGAAAACAAGGTGACACCAATGTCAGTTGAGATGCCGAAAGAATTCAACAAGATTCTCGGTATGGAATATGATGGTCAGATTAGTATGATTATGCCGGAAGCTGAGCAGGTGGAGAAACAGATTACCGGTCAGATTCGGTTAGAGGACGTTTTACTTGAATGGGAAAAAATGAAGAAGGACAGTGAACAGAAGCGTATGGAGGCTGTGCGCCAGCATGTGATGGAGCAGACAGGGGCTATGTTCACTGAGTTTGATGCTGCTGTCAGAGACGGCCTGTTGGAAAAACTGGAAAAGGGAGCAGGCAGTAATCTGCCGGAGACTGAGGAAACGGAAACTTTTGCGGATGCAGAAGATATCGAAGAGGTTCAGGATATCGAGGAAATCACGGAGAATGGAGATGACGGTGAAATCGTAGAACCGGAAGAAATCGGGGAACCGGAGGATATTGACGAGACCGAGGAAGCCGAAGATGTTGAAGAGGCAGAAGAGGCTGTTGAAGAAGCCGGTGAGACCGAGGAACTGGAGGAGATAGAAGAAGCCGAAGAGTTCGAAGAAATTGAAGAACTGGAAGAAATCGGAGAACCGGAGGACATCGAAGAGGCCGAGGAACTGGAAGAGGTCGAAGAGGTAGAAGATATTGAAGAAGCTGACGAGACTGGGGAAGTAGAAGATATTGAAGAAGCTTATGAGGCTGCAGAAGCAGACGAGACCGGAGAAGCAGAAGATAGCGAAGAAGCTGATGAGGCTGCA
>JBJFCM010000126.1:0-4291 GCA_051888955.1 Lachnospiraceae bacterium | reverse complement strand
GAAATGCAGGATGCTTCGGAGAAAAAGCGGAAGGTTCGCTCTATGTCTCCGGAAGAAAGGCAGCTGTTTGGTTCTTATATTCAGAGCAAAAAGACGAGAGAGCAGATTGTGTATGCCATTGATAATATCAGCATGGCGGCCTACACGGGCAATGTACTTATCACAGGGGAAGAGGGAATGGATACCCTGTCCTTAGCTAAGAATCTGATTAAGGAAGTGCAACAGACAGACAGTAATCTGACAGGCAGAATTGCTAAGATTTCAGGCTCTACCCTGAACCAAAAGGGTGTAGATAAGATTTTTGGCGAACTGGCAAACGGTGCACTTATTGTACTGAAGGCGGGTGGACTGGAGAATAAAGTGGTTCAGCAGATGTGTGGTGCGTTGGAGCAGGAACACAGCGGACTGATTGTAATCATGGAAGATACCAAAAAGTCTGTTAGTAAGCTGTTAAAGAGAAATCCGATATTGAAGGAATGCTTTAATATCCGCATTGATATAGAAGCATTGGACAATGATTCCCTGGTTGCTTATGGCAAGAAGTATGCCAGAGAGCAGGAGTACAGCATTGATGAGTTAGGTGTGCTGGCGCTGCATACCCGTATTGCAGAGAGACAGACCAGCGATCATGCTGTAACGATTTCAGAAGTAAAAGAGCTTCTGGACGAAGCAATCAGGCATGCCAACAGAAAGACTCTTGGACATTTCTTCGATATTCTGGTGGCAAAGCGGTACGATGATGAGGATATGATTATTCTGAGAGAAAAAGATTTTATATAAAGGCGGGAGATATTTCATGAAAAAAAGCGGTAAGACGGCAGCAAAGCGGGAACTGGTAACGATTTCCGAAGCCGACCAGTATCTATTTGCCCAGGGTACGCACTATGACATTTATAAAAAGCTGGGGGCACATTTTTCTGAAGAAAATGGTGTGGAGGGTGTATTTTTTGCAGTGTGGGCACCAAATGCAGCAGCTGTACATGTGATAGGAAGCTTTAATGACTGGAATGAGGAGAGCCATCCTATGCAAAAGCTGGGACCCGGCGGTATCCACACCCTGTTTGTGCCCGGAGTGGAAGAAGGTGCCCTGTATAAGTTCCTGATTACGACGGGAAGCGGACAGAAGCTTTACAAGGCGGATCCTTTTGCCAATTATGCGGAAATGCGTCCCGGTACGGCATCCAGAGTAACGAATTTGGAGGGCTTTGCCTGGGGAGATGAAAAATGGCTGGCTGCCAGGGACAATGCGAATGTTTTTAAAAGGCCTGTTGCTATATATGAATGCCATATCGGCTCCTGGATGAAGCATCCGGACGGTACAGAGGACGGCTTCTATAATTACCGTGAATTTGCAGACAGACTGGCAGAGTATTTGAAGGAAATGAAATATACCCATGTAGAGCTGATGGGAATTGCCGAGCATCCCTTTGACGGCTCCTGGGGCTATCAGGTCACCGGCTATTATGCGCCTACCGCACGGTACGGTACGCCCAAGGATTTTATGTATCTGGTGAACAAGCTGCATAAGATGAATGTGGGTGTTATTCTGGACTGGGTACCTGCCCATTTCGCAACAGATGCCCATGGACTGGGCTGCTTCGACGGACAGTGTATCTTTGAACATCCCGACCCAAGGCGGGGAGAGCATCCTGAATGGGGTACCAAGATTTTCAATTACGGAAAGACGGAGGTAAAGAATTTCCTGATTGCCAATGTACTGTTCTGGCTGCGGGAATTCCACATCGACGGTATCAGAGTGGACGCAGTGGCCTCCATGCTCTATCTGGATTACGGAAAGCAGGACGGGCAATGGTGCCCCAATAAATATGGCGGCAATAAAAATCTGGAAGCCATTGAATTTTTCAAGCATCTAAATTCGGTGGTAAGAGGAACCTATCCCGGTTTTATGACCATTGCAGAGGAATCTACCGCATGGCCCCAGGTGACAGGGGATATAGGAACCGATTCTCTGGGCTTCACCTTTAAATGGAATATGGGCTGGATGCATGATTTCTGCGAATACATGAAATTAGACCCCTATTTCAGAAGCTATAATCACTACGCCATGACCTTTGCCATGAGCTATAACGAAAGTGAAAATTACATACTGCCCCTCTCCCATGATGAGGTAGTGCATCTGAAATGTTCCATGGTGAACAAGATGCCCGGCTATCATGTGGATAAATATGCCAATCTGAGAGTGGGTTATACCTATATGTTCGGCCATGCCGGGAAAAAGCTTCTGTTCATGGGACAGGACTTCGGTCAGGAGAGAGAATGGAGCGAGGCCAGGGAGTTAGACTGGTTCCTGTTAGGAGAGCCCTTAAACAGCGGCCTGAAGGCCTATGTGGGAGAACTGCTTTCACTTTACAGAAAATATCCCTGCATGTACTCCATAGACAACAGCTGGCAGGGCTTTGAGTGGCTGAATGCCGACGACAAGGACAGGAGCACCTACAGCTTTTTCAGAAAAACGGAAACGGGTAGGAACAATCTGCTGTTCATTCTCAATATGACTCCTATGATGTGGGAGAATTATCAGCTGGGCGTACCGGCTAAAAAGAAATACAAGCTGGTACTTAACAGTGATGAGACACGCTTTGGCGGTAACGGACATGAACTGCCGAAGGTGCTGGAGGCGAAAGCAGAGCCTGCAAATTACAAGGATTATTCCATTACCTTCGATTTGCCTCCTTATACGGCAGCAGTATTGGTTTTTTAGAGGGTTAAGAAAAAGAAAAACTATGACGAAATAAAAGGTGAGCGTGAGGATGCGCTCACCTTTTTGCACGTATCAGAGTCTTCGTGCACTACAGAGAGAGGAATGGGAAGACATGCATATTTCTTTTAACAATGTACCATCTTCAAATGTAGACAAGGTTACAACTGGATATCAGGCCGCAGCAGCCACATCGGGAAGGGCCGCAGGCGGTTATGCATTGGACATTTCTGAAAAAGTTACGGATAACACTGCATATGGCATCCATGGAAGCAAGGGAATCTATGGAAGCCAGGGCGTCCACGGAAGGACGGCAGAGGAAGTGATGCAGGCAGCAGCAGGGAGCGAGGACATCGCCCTGTACCGTAATTACATGACAGTTATGTCCAATTCTATGTCTGATGAAGATTTTGCCAGACTGCAAGAGGAAGGCTATCATCCTTCGGACATGGACCTAGAGACAGCAGTAACTATTGTTGATACCATAAAAGCAGAGCTGGTAAAGGCCGGTGTGGATATCGTAGGATATACTGACAGCCTGGACATGGATCAGCTGGCAGAGATAACCGGAAGCGTGAGCTTTGCGGAGAGCCTTGTGAAAGCTTTTGCCAGGGAGGATGTTCCCGTAACACAGGAAAATGTGGCGCAGACCATGGAAGCCTTGTCAAGAGGCAAGGAACTGACAGAACTGTCAGATGGCGCTGTAAAATATATGGTTACCAATGAAATGGAGCCGGACATCGACAGCCTGTATCTGGCAGAGCATGCCGGAGCTGTGGATGCCAACCGGCAGGGAAAAGGGTATTTTGCAGAGGAACTGCCCGGATATTATGGGCAGAAGGCATCGGATGCAGACCTTTCCGGTTTGCAGGAGCAAATAGAAAAAATCATAGAAAAAGCGGGATATCCGGTTACTGTAGAGACGGTGGAGGACGGCTTCTGGCTGATCGAAAAAGGAGTACCTCTCACGGAAGAAAGCTTTTGCCGGATGGAGGAAGTGAAGGAGATAAGCCTTCCGGCGACAGAAGGGGAGCTGCTTGAGGCCATTGCCGGTGCTCTGGCAGAGGGACATCCTGCCGGAGAAGCCAATCTGGCGGATCCTAAGAGCATCTACCGTAAGGCGGCGGACTGCCTTGCTGAATATGAAAGAAAACAGGAAGAGGCTCTTTTGGCAGAACCCACGCCGGAGAACATAAAAGCCAGAAGGCAGCTTGAAGAAATACGCCTTCACATGACGCTGGAGGCAAATGTCAAGCTGTTACGAAGCGGATTTTCCATAGATACGGCGCCTATGGAAGAAACCATAGATGCCTTGAAGGCGTTGGAAGAAAAACAGGCCGGACAGACCGATGCAGCATATTCCTTACAGGAACCGGCAAAGCTCTGCAAAGAGGCGGTTTCTAAAGTCCGGGAAATTCCTTACCTTCCTGCGGCGGCATTAGGCCGTATCCTATCCCAGGGGCAACCGCTTACGGTGGATACCGTATATGAAACCGGTAAGAAGATACAGGAGACCTACAGACAGGCGGGTGAGGCCTACGAGACCATGATGACAACTCCCCGCCGGGATAT
>JBJFCM010000125.1:9238-10379 GCA_051888955.1 Lachnospiraceae bacterium | reverse complement strand
ACAAACTCCTGTACCTTTTATATTTACTGAATTTGGTTAATCACTGAATTGTAACTAGTGTTTCCACAACCTATGCCTTTAACCATAGTGTTTCTACAACCTACCCCTTTAACAATAGTGTATTCACAACCTACCCCTATATCAAAAGTGTAGCCACAACCCTACCATTTTCAGCCATTCGACAGGTTTCCCCCAACAAGAAAAAGAAAGACCAAAAGCAGCACTCAAAAATGCTACCTTTGGTCTTAAAACCCTTTATTTCAAGCCTTTTGACGGCTATCCCTATTTTACCCTTGACATCAACACGACCGTCTCCACATGCACCGTATGTCCAAACTGGTCCACAGGCCGCACTTTTTTCATCTCATAGCCACCATCGCACAAGATACGCAGGTCCCGGGCCAGGGTGGCGGAGTCGCAGCTCACATAGACGATGCGCTCCGGGGCCATTTTCAGCATGGTGTCCAGGCACTTCTCATCACAGCCCTTACGGGGTGGGTCCACGACAATGACATCCGGGTGCAGCATGGCTACTGCGGAATTTTCCTGTGAAGCAGTATCTGGCTCCAGAACAGCATTGGCTCCTGAAGCAGCATTTGCACAAGATACCGGTTTTTCATTCTTCCCACTTTGGCTCTCATAAAATGCCGGCAACACCTCTTCTGCCTTTCCCACAAAGAATTCCGCATTGGTAATGTGGTTGCGGCAGGCATTCGCTTTGGCATCTTCAATGGCCTGGGGCACGATTTCCACACCGTAGACCTGCTTTGCCTTCGTGGCCATGAACAGGGAGATGGTGCCGATACCACAATATAAGTCCCAGACCGTTTCTTTTCCAGTGAGACCTGCATATTGCAGGGCCAGGCTGTAAAGTTTTTCCGTCTGTGAAGGATTAACCTGGTAAAAGGATAAGGGAGAGATGGAAAATTCCAGGCTTTCTCCGGTAAAGGCCATGTCCGCTTTTTCCATATCGCGGACGCGGATGCTGTCAGAGATGGTGTCCTTTCCCCAAAGGGTATGGATCTCCTTGCCCATGATGACATTGGTCTTCTCGGTATTGATACTGACTGACACGCTTGTCATGTTGTTGATTTGTGCAAGCCGCTCTACCAGAGAAGACTGGTGAGGCAGATACTCGCAT
>JBJFCM010000125.1:0-9138 GCA_051888955.1 Lachnospiraceae bacterium | reverse complement strand
AGGATATGTCTTACCAGCCCCTGCCCGCTCTCCTCGTCATAGGGCTCCACATGAAATTCCCGCATGTAGGTTAAAATGGTTTCCAGGATTTCTTTATTTTCCTCCCTGCCCAGCAGGCAGTCTGTATTGGCAATGATGGAATGGGTTCTGCCGGCATAGAAGCCTGCAATGGGATTGCCTTCTTTGTCCCTGCCCACGGGATACTGTGCCTTGTTCCGGTAATGATAGGGCTCTTCCATTCCCACGATGGGCTCCATCACTTTTTCTATTTCCTCTTCTGTGAAGCCTCCGATGCGCAGCAGATTGTTCTTTACCTTATTCTGCTTAAATTCCAGCTGCTTTGCATAATCCATGGCCTGAATCTGGCAGCCGCCGCACTGTCTGTGACAGGCACAGGGTGGCTGTACACGAAAAGGAGAAGGTGAAATCACCTTCTCTAATCTGGCATAAGCATAATGCTTCTTACTTTTTATGATCTTGGCTTCCACCGTATCGCCGATGACAGCATCTTTAATAAACAGGGTGAAGCCCTCTATTTTTCCGATGCCTTCCCCTTCCGTTCCGACATCCTCTATGGTTACGGTCACTCTGTCATTTTTTTTAAATTCCATCTGCACTCCAATACCTTTCCGGCAGGCCTCGTTTCAGCCTACTCCAGTCTCGTTCCCCTCAAATTGGACTCAAATACCCGGTTATATCCCAGCCAGTTCGCATCGGTTACGCTGCCGAAGATTTCGGTCATCATTTCCAGCTTGGCATCGGTATTGTCCGCCATGTTCAGGGCCACTGCCTCAAACAGCGCCGGTTTCTTGGGAGAACCGTATTCATATTCTCCGTGATGGGCCAGGATGCAATGCTTCAGTTCGGAAGCCAGCACCGGCGGAAATCCGGGGATTTTATGTATTTTTTCATCCAGCATTTCACAGCCCATGATAATGTGTCCCAGGAGCTGTCCGTCATCCGTATAATCATTTTCCGGGAAAAGGGAAATCTCCTTTGTCTTGCCAATATCGTGGAACATGGCCGCAGGAAGAAGCAGGTCTCTCTTCAAAAGAGGATAGGATTTGCAAAGATAGTCGCACAGCTTTGTAACGCTTAAGGTATGCTCCAAAAGACCGCCCACAAAACCGTGGTGCATGGTCTTTGCCGCAGAGGATTTGCGGAATTTCTTTATAAAATCGGTATCCTCCACAAAAAATGCCTGCAAAAGCTGCTTCATGTAGGTATTTTCGATGGAGTTCACAAACCCCAGCAGCTCTTTGTACATTTCGTCGTTGTTCTTGCTGCTGACCGGCAGATAATCTGAGGGGTCATATTCTCCCTCTCTGCACACCCTGATACGTTTTACGTTTACCTGCAAAGCCCCCTGGAAATTATTGACCTCACCGTAAACTTCAATATAATCCAATGTATCAAATTCTTCGATTCCTGCATTGTTCGGCTCCCAGACTTTGGCATCGATGGTGCCGGTCTTATCCTGCAATATGACGTTTTCATAGGGCTTGCCGTTCTTCGTTACTGCTGACTGCTTGTGCTTACACAGATAAATGTCAAAAACTCTGTCGCCTTCCTTGTAGTCCTTAATATACTTCATGACTTTCCTCTTTTCTGTCTGTTTTGTAACAGTTCTATTTACTTCGCTGTTCCCAGCGTAATCTCCATTTCCATTTCCTTATAGCTGTCCTGCACCAGCCTCTGTACTACTACCGTCACAGTCTGCCCTGCCTGTAGCCGCAAAAGCTCGGATGTATAGTTGCTGAAATTGTCTATGCTGCTGCCGCCGATTTCCACAATCACATCTCCCGGCTGGATGCCTCCCAGCATTGCCGGCGAATCCATGGCCACTTCCCTGACATACGCGCCAAATGGCACTGACATTTCCTGATTGGCCTCCACAGTGACATCCATGCCACTGATACCCATATATGCCGGTTCTTTTCCGTTGGACATATTTTCAATAAGCTTTCGCAGGTCGGAGATTCCGATTGCCGTAATATTGTTCTTCATGTCTGTGCTGACATTATTTGCCGTTATGATACCAATGATCTGCCCATGCATATTGAAAAGCACTCCCGTGGAGTTGGAGCTTCCATACATATCGGTCAGCAAAAGCCTGTAATTGGCATCCACCTTATACAGGGTACTCCCCGTAGCCGCAATCATGCCGTACTCCACAGACCCGACGGTAACCATGGGGCATCCTAACGCAACCACCGGTGTCCCTACCATATTTTTTCCATTGGAAGAACCGAGGGATGCAACCTTTACTTCTTTTCTGGTGCTCTCTGCCATCTGTACAATGGGAACAGACACCACTGCCAATCCTGTCTGGCTATCCATCTGCTTTATCACGGCATCGCTCTTTGTACCGTCACAAAAGGTCACCGTGATGCTTTCTGCCTGTTTGATCGTGTTCCGATCCGTTAAAATCAGATATTCCTTGCCGTTGCTGGCAACGATCACACCGTAGGTCTGCCCTTCGCTCTCATAGGTATCATTCAGCCAGTCCACATCTGAGGTCATAGCCGTGACCGTCACCATGGAATAGGAAAGCTCCTTCGTATAGTCTGCCATGGCTTCATAGAGCTGCACATAGTGAGTCTTATCCAGCTGGATGTTATCCAGTATCTTCTGAATCTGCTCATCCTCTGATATCACCGACTCCACAGCTTCCTGCAAGGATACCTGTTCTTCCTCTTCCACCAGCATATCCTCCGGTGCCATCTCATCTGCTTCCTCCGGGAACACCACGGTCTGTGGCTCCTCCTCCGGGTACAGCCAATTGCTGAATACCGGCTCAAGAATCAAAAAAGTAAGGCAGGCTATCAGACCGAAAATCACTGCCATGGCAGCCGTCGTTACCGTCCTGCGCAGCAGTTTTTTCTTGTTGATTGGCCTATCTTTTATTTTTTCTATCATAAAATCAGACTGCTTGTTCTGTTCTGAATCCGGCATGCCTGCATATCCTCCATTTTTGGTATTGGTTAACTGACAACAAAAGTATAGCCGATTATGAGGGGATTGTAAAGGTTTCTCCCGCTTTCCTGATTTTTACCACAGTACCGTTTCCTCCTGCGCCATAGCCTTCCTCCAGGAACCTGTCTGTTACGGAAAAATCGCCCCAAAAATGCATGGGGAATATGGTTTTCACCCGCACCTTTTTCATCAGATAGTCCAGTCCCAGATAATAAAATTCTTCCTGCCTGGGGTCCAGTGGCACGAATGCTACATCTATTGACACATCTGTCAGTTTCTCGACTTCCTTCTTGAAGCAGGCTGTCATATTGTTGTTAAAGCTCTTGTCTTCCCCTTCCCAATACCACCAGTTCAAATCTCCCGCATGATAGATGGTTCCGGCCGCTGTCGTTAAAAGGAAGGCTACCCCTTCATCCGTGGACTTCAATGTGCGCAGATGAAAGCTACCTATGTCATATTCCTCATTCGCCTTCACTGTCTGCATACATTCCGCCGTTTTTTCCTCCACCTGCCATTTTTTCAGGTTAAAAGGCTTGAGCTTAATGTCATAGGAAAGAATAAATCTGATATTCTGATACTCTTCTGCCAGCTTAAATATTACCGGATTAAAATGGTCCGCATGCCTGTGGCTGACGAAAACAAAGAGAGGCTTCGTCTTCTCCATTTCCGGTATCTCTCCCTGATAATAATCAAAGAGATAGTTTTCCTTTTCTGTTTCTACCAGAAAGCCGCTATGGCCAATATAAGTTATTTTCATACCTGCCTCCTTACGATGGTTGATTATTTACAAATGCGTGTTCGCCAGCATGGTATTGGTTATCTTGGAAAGAGCGGCATAACACCGAAATGTTATGCCGCTTTTCTAAAACATATTCTCGCAAAATCCTTTTTATATCTCATACCTTCTAAAGAAATCCGAAAGCTTTTGTAACATCCGGGTCAGAATCACTGTTTCATCCTCTGAAAGAACCTCCAGCGCATCCTTCGCCATCCGTTCATGGAACTGGGCATGATGTCTGTATGCCCCCTCGCCTCTTTCCGTAAGACGGATATTGACCACTCGTCTGTCTGCCTCGCTTCGCTCTCTCACCGCATATTTCTTTCTGACCAGCCCATTCATGGATATGGTCAGTGAACCTACCGTAATATCCAGCTTTCTTGCAATCGTAGACATATTGTTACCATCCCCAAGTCCGATGGCTTCAATGATGTGCATATCATTTACGGTAATATCCTTATATTCGTCTGTAATGATCGCCTTTTCTTCCAGCTTCCAGATTTCATTAAATAAATTTACCAGTACATCATTTACTGTATCATAAGCATTCATGAAATCCTCTCCTTTATCTATCTGTTATTATACACGAAAATTCATAAAAGAATCAATGACTTCCTTGACCGTTTCCATTTTTCCGGCTTTATATGCATTTGCCCCGCAGAAAAGAAGTGCCTGATCCACTTCTCCTTTCGCCGCATGGACAAGTGCCTCTGTAATGCAATAGGGGATTTCTGAGGGATTGCATTTCTGCAGACACCCCAGGCACTTTTTCGGTGGTATCTTTTCCCCTGCCATCACCTTATCCATAAACGGGTTCCTGATTGCCCGGCCCGGCATGCCCACCGGACTCTTTACTATTTGGATATCCTCTTTTTTTGCCTTGATATAGGCCATTTTATACTGCTCATCGGCATCGCACTCCTCGGTAGTCACGAACCTGGTGGCCACCTGTACACCCTGCACGCCAAGCTTCATCACCCGTGCCATCTCTTCTCCGGTATCAATGCCTCCGGCTACCACCACCGGAATCTTACATCCGTACTTTTCTTCGTACTCCTTTACCAGCCGACAGATGTTCCTAATTTCATCCTCGTAATCCAGATGTGCTGCGCCGTCTCCGCCTTCCTCCCCATAAAGAGCGAGCTGCTCCCTGGTAAAGCCCAGATGGCCTCCGGCCTTCGGCCCTTCAATCACCACCAGGTCTGCGGTACGGGCATATTTTTTATCCCAGTATTTCAAAATCACTTTGGCCGATTTCTCCGAAGAAACAATGGGCGCAATCTTTGTGGAAAAGCCCTCCACAAACTTCGGCAGTTCCACCGGAAGTCCGGCGCCGGAAATAATCAGGTCCGCGCCCGCTTCTGCGGCCGCCTTCACATAGTCCTCATAATAGCGAAGCGCCACCATGATGTTAAAGCCTATGATGCCATCGGGAGAAATAGCCCTTGCCTTATCAAATTCCTTCTGAATGGCCCGTAGATTGCATTCCCTGGGATTTTGTTCAAAATCCGGCTCTCGAAAGCCAATCTGCGCGGAAGAGATAATGCCTACTCCACCTTCTTTTGCCACGCTGCCCGCCAGATTTCCCAGGCTGATGCCCACGCCCATGCCTCCCTGGATAATCGGTACTCTGGCAGTTAATTCCCCGATTCGTAATGGTTCATAATTCATTTGTTCTTCCATATCTGCATCCTTTCCCGGCTCAACATCTATTTTTTGCAACCATTTCATATAGTTTTTAAAGCCATATCAATTTAGTCAAAAAAATGCGTGCGACCTGTGCCGCACAGTGCATTTTTTACATCTTTCGAAAACGCCGGTATCTCTTTTCTACCAGTTCATGCTCCGGTATTCCGCAATAGCTTTCCAGGAAGGCTGCAATCCTTGTCATCAATTCATCCATTACCCCCGAAAAGGTCTCCCGGGTAAAGGTTTCCGGTTCCGCAATCACCTGTTCAATGATGCCTGCCCCTTTTAAATCCGCGGCAGTCAGCTTCATGATAGCCGCTGCCTCCTTTGCTTTGGTGCTGTCCTTCCATAAAATTGCCGCATATCCTTCCGGGGAGAGAATGGAATAAATGGAGTTCTCCATCATCCACACCTCATCGGCAACCGCCATGGCAAGAGCGCCGCCGCTTCCGCCTTCTCCAATCACCAGGGAAAGTATCGGTGTCTTTAATGCGGACATTTCATACAGGTTTCTGGCAATCGCCTCTCCCTGTCCGCGTTCCTCCGCCTCCAGGCCACAGAATGCACCCGGTGTATCCACAAAGCAAATCACAGGACGGTGAAATTTTTCAGCCTGCTTCATCAACCGGAGTGCTTTCCGATAGCCATCCGGTGAAGGCATCCCGAAATTATGGACAAGATTTTCCTTTGTGTTCTTCCCCTTGGCCTGTGCGATTACCGTCACCGGCCGGTTCTGAAAGGTAGCAATGCCACCGATAATTGCCTGATCATCCGCAAAATATCTGTCCCCATGGAATTCCACGAAATCCGAAAACAGCTGACAAATATAATCCTCTCCCACAGGTCTGCCCTGTTTTCTGGAAAGCTGCACCCGATCCCAGGCAGAAGGTTCATCTGCCACCGGTTTCCCTTTGAAACTCTCGGTTCCCTCCAACCGCCTTCCCGTACCGGCCTGTACCGCATCCACACCATTCCTTGCAGTCGAGGCCTGCGGACACTCCTCATGGAGCTTTAAAATCAGTTCCAGCTTTTCCTTCATCTCTTCTCTTGTCACAATGGCATCTATAAAGCCATGCTCCAGTAAGAATTCCGAACGCTGGAAGCCCTTGGGAAGCTTCTGTCCGATAGTCTGTTCAATGACTCTGGGTCCGGCAAAGCCAATCAGTGCCTTGGGTTCCGCCAAAATAATATCTCCCAGCATGGCAAAGCTGGCCGTCACGCCTCCGGTAGTAGGATCCGTCAGTACGGAAATATACAAAAGTCCCGCATCGCTGTGGCGCTTTAATGCCGCTGAGGTCTTTGCCATCTGCATCAGGGAGGTCATTCCCTCCTGCATCCTGGCGCCTCCTGAGCAGGTGAAAATGATGACCGGCAGCCTTTCCGCAGTGGCCCGCTCAATGGCACGGGTAAGCTTTTCCCCTACCACTTCGCCCATGCTCGCCATGAGAAATCTGCCGTCCATGACTGCAAGCACCGCAGAATGGGTTCCGATTTTTCCTTTTCCGGTGATGACAGCCTCATCCAGCTTCGTCTTTTCCCGAAGTCCCTCGATTTTTTCTTCATAGCCCTTATACCTAAGCGGATTGGGTGTCTTAAGCCCGATATCCCACTCTTCAAAGGAACCCGGCTCCGTTATCATTTCAATCCTGCGAAAGGCGTGCATGCGGAAGTAGCCACCGCATTTCGGACATATATAGTAATTGCTCGTCACTTCATCCGTCAGGATAGGCTTGCCGCATTTATTACATTTGCGCAGCAGCCCCTCCGGCACCTCAGGCTTTGGCTCCCTTTCATCGGTACCGGCACTTTTCAGCGTGATATAATTGCCACCTGTTTTTTTAAACATATTGTTCAGTTTCATGCCTATACCTCTCGTCTACTGACACCTTAACATTTCTTTTCACACTTCGACTCAATAAATGTAATGTCAACATTTCCGCTGATATAATCCGGGTCATTGATAATATCGTAAAGATAATCCACATTCGTATCGATTCCCTCGATGATGACCTCTCCCAAAGCACTCCGCAGCTTTGCAATCGCTTCTTCCCTGCTCTTGGCATGGACAATCAGCTTGGCCAGCATGGAATCATAATAGGGAGGCACCGTATAGCCACTGTAAATGGCAGAATCGATGCGGACGCCCTTGCCTCCCGGCAGGTACATATCGGTAATGGTACCCGGTGAAGGTCTGAAATTCTTCTCGGGATTTTCAGCATTGATCCGGCACTCAATGGCATGCCCGGTAATCTGAATATCCTTCTGTGCATAGGGCAGTTTTGTTCCATCTGCAATACGAATCTGCTCCTTAATCAGATCAATCCCCGTTACCCATTCTGTGACCGGATGCTCCACCTGGATTCTGGTGTTCATCTCCATAAAATAAAAACTGCCGTTTTTCTCTAAAAGAAATTCTATGGTACCGGCATTTTCATAGCCTGCCGCCTTAGCCGCCTTCACTGCTGCCTCACCCATTTTTTCCCGCAGTTCATCGGTAAGAGCCATGGAAGGAGACTCCTCCAACATCTTCTGGTGATTGCGCTGAATGGAGCAGTCCCTTTCTCCCAGATGGACCACATTGCCGTATTTGTCTGCCAAAATCTGAAATTCAATATGTCTGGGATGCTCTATGAAATGCTCCAGATACATGGTGCCGTCCCCGAATGCCAGCTTTGCTTCCTTCTGGGCTGTCAGGAAGGCCTGTGTAAACTCTTCCGGCGTATATGCCACACGCATTCCCTTGCCTCCGCCTCCGAGGGCCGCCTTTATCATGACCGGATAGCCGATTTCTTCTGCAATCCGGGCGCCTTTTTCTGCCTCCAGAATCGCTTCCTTGCTGCCGGGAATGACAGGGACACCAGCCGCTATCATGGTATTTCTCGCTTCCGCTTTATTTCCCATTTTGCGGATGATGGCTGCACTTGGACCGATAAAGGTAATATGGCACTGCTCACATAGTTCCGCAAATTTTGCATTTTCCGATAAAAAACCAAATCCGGGATGAATGGCATCTGCCCCTGAAATCATGGTAGCACTGATAATCTGTTCCATGTTCAGATAGCTTTCGGAGGAAGCTGCCGGCCCGATACAGATTGCTTCATCCGCAAGCTGCGTATGTAAGGCCTCCCTGTCCGCTTCCGAGTAGACAGCAACCGTCTCTATTCCCATTTCACGGCAGGCACGAATAATCCTTACCGCGATTTCTCCTCTGTTTGCAATCAGAAGCTTCCGAATCATGCGCACATCTCCTTTTTAGCCTATCATAAAGGTTATTTCCGCTTTTACCACTACTTTTCCGTCCACGCTGGCAACCGCTTCCCCTATTCCCATGGGCCCTTTTTGCTTGATGATCTTAGTCTCCAGACGCACCTTGTCCCCGGGAACGATCTTGCCCTTGAAACGGCAGTTGTTGATGCCGCCGAAATAAGCGGTCTTTCCTTTGTTTTCTTCCTTGCTCAATATGGCTACCGCGCCAACCTGTGCCAGGGCCTCCAGGGTCAACACCCCGGGCATTACCGGCTCCTGAGGAAAATGTCCTTTAAAAAATTCCTCCCTGTAGGTTACGCACTTGTAGCCGACAGCGCCGACACCCGGCTCATAGTCTTCTATGTAATCAATCAGTAAAAACGGATGTCTGTGAGGAATAATCTCCTCAATCTCTTTGATACCAAGTCTCATGTTATCCTCCTTCTCAG
>JBJFCM010000124.1:0-10412 GCA_051888955.1 Lachnospiraceae bacterium | reverse complement strand
GATGCCAATTTGGAGAAGTCAAAGAAAAAGAAATGAATCCTATACTGAGCATGCTCCTTTCCTTCTTTGCTCCATTAGTTATCTTTATTCTGCTGGGGCAGCTTCTGTCCCGCTTCCTGATGAAGAGAATGAATGGGGATATGGGAAATGCCATGTCCTTTGGTAAGAGCAATGCCAAGGTGTATGTGGCGAGCGAAACAGGCATTAAGTTTCAAGATGTGGCAGGAGAAGACGAAGCGAAGGATGCCTTGAGGGAAATCGTAGATTTTCTTCATTCTCCTCAGAAGTATCAGGAAATGGGCGCATCCATGCCCAAAGGTGCTCTGCTGGTGGGACCTCCCGGAACGGGAAAGACTCTATTAGCGAAAGCGGTGGCCGGAGAAGCGGAGGTACCTTTTTTCTCCATATCCGGTTCGGAATTCGTAGAGATGTTTGTAGGAATGGGTGCAGCCAAGGTTAGAGACTTGTTTAAGCAGGCTAACGAAAAAGCTCCCTGTATTGTCTTTATCGATGAAATCGATACCATCGGTAAGAAGCGTGATACGCAGGGGGTGGGAGGCAACGACGAAAGAGAGCAGACATTAAATCAGCTTTTGACGGAAATGGATGGTTTCGATGCTTCGAAGGGTGTTGTCATACTGGCCGCCACCAACCGGCCGGAAACCCTGGACCCGGCACTGTTACGTCCCGGCAGATTTGACCGCCGCATTCCGGTGGAACTTCCTGACTTGGCGGGAAGAGAGGCAATTCTCAAGGTACATGCCAAGAAAGTCAAGCTGGGAGAGGATGTGGACCTCAACGCCATTGCAAGAGCCGCTTCGGGAGCCTCCGGTGCGGAACTGGCCAATATGGTAAATGAAGCTGCTTTGCGTGCCGTGCGCAGGAACAGCAACTGTGTGACGCAGGAGGATTTGGAGGAAAGCGTGGAAGTCGTTATTGCAGGGTACCAGAAAAAGAATAAGGTACTTTCCGAACATGAACGGCTAATCGTTTCCTACCACGAAATTGGACATGCACTTGTTGCAGCACTGCAGACTAATTCTGCTCCGGTAACCAAGATTACCATTATCCCCAGAACCTCCGGTGCGTTGGGATACACCATGCAGGTAGAGGAGCAGGAAGTGAACCTAATGAGCAAAGAGGCGCTGGAAAACAAGATTGCCACATTTACCGGTGGACGTGTAGCGGAGGATTTGGTATTCCATTCCATTACGACAGGTGCTTCCAATGATATTGAGCAGGCTACCAAGTTAGCAAGGGCCATGATTACCAGATACGGAATGAGTGATGAATTTGGCATGGTGGCCTTAGAAACCGTAACCGGTCAATACATGGGCGGAGATACTTCCCTGGCTTGTGCTGCCGACACTGCTGCAAAAATTGATGAAATGGTAGTGGCACTTGTGAAGAAACAGTATGAGAAGGCAGAGGCTCTTCTGAAAGAAAATATGTCAACGCTTCATAACCTGGCAAAATATCTGTATGAAAGAGAAACCATTACCGGCGAAGAATTCATGAAGATTTTGAGCGAAGAGAAGAAACTGTAAAATAGAGAGGAAATAGCAAAATGTTTATTATCGGCGCGCACATGTCCATTGCAAAGGGCTATGCATATATGGGGAAAGAGACACTGTCCATCGGAGCCAATACTCTGCAGTTTTTTGCCAGAAATCCCCGGGGTGCCAAAGCCCGGGCCTTTGATGAGGAGGATGTACGTGCTTTTGCAGACATGTTTGGGGAAATCGGACTTCAGACGGTAGTGGCACATGCGCCCTATACCATGAATGCCTGCTCCGGTGATGCACATTTACGGGAACTGGCTGTAGAGATGATGGCAGGGGATTTGAAAATCATGGAATATTTTCCGGGGAACCTTTATAACTTTCATCCGGGAAGCCATGTGGGTCAGGGGGTAGAGGTTGCCACAGAACAGATTGCGGATGCATTGAACAAGGTGCTGTATCCCGAAATGCAGACTACGGTGCTGCTGGAGACCATGGCCGGAAAGGGAACGGAGGTCGGCAGGACATTTCAGGAACTCAAGGCCATTATCGACAGAGTGAAGCTGCAGGATAAAGTGGGAATCTGTATGGATTCCTGCCATATGTGGGATGCAGGATATGATATCGTGGACCATCTGGAGGAAACCCTGCAGGAGTTTGATGAAGTGATTGGGCTTTCCAAATTGAAGGCCTTTCATTTAAACGACAGCTTGAATGAGCGGGGCAGTCATAAGGACCGCCATGCCTTGTTGGGAGAAGGCCATATCGGGATGGAGGCGCTGACCGCCATCATCAACCATCCTGCGCTTTCTCATCTGCCTTTTATTTTGGAGACACCTACAGATACGGCAGGACATGCTTTAGAGATAGAGAAGCTAAAAGCCTTGACACTTACCTTACGTTAAAGATTACAATTTTCCTATCAAAGAAAATAGGAGATGAGTGTGATGAAGATTAAGGCCGTCTGTGAGAATACCGGATTGACTGACCGCGCTGTGCGCTTTTATATCGAAAAAGGACTGATTTTGCCACAAAGCTATGAACTGAATGGTAGAACTTACTATGAATATGCAGAGCAGGATGTAGAGCAGCTGAAAGGGATTATGACCTTGCGGAAGGCAGGCTTTTCCATTGAAGAAATCTTGCTGATGCAGAAGGAACCGGAAAAGATAGATTCGATTTTGAAGCAGTATAGCTTGCGGCTGCATGATAAGCTGGAGGAGTTGCAGGATACGTCCCACAGGCTGGACACCATGTTGAAGACTCATCCGGGTCAGTACAGTGACATGTATGACTTTGCGAGGGAGCTCCATGACACAAAACTGCTTGCTGCCTGTTCGTCGTTTGCAAGGGCTGAAGAAATTACGCCAGACTTTGGCAGGCTGGATAGTGAGACCGAAGAAGAAAAGGAAAGAATGTATAATGAATTTCTGGGGCATCAGTATGTACGGGACAAGAGGGAAGCCAGGCTTGAAAAAATAAAGGGATTTTTGCCAATCAGGATATTGGGGACTGTGGGCAGGTATTTTGATATTATCGTGACGGGTCTGGTCTTGTTGTTTGTGATTGCGCTAATCAGTGTCATGATACCAAGGAAGGTGAGTAGTTCCCTTGACCTGGGGGAGACAGAAGATGCCTTTATCCATGTGTATACGGAAGGATGGCAACAGGGCAATCATACTGTAGAATCCGTACTCTATATGTATGATATGGAAGAGTATGCACATTTGCGGATGGTGCTGTCAAGCTATACGTACCATGGCTTTGTCAACTCCTTTTTTCCGGTTCGAAGCTGGGAGGGGAAGAATGCCATTGTGCTGTATGCCGGCGCCGAAGGTGGATATGACGGCGGCATCATGGTGTTTGAGGACGGCAGCTTTCAACTGAAAAAAGGCGGCAGTTGGTATGTGTACAGCCTTGACTGGTGGGGAAAGGAAAAAGCACAGAAGATGTATGAAGAATTGTTGGAAATTGTAGAGGTTTCCTATGAAAACAGCAGATAAAAAGATAAACAGGGAATTGATTTTACACGGGAACATGTACAAGGCGATTTTATCCTTGGCGGTTCCTGTTGTGATAAACAGTTTTTTACAGACGATGTACAATCTGACGGACACCTATTGGCTGGGGCAGATTGGGAAGGAGCAGCTGGCGGCCATTAACCTGGTGACACCGGTACAGAATATCGTCATCAATTTCGGGTCAGGTATCACGGTGGCAGGTTCCGTGCTGGTTGCCCAATATATCGGAGCCAGACAGGATGAAGAAGCAAAATCCATGGCAAATCAGATATTTGCCTGTGCGATGCTGTTTGCACTTGTCTGTGCGGGCGCATGCTTTGTATTTACGCCCGGTATCGTGGGCTGGCTGGGTGCAGAGGGCGCTACATATGTGTATGGCATTACCTATCTGCGGATTGTGATCCTGGATATGCCTTTTCTATTCATGGTCAACATTTTTCAGGCCGTCAACCAGGCACAGGGCGATACGGTACGCCCTATGTTTTTGAATTTGCTGGGAATTTCGCTCAACATGGTACTGGATCCTCTTCTGATGGTGGTACTGGACTTGAATGTTGCGGGTGCAGCTTTGGCGACGCTGCTTGCAAAGGCGGTTCCGGCAGTCATTGCATTTATCCTGCTTTCCAATCCGAAAAAGACAGTGCATCTGGATGTGCGGCATATGCGTTTTGAAAAAGAAAAGCTAAAGTCCATCATCAGTATTGGCCTTCCGACAGCAATTGGGGGCAGTACCATGCAGTTCGGCTTTCTGTTGATGAGCAGGAATGTATATGTCTATGGTGTAGAAGCTATGGCAGCCTATGGCATAGGCAATAAAGTAAACGGATTGATTACGCTGCCATCCAACGGAATCGGTTCAGCTGTGGCGACTATCGTAGGGCAGAATATGGGAGCCAGACAGCAGGAACGCGCCCGGGAAGGCTATAAGATATCCATGTATATCTCAGTTATTTTTTTGTTCGTTGGTGGTATGATTCTATCCAGAAAGGGCATTTCCACTGCGATTGTCAGTATCTTTTCAGAGGATGAAGCGGTGATAGCCATGGCAGCGGATTTTCTGAGCATCATGGCTTTTTGGTGCTGGTGTAACGGTATCTACAATTCCACTGCGGGACTGTTTCAGGGAACCGGACACACGGAGGTCACTATGGCTGTGGATGCCACCAGATTGTGGGTGTTCCGCTTTCTGACATTATTCTTCTGCCAGAAGGTACTGCGTATGGGTGTGGAAAGCGTCTGGTATTCCGTGGTAGTCAGCAACGGTATTTCCGCCTTTATTTTGCTGGGGTTATATTTTACAGGTCTGTGGAAAAAGAGCCGGATTAAAATGAACAATGTGGATAAGCCGGCAAAGAAGTTGTGAGATAGAGAAACATTATATAAAAACACATAAGAGGCAGGCGGGCGAATTGAAAAAGCATCGGTTGAAAACAAAATGGGTAATATACTTGGGGCTTCTGGCAGGAATCCTGCTGCTGAACGTGGCAGCGTGGAGTTCGAGCGCCTTTTGTGACTGGTATATTGCCCATATTTTTCCTGTATGGGTAAATACCTATGGCAGACTTACCGGGCTGTTTTCTTTTTCAGTGGGAGAGATTCTGCTTGTACTGGGAGTACTGTTGGTAGTGGCAGCTGTCTTGTTGGGACTGGCCCTGCTTTTCTGTGTGCTGATACCGGCCTGCCGGAAATGGGGACAGAAGTGTTTTGCCAGAGTGGTCGGCAGGTTTTACAGAGTATTTGCCTGGATACTGCTGGGTGTTCTTCTGGTTATGACACTGAACTGTACCCTGCTCTATCACGGTTCTACCTTCAATGAAAAATATTTTGGACAGGACAATCGGGAGTACAGCCTGGAGGAGCTTCTGGCAGTCAGGAACTTTGTGGTTTGCAGGTGTAATGAACTATCTGCCCGGATGGAACGGGATGAGAACGGGGATATTCTTTATGATGGGAATATGGAGCAGGAAGCAATAAACGCCATGCAGGCGTTAGGAGAGACTTATGGGGGACTGAGCGGCTTCTATCCCAGTCCCAAGCCCCTTCATTTTTCCGATTTTATGTGCCAGCAGTATATGCAGGGCTACTATTTTCCTTTTTCCATGGAAGCCAATTATAATGATGTGATGTACATTATGAATAAGCCGGCCACCTTCTGTCATGAGCTGGCCCATCTAAAGGGCTATATCTATGAGGATGAAGCTAACTTTATAGGCTATCTGGCCTGCATTTCGTCTGACGATATTCTGTTTCAGTACAGCGGTTATCTGAGCGTGCTGTATTATCTGGATAATGATTTTTATGATGCGGTGGGAGGAGATTTGGAGCGATATTATGCGGAGGAGAGGATTTTGCCCCAGGTACATGAGGACAATATCTTTGTCAAGCAGGAGGAATGGGACAGAATCAACGGCGCAGCGCTGATTGATACGGAAGTGGTGGAGGCAGCCTCCGACAGCTTCACAGAAGCCTCTCTGAAGCTGAACGGAGTGGAGGATGGGATGATAAGCTATAGCCGGGTGGTGAAGCTGTTGTTACAATACTATGAAGGCAGGCTGTAACTTATCATCCCTCTGCATTCCTTATTCTCTGCCATCCCAGCAATAGGTGCAGAGCTTGCATTTGTCGATGCCGACAGCATCTAACATATCATCCAGTCGGTTGAAACGCAGGGAGGTGAAATGTAACTCCTTGCGGATTTCTTCTACCATGCGTTCATATTTTTCGGAATCCGGATCTGCATATTCCTGTAAAACTTCATCGGTCACGTTTCCATTTTCCAGTCTGGCGATGACGCGTCTGGTAATCAGATCCATTTCCGAGGAAGAACGTGAGAAATTCAGGTATTTGCAGCCATAAAGCAGAGGCGGGCATGCGGGACGGATGTGTACCTCCCTGGCACCGCTCTGATACAGGAATTCCGTAGTCTCTCTCAACTGGGTTCCCCTTACAATGGAGTCATCAATCAGTAAAAGGCTCTTATCCCGAATCAGGTCTTCCACAGCGAGCAGCTTCATCTTGGCTATCAGATTGCGCTGGCTCTGCATGGTGGGCATGAAAGAACGGGGCCAGGTGGGAGTATATTTGATAAAAGGCCTGGAAAAAGGAATACCGGACTCATTGGCATAGCCGATAGCGTGGGCAATGCCGGAATCGGGTACGCCTGCTACGATATCAGGCTTCACATTGTCCCGTGCGGCCATCTTGGCACCGCAGTTATAGCGCATCTGCTCTACGCTCATTCCTTCATAGGAGCTGGAAGGATATCCGTAGTAAACCCATAAAAAGGTACAGATTTTCATTTCCTTGCCGGGATTTACCAGTGTGATACAGTTCTTATCGGTCATGACGACGATTTCGCCGGGGCCTAATTCCTTATAATCCTGGTAACCCAGGTTTTTATAGGCAAAGTTTTCAAAGGAAGCGCAGAAGGAATTTTCCTTGCGTCCGATGACGATAGGGGTACGTCCATATTTGTCCCTTGCGGCATAGATGCCGGCCTGGTTCATCAAGAGCAGGGAAAGGGAGCCATCTACCTGTTCTAAGGCATAGTGGATGCCTTCTATCAGATTTTCCTTTTGATTGATAAGGGAAGCCACCAACTCTGTGGCATTGATATCACCGCCGCTCATCTCCAGGAAGTGGGAGTGACCGTTAGCAAAAAGAGTTTCGGTCAGTTCCTTTGTATTGTTGATCTTGCTGACGGTAGTAAGAGCATAGGTACCGTGATGGGAGCGGACAATCAGCGGTTGCGGCTCGTAGTCAGAGATACAGCCGATGCCGAAATTCCCCTTCATTTCCTGCACATCTTTGTCAAACTTGGTACGAAACGGCGCGTTTTCAATGTTGTGGATAGAACGGTTGAAGCCGTCCTTTCCATATACAGCCATACCGCCGCGTCTGGTTCCCAAGTGAGAATGGTAATCAATTCCAAAAAATAAATCAAATACACAGTCCTGTTGCGAAGCAACACCAAAAAAACCACCCATTTGTCATCCTCATTTCTTTTCTCTGGTAACTATTCAGTATATTGTCTCAGCATACTTAGCGAAAGCAGTTGCGACTCTTATATCATAACTGGTTTTGAGTTTCTCTACAAGATGGAATTCTATAGAAGTTTTATAAAATTTATGCTACAGTTATTCTATGGCATGTGATAACAAACTGTCTGCGGTTGCACGCTAGAAATG
Source organism: Lachnospiraceae bacterium (assembly GCA_051888955.1). Lineage (GTDB taxonomy): Bacteria > Bacillota > Clostridia > Lachnospirales > Lachnospiraceae > Acetatifactor. Next base: position 2,702 of record JBJFCM010000124.1, on the reverse strand, counting down.
ACAGAAAGAAAATCGGGAGGATATACCTATGGAGTATATGAAACTACAGGAAAATGGCATACATATCGTCTTTGGCATTACAGAGAAAAAACAGTTGAAGCTGCTGCATTTTTCCAGTGCGGAATTTCATGAAGAAGATATCTGCAAGGTGGGAGCAGAGTGCAAAGCAGAGGATGTGGTCCGCAGACAGCAGTATATGGACGAAGCCTTCCAGCTCGTGCAGGTCAATCTGTCAGGCTATAACCGACCTTATGAAAAGCACGGTAACAAGCACATCGTAACGGCACCCGGCTATCTGCTCACCTATGCGGGGATGGAGGACACCGTAAATTCGACAGGGCGAAAACTGGTGATTTTTCAGGAGGATAAGGAAGTCACCCATGTACGCGTAGAAACGGTAATGCAGTTTTATACGGGAACCTCAGTGGTGCGTATTTCTAATAAGGTCATTAACGAAGGGGAGGAAACCCAGACGCTGGAATATCTTTCGTCCTTCTGCTATACCGGTATTGAAAAAGAAGGAAAAGGATCTTCAGATGAAAAGATGCGGGTGCGCATTCCTTTTAACGGCTGGCAAAAAGAGATGAGTATCCGGGAATTTACTTTCGGAGAATTAGGGCTGGCACAGACGCAGCCCGGCGTATACCAGCGCACCTCCCAGGTACTCGAGGTGACCAATACAGGAAACTGGTCTTCCAAAAAGTATCTGCCTCTGGGCTACCTGGAAAATAAAGAGGCTCACACCAGCCTGTTCTGGCAGATAGAGCACAATGGCTCCTGGCACTATGAAATCAGCGACCAGAACACCCATTTTTATCTCTGTGTCAGCGGACCCACGGAGGTACAGTCCCATTGGTACAAGAATCTGGCACCGGGAGAATCCTTTGAATCCGTGCCCGTAGCAGTGGGTGTGGCAGGTGACAGTTTTGAAGAGGCAATGGGGGAACTGACGAAATACCGCCGCATGATCCGCAGACCCAATCAGGACGATGAAAACCTGCCGGTTATTTTCAATGATTACATGAACTGCCTGTTTGGCAATCCCACAACGGAGAAGGAAATTCCACTGATTGATGCAGCGGCGGCGTGCGGCTGTGAGTATTTTGTCATTGATGCCGGCTGGTATGCACCAGGCGAATGGTGGGACAGCGTAGGAGAATGGCAGGAATGCAGACAGCGCTTCCCCGGCGGTATCAAAGAGGTGACGGATTATATCCGTAAAAAAGGGATGATACCCGGTGTCTGGCTGGAACTGGAGGTCATGGGCATCCATTGTGAAAAAGCAAAGAGCGTGCCGGATGACTGGTTCTTTGTGCGCCACGGCAAGCGGGTTTACGACAGAAGCCGTTACCAATTGGATTTCCGCAATCCTGCGGTCATTGCCCATGTGAATGAGGTCATTGACAGGGTGGTAAAGGAATACGGCGTAGGCTATATTAAGATGGATTACAATATCGAGCCGGGTATCGGTACGGAACTGTATGCAGACAGCGTGGGCCAGGGTATGCTGGAGCATGAAAAAGCATATCTGGCATGGTTGGAGGATGTTTTCAAAAGATATCCGGATCTGGTCATCGAGAACTGTTCCAGCGGAGGACTCAGGATTGATTATGCATTGCTTTCCCGGTACAGCATCCAGTCCACCTCGGACCAGGAGGATTACCGCAATTATGCCACCATTGCGGCCAATGCGGCAGCAGGCGTTACACCGGAGCAGGCAGCAGTCTGGTCTTATCCCATGCGCAACGGCGACAAAGAAGAAGTTATCTACAACATGATAAATGCCATGCTGTTACGTATTCACCAGAGCGGCCATCTGGCAGAGCTGCCAAAGGAACGGACCGATTTGGTGAAGGAAGGTATCGCGTGTTATAAAACAATCCGACAGGATATTAAAAGAGCACTGCCCTTCTGGCCCCTGGACCTGGCAGACAATCTGGACAAATGGGTATGTGCCGGCCTGCAGACAGAAGAGAAGGCATACCTTGCAGTATGGAAGCGGGAAATGGAAGGTAAAACGGATAACAGATGGAAGCAGTCAGGCGTACAAGTTTCGGAAAACAGTCTGGAAATCCCTTTGGGAAGCCTGCCCTTCGCAAAGGATGGGCTGCAGGTCAAGCTCATTTATCCGGAAAAAGAGCCGGTTTTCTATGAATTGTGCGGGGATGTGTTAAAGGTATGCTTTGACAAGCCTGTGATGGCGAGATTGTTTGAAATCAGTTGAAAAATTTAACTGTTCAATATTAAAAAGGTGTAAAGTCTTTGATTATTCAGTAAAGACTTTACACCTTAGATAATAGTTATTCAGCTACTATGTTTATTTACTCTCACCCGGGTTGTGGGTCTCAAGAAAAATGATAAACTCAATGATTTCCGTATCAGTTTTGCCCTCACTTCTTAATTTATATATGAGGTTCAATATTTCCTTACCAGTCATATACTCTTCATCTCCCATATTGTCACCACCTTTTCAAGTGGTATTATATCATAGTGTAAAGTCTTTATTCAATTATCAATGTGCTTAAAAACGGTTTTTAATAAATTTGAAAAAGGGGCGATACGCCGTCTCAAAAGAGACAGATTATTCTTGCAGATGTGGGGGAGAACATATAAACTATTAATAGGATTTGAGATGAAATAGTTTTACAAAAAAACTTATCGGAATTATGTGGTTGGGTTAGGATGAGTGAAATTGAAAAATT
>JBJFCM010000123.1:4515-10447 GCA_051888955.1 Lachnospiraceae bacterium | reverse complement strand
AGCGGTGCCGGTATTTCCAGCCTTTTTGTGCAGAACCAGTATGCCAGAACAGCTAACAGACTCACGAAAAGTCCTGTATACAAATTCATAAACAGTACTGTATGCCCTCCCGGCAAAAAGGTCAGCAGATGTCCTACCGCATTTGCCAGATACGTGGAAAAGAACCACATAGGGTCCATATGTTCCAGTCCCATATACCGGAAATTGGCATAATTATAGCCTGTGTCCCACAAATCCAGCCCCCAGTGAATATGCCGCAATGGATACAATAACAGTATCAGCGGAAATATATAGTTAATACACACCCGGTAAGCCGGGGAATTTTTCCATTTTTCCATTCTATTTCATCCTTTTTGCCTGATAGTAAGCCCCTCTAACCACCCAACCAGCCTGTTATAGATGCCTATATGGGAAAGCAGATGGTGCACTCCCTGGAACAGCAGACTTCTTATTACATCCAATATAATTCCTATCATAAATACCACTACCACTGCCAATACGGTAAGAAGAAACAAGCCTCCCGCACTTTCAGGAATTCCTGTCAGCTGATAGAGCCATTGCTGCCACTCATATCGAATTGCCACATGCTCATGCCAAAGATAGACTCCCAGGGTAAAGGGCGCTATTCTGCATACAATACGGCTTACTGCACCCGGCTTTATCCGCATATGATAAAACAGATAAAAGAAAGCGACCGATGCAATAAGCACCAGTATATGGTTATAGTTATAACAGATAGTCAGTATGGTGCCAAAGCTTCCTGTCTTCAGATACAGAAAACGCAGGAAGAAGGTCACGCCCACGATTCCTGCTACTGCTGCCAGATATACAAAAAAGCTTCTGGTTTTATTTTTCAGACAAGGAATACCATACAGCCTAATATACGCGGCCAACAGGAAGACGCAAAGGTACCAGATACAGTCATATCCCTGCATATCCGCCTCAAGCCGGCCCGGTACAATGGATTTCACCACGCTGAATACAAGGATCAACAGCACCAGTGCCGTCTGCATCTGCCTCTTGGTCAGCCTTTTCACACCGGCTGACAACATGGGAATGAACAGATACATAAAGACGTAAGCTGTCATAAACCAGTAATGGTTCATGGAAACCGGGAAAAACAACATCAGAAGATAGTGGATGCCGAAGCCTTCCTCCGGCAGAAGTCCGAATGCAGCCGCCACCAGTCCGATACCAATACTGTAGAACCATATCTGTAACAAAAGCTGCAGAAGGCGTGTCACCTTAAAGGAGCTTTCTACCAGAAAGAAGCCGCTGATAAGCATATAGACATTCACCGCTACAATCGCAAAAGCCTCCAATATCCATGCCAGATAACCGCTTCCCGGCATGCTGCTTTCCGTCAGTTTTATCAGGCCACCGCCTTTTCCCAGGAAATGCAGCACTACCACCAGCATCATGGACACAATTCGCAAAAGCTCCATATTAGCCATTCTTTCTGCTTTGTTTTTCATATTTTATCCTTTCCCGATGATATTCCCCTGCACATTGTCCGTCACCTGGCTGATGATGTACTTGGGCCTGCCCTTTACCTCTTCATAGATACGTGCAAGGTAATGCCCCAGTATGCCAAGGCTTAACATAATAAATCCGCCAATAATAAGTATCAGTAAAATCACAGTGGTAAAGCCCTCTACTGCCGTACCGCTTATATACCTGATTAACGTCTGGATACCCAGAACAATGCTGAAAAGGATGGATATCATACCCATGATTGTCACAAGCTGCAAAGGCAGGGTACTGAACGAGGTAGCATTACTGATTGCATATTTCATCAGACTGAACAACGACCATTTGCTCTTTCCGAATTTTCTCTCCTGCACCTCATACTCCACCTTAGTCGTCTTAAAGCCCGCCCAGAAGGTCAGTGCCCTGAAAAAGGTGTTGCGCTCCTTCAGCTCCAGCAGTACATTGACCACCTTCCTGTCAATCAGCTTGAAATCAGAGGATGCATTCATATCCATTTTGATCAGCTTGCTCATGATTTTATAAAATAATCCTGCTGAAAGCTTATGTCCCAGGCTTTCCTTTCCGCGGCTTTTCTTAATACCCTCCACGACCTCGAAGCCTTCCTGCCAGAGCTTGTACATCTGCGGAATGGTTTCGGGAGGATGCTGCAAATCGCAGTCCATTACAATGACAGCATCCCCACAGGCAAGCTGCAACCCTGCAAAGATGGATGCCTCTTTGCCAAAATTGCGGGAAAACTGTGCACCCTTTACATGTGGATTCCTTTCCGCTGCCTTTAAAATTTCCTCATAAGTACCGTCCACAGAGCCATCGCTGATAAAAACCAGTTCATAGGGGATTTCCTCCCTGGTAAGAAGCTCTGAAAGCACCTTTTCTGTGTTCGCAATGTTGCTTTCCTCATTGTAGGAAGGCAGTACAATCGATAATAACGCCATAAGCTACTCCTCACTGTTCTCCAGTTTTATATACAGAATTCCATCCACTACCTTTACCGAATCAGCCTCCGGGAAGGTTCCCATGGCCCTATACTCCGGTGAATCGTAGATGGCAAGCATTTCTTCATCTGATACCAGATTGATGCTCACTCCGAGATAATGCTTCAGAAAGGCCTGATAATTGGTGCGGGTATAAAGAAGGTAATCTCCTGTCATGCCAATCATGGAGCCGGTCACCTCTCCGGTGATATCCGTCACCGGATACTGGGTATCACTGACGACTCCTATCATCGCCACCGGTATCCCCGGATAATACCCTTCAGTCTGTTCCATCCTGTCTACCAGGCGGAGACAGTAGGCATAGGTCTTTTCGTACTTTTTCTCCAAATTGGAATACGCAATATTGTCTATTACCGCAAAATTGAAAACCAGCACTGCCGCTGTCAGCAAAGACAGCCATTTACCCAGATTCCATTCGCAGTATTTGTCCACAAATCCAAACAGACAGATCAGATAAAGCACCCACTGATAACGCATCAGCAGATGATAGTTGACCTCCGGAGAGATAATCAAAATAATATTAGTTGCAACAGGCAATCCCACAATAAGCAGTATCATCGTTATGTAGAACCAAATACTTTTGTACAGCTTTCTTTCTTTAGCAAGCTGTATCACGACTGCCAGAAACAGTATTGCAAGCACCACCACTGCCGCCGTGGAGAAGATATTTTTGAAAATCACCCCGCTTCTCACACTAAAGGTGACAAAATCCCCATAAAGTCCTTTGATACCAGCAAGCAGACTGCGCCCTGCCACTTCTCCCATGCCGTTGATGCCCTGATAGGAAGCCAGCACCTTGCCCTGCAGCTTTAGCAACACCTGCAACAGAATATAATACAGTGCAACACCAATGACTCCCATATAAAGATAATGCAGAAGCCCCTTTATTTTCTTTTTAAGATCCTGTTCCGTCAAAAAAAGCATAACTACGCCATAAATAGCCAGCAGCATGGCAAAAGAAAGATAGGATTGATAGGTTCCCATGCTGAAAGCCAGAACAATACCGCCGGCAATAAACCCCCGTTCATACTTCTTGGTAAGAAGCGGTGCCAGCACTGCCAGTAAAAGTGCCAGCATATATCCATCCAGCGTAAACACATAGGCAAAGGTGGAAGCAAGTGCCGGAAAAGCTACCAGAAGACCACTGATAAGCACTGCTGTCCCCTTATTCCTGATTTCCAAAAATTCTACCAGCAGAGCCGCTGTAATCCCCAGATAGAAAAAAGCTAACAATCCGATTAGCCAGGGCAGTGTAAAATAGGAGGATATCCCGCAGGCAACCGTCAAAAACCATCTGCCGGAGGTAATCATATTCTGGTCAAAATACATGCTGTCCAATCCGTCATGATTGGGAATATCCCTGACTAAAATGGGCATATGAATCAGCAGACCCAGTAATACCGCTGATAAAAAGGCCGTTTTCCAAATAGGCTTACAATTCTTTTTACAGGCTTCCCAAACCTCTGCGGGACTCTGTATCTGTCTCATCATCCTTACTCTCCTCTGCATTTTCCACCGGTTTCAATCACTGCTGCAATCCGCTCTGCTATCATCTTTCTTCCTGTCTCATTCAGGTGCAGGCCGTCCTCCGTATAAACGGGCCAATCCGTAAAATCGCCGCCAATACCGCTGTCATGGTAGTTGTCGATAATTTCCACTCCAAACTCTTCTGCTATCTGCAATTCCAGGTTGGCATACTCCTCCAGATAACCGCCCCCCAGATTCCTTTCTTCACAGCTTACCTCATCCGCTACAAACCAGCAATAGGTGGGCGTACACAGAATGATGCGAAGCTCCGGTTTTTTTTCCTGAAGCTCCCGCAGGGCTGTACGCAAAGCTCCTCCATAGGTATAGATATCATAGGGATCCTGTGGATTATCCAGTTTTGTCCCTGTCAGATAGTCGTTGACACCATGTTCGATGACGACTACCTCCACTTTACTCCAGTCAATATCATTAAAACCATAGACTCCCTCCGGAAAATAATCCATGGATACGTAGCTGCCAATACTGGCATTTTGTACTGCGAAGTTTTCATGGCAGATTGCATCCACCAACTCTGGAAGAGAAACACAGTCTATCGCCACATCCGCCCTGTTTTCTGTATTTTTGCAGGAAGCGGTCGTACCGCCAAAGGCACCATTATATACAGATACTCCTAAAATATCTCCCAGCATTGCTGTAATAGAGGTCTCATCCCTGACGTTTCCAATAATGGAGTCTCCCAGGCAAACTATCCGGTAATCCTTTTTTCCCGCGCGTTCCACAAGAAAAGAAGCGGCTACAATCATCACAAACAGCAGTACGGAAACTCCCCAATATGCATTTTTCAAAAACCACTGCCTGTTTTTTTTCATTTTATTTACATATCGCTGTACAGTCTCACAGCAAGCCTGGCAGCCCCATTACCGTCCACCAGCTTTCGTTCATCTGCGCAGCATTCCTTTCTTAATTTCTCAGATTTCACCAACCTGACTGTCTGTTGCAGAATTTCTTTCAATACCAATCCACGGTCTTTTTCTCCGTCAGACATGCTTCCTGCACTGAGTGCCACCCCGTGGTCCCCGATATAAGAAACCAGCGCATCCTGGTTGTCCGCATAGGAAAAGCAGACAAAGGGAACTCCCAGTGCACACAACTCATAAATGGTGGTACCGCCAGCCGTCACGGCTATGTCGCAGGAACACATCAACTCTGCCATATCTGTTACGTTTTTATGAATAGTAATATTCTGATGCTCTTCGGCCAATTTCATCAAATCACCATAATGAGGATGAAAGGCACCACTCACTACATGAAACTGCAACTTTCCTATGCTTTCATCCTGTAACAGCCTTTGTAAAATGCTGCCTGCCAGATTGTCCGCATCTCCTCCGCCGGTTGTAATAAGGAGGGCCTCCGCTTTTTCTTTCACCGAAAAATCACGTCCGATAAACTGCCTTCTGACAGGAATGTACTCCCTTCCTACCAAAAACTTCGTTGTTGTCTCTTTTGCAGTCTGCCCATACAACTTCCTATATCTTTCCCCGGTAGCAAAGGCATTGTAATTGATGATGATATCCGCCGGAAAAACCTGCCTGCACATATCGTCCATACAGGCTGTCCTGACAAGCTTTCCGATTTCACCCACATAGGCCGGAGCAGCAAGATAGCTGTCTATGAGTATCCTGTCCTGCCCTGCGCTGCTTTTTTCCTGATTTTCTTTCCCCAGCACTGCCTTAAGAATCTGCAATTCCTCGTTTGAAAAAGGTTCAGCGCCCAGAACCAGGCTGTCCTGACCATGGCTTTTGACCAGTGCGGCAGAGGCTTCATCGGCACACAGGAAAGTCACTTCATCCAGTTTTTTGATTTCTTCTGCAATGGTGAGGCACCGCATGATGTGGCCGGCACCGGTCCTGGCATTGCCGTCTGCTCTGATGTAGAACATAATTCCTCCTGTTCCCCAC
>JBJFCM010000123.1:0-4415 GCA_051888955.1 Lachnospiraceae bacterium | reverse complement strand
CGCTCTGGCCTGCGACGTAGCGGACACATAAGGCGCTAAAGTGCGTTGCACTTTATACAGCGCCTAAGTGCCGACGTCTCGGACGGTCCCTTATGGATATTTATGTGCACAGGCGGCTGCTTACGGGCGGTTGCAGGGCTGCCTTAAAACTGTACTAAATCCCAGGACATGGGAGTACCGAGTTTGGCATCCCTGGTAATCTTTTTGCCTAAAATTTCTTCATAGTACATGGTGTGCAGGCCGCAGGCCGGGCGCACAGAGCGCAGATTTTCCGGTGTAAAGATGTCTCCTGCCTTCATATCCTTTGCAACGAACAGGGAACGGGAGTGTTCCCTCTCCCTGGCTGCCTTGGGGGTCAGTTCATAGGTTACCTTTCCTAAAGCCAGCTCTATTTTGCGGATATTGTCCACCATTTCTTTGAACTCGGCAGGCTCCATGGAGAAAGCGGAATCTGCACCGCCGTCTGCACGACTTAAGGTCAGATGCTTCTCTACGACCTTGGCTCCTAATGCAACCGCTGCTCCCGGCACCGCACTGCCCATAGTGTGGTCTGAAAGACCCGTAATACAGTCAAAAGTATCCCGCATGGAAGGAATAGTCCGCAAATTCACATCCTCATAAGGAGCAGGGTAAGCGGAGGTGCATTTTAACAAAATCACATTCTCATTGCCCTCTTCTTTGCAGGTATCCATAGCAAGCTCAATATCAGCCAGTCTGGCAATACCGGTAGCCAGAATAATGGGCTTACCCAATCTTGCAATCTTCCTTAGCATAGGAATATCGTTGATTTCAAAAGAAGCCACCTTATAAGCGGGCACATCCATCTTCTCCAGGAAATCTACTGCCGTCAAATCAAAGGGAGAAGAAAAAAACACAAGCCCCATTTCTTCTGCTTTTCTTTTCAGTTCGGGCTGCCACTCCCAGGGTGTATAAGCCGTCTCATACAGCTTATGCAGAGTTGTCCCATCCCACAAAGTTCCCTGTGTAATCTGGAAACAGGGATCGTCACAGTCCAGGGTTATCGTATCCGCCGTATAGGTCTGTATCTTCACCGCATCGGCTCCCGCATCCCGGGCTGCCTCCATGATAGCGACGGCTCTGTCAAAATCCATATTATGGTTGGCGGACATCTCCGCTATGATAAAAGTCGGGGAATCCTCACTGATTATTCTGTTACCTATTTTGATTTCCTTTTTCATGAAAAAACTCCCTTCTATATTTCTGCACTTTTGTATCAAAACTGTATCATCTCATACTTTTTCTGAGGCCGCAGCTGTTCCCAGCGTTTGGCACTCATCCGCATAAAGGTCACGTCGTAATACCTTCCGTTCTTACAGACATGATTCTTTTTCTCTTCTACGATTTCACTGCCACATAAAAGATGCAGCTGTATGACACCGGCATTTTCCGAAAAAATGTCTCCATACAAATTTTTCTTATGCAGTTCCAGGAACAGGTAGTCGTACAGACTCATCTCCAGGGAAAGCGCCGTCTTTAGGGAACGAAGCTTCTTTTCTCCGATATAGTAACCCCAGGTACAATCTCCCGAAGGGTTGTCCAGCCCGCCTACATTGATGACTCCGGCAGGCTTGCCGTCTACCTCTATGAGCCAGTATTTTACGTCACTCCGCTCCTCAATGGAAGCAAGCCATTTTATCTGGCCTTCCATGGTCAGCACAGGGTCCGTGTTCATGTACCGGGTAATATCCGGGTCCATCCGCCAGCGCATGATGTTTTCCAGATCCCCATTTTCAATCTTTCTCAATGTAACGCTCATAATCTGCTCCTATTTTACACCCGATTCAAAATCTCCGCCACACTGGTAAGCTCCACGGCCTCATCCAGTGGGATGGAAATACCCAGCCTCTCATCCAGGGCACCGATAATCATGACATGTGCAAGGGAATCCCATTTCTCCACATCCTCTATCTTCGTATCCGGTGTAATCGTACCTGCCGGGACCTGTAATATCTCTTCAATTAAACCTATAATCTTGTCCTGCATACAGATGTTTCCTCCTTTTTCTCTATGCGATGTAATACTCTCTTTTCGGTCTGTTTTCCAGCGTTATCCGATATTGTTTTTCTGCATCGGAAGCTGTCACCACCGTATAACCCAGCTCTTCGAACAGGTTTTCCACGGGTTTATTTTTCTCTGTTCTGCTATACCGGCTCCTTAGAGCGCGATATCCACATGTCAAAAGTTCCTGCTCTATTTCATCCACAATGGCCCTTTCGATAAAACGCCCCATGACACGACAACTGAGCACAAATTCTTCAATTTCCGGCTCCTCACCGGATGTATCCACAATCAGGGCCCCTACTATACCGTTGTCACCGAATTTATCCGTTACCCGGTACAGGCGTACCAGTTTGTTCGGGTCATGAAGATATCCGGCCAATGTATCCCGCTCATACCGGATAGTCGTCAGATTGAACTGATTGGTCTTGTTCACAAGCTGATGGAGACGTTCCAGATTTTCCTCTGCATCCGCCAACTCTATATGAATAGAAAGCTGTTTGAGGAAGGAAGCCATGTCCACCGCTTTTTCTTTTAGCTCCTGTCTCTTTGCATTGGCAGCATACTGGGCTGTCTTTTCCCTGTCTTCCTTCGTAACGGTCAGCTTTTCAAAGTACTGATGATAGATCTCTACCATCGTCTGAGGCAGTTTTTCCGGTTTCGCCGGGAAATCCGGCACTGCAACCTCGGGCAGCATCTGCTTTATCTGCTCCCTCTCTACCGCACTGTCATCAAAGAACACAAAAGAATCCAGTCCCACATTCAGCTCTGCTGCCATTCTGCGCAGATTCTCTGCTTTGATTTCCCAGTTAATCTTACTATTGACAAAATCCTCTTTCCGCAAAACCATATGCGGATGCTTTTCTATAATGGCAAGGGCATCTTCCTCATTGTTCTTAGAGGCGATGGCCAGCATGACACCCTGCTCCTCCATCTGCTTCAAAACCCTTTGCAGGTTCTTGTAAGCAAGACCGGCATGATCCTCCGAAAGCTGTATCGGATTTTTATCTGCCTCTCCGGCCAGCCCGCCCCACAGCGTATTGTCCAAATCCAGCACCAGCACCTTTTTCGGTACCATCGTAGCTATGCGCACCTTTTCCCGCATTACCTCACACTGCAGCTTCTGCATAGCCTGACTGTAGGGAATCTTGCCCAGATACCACATAGGCTCCGAATAGGCACCCGCCTCCCCAAGCTGTGCGACCATGCGCTTAAAAGGCAGAACGTGCACATTTCCATGCCTCCTGCAGAAATCTTCCAATAAGCTGTTAAAAGCTCCCTCCAGGGAAAACCGCAGGCCATCTTCCGAAAAAAGCTCCATCTCCCATCCCCACAGATGGGCATCGGAAATAAAATAGATACCCTTATCAGAAAGCACTTTCTCCAGAGTCGTAAACCACTCCTCCATGTAGACAGCCGCCTGCTTTTCCTCCAGATTATGATGAATCAGTTCCATTACGTCCAGCCAGAAAAAAGTAATATCCGGTGCAAAACGGTAATAGCTGGAATTAGGGTTCAAAAGCAGGAGTAGCTCATTGCCGTAACCCTCCGGCTCATATACTTCAAACTCCGCTTTCATAGCTCGTATTATGGAATTCACATTTACATTGGACAGTACTGCCAGTCTCTTGCCCATGATTACCTCTCATTCTGCCTGTTCCTGCATCAGCCTGTATTTCATCTCCGCGATTTCCCAATCTGTCTGATTGTCGATATCCTGCACCTCCAGCTCGGATATCTCAAAAGGCAGAATATTGCCCAGCATCAGTTTCTTCGTCATCTTGTACGGCTCCACCTTAAAACAGTAAAACTGCCCTACATCATGGTAGTGCTTCACCAGGTCCTGTGACCGGGAATCCATATATTCAGGATACTCAAAAACAAGTCTCTCATCCTTTACTATCATAGCACGCTGAGGCGGATAAGAAAAGGCTACGACGGGAATTAACGTATCTGCATCTGAATTTGTCAGCATTTCCATGGCTTTTTTCAGTTTCTCTGCCGTTACGAATGGCGCTGTAGGATAGATACAGCAGCCTATATCAAAATGTTCTCCCCGCTTTTCATATTCCTCCAGTACCTCTAATAATACATCATTAGTGGTGGCAAAGTCACCGGAGGTCTTTTCACTCCTGTAAAAGGGAACTTTTGCACCGTACTGCTTTCCAATTGCCGCAATTTCTTCATCATCCGTGGAAACCATAATTTCATCAAACAGTCCGGATTGTACTGCTGCTTCTATCGAGTAAGCCAGAATGGGCTTGCCCAAGAAGGGCTTTACATTCTTTCTCGGAATTCGTTTGCTGCCTCCCCTGGCAGTGATGATTGCAATTTTACGCATGTTTTCACCTCTCTATATAATAAACTATTTTCGTTTCCGTCGCATCACTCTTCCG
>JBJFCM010000122.1:0-10544 GCA_051888955.1 Lachnospiraceae bacterium | reverse complement strand
GCTTTCCAGAATGGCGTCCAATATGCATAAAAAGATTACCATCGGCCCCGGGGACACCGTTATCTTTTCTTCCAATCCGATTCCGGGAAATGAAAAAGCGGTAACGAAGGTTATTAATGAGCTTTTCCGCAAGGGTGCAGACGTTATCTTCCAGGATACTCACGTATCCGGGCATGCCTGCCAGGAAGAGATCAAGCTCTTATATACACTGGTGAAGCCCAAGTATGCAATTCCCGTGCACGGCGAGTATAAGCACCTTCGGGCACAGGCTAAGATTGTGGAGGGATTGGGCATCGATAAGGACAATATCTTTATCCTGTCTTCCGGTGATGTGCTGGAGCTTTCGGAAGAAAAGGCAGTTGTGACAGGAAAAGTGCCTGTAGGCTCTATCCTGGTGGATGGTCTTGGCGTAGGTGATGTTGGAAATGTTGTACTTCGGGATAGACAACACCTGGCAGAAGATGGTATTCTGATAGTGGTTATGGCACTTGACAGAGTCGGCGGCCTGATTGTATCGGGACCGGATATCGTGTCCAGAGGATTTGTATATGTCAGAGAGTCTGATGAACTGATGGAAGAGGCCAGGCAGGTAGTAGATGACGCACTGCAGAATCTGGTGGACAGAGGCATTACCGATTGGGGCAAGCTGAAGGCAACCACTAAGGATGTCCTTTCGGAATACGTATGGAAGAAGACCAAGCGTCGTCCTATGATATTACCTATCATTATGGAGGTCTAATAACATGTCAGAATTGGATTGTGCAGTTGATAACCTGATTGCGGCAATCAAAGATACCAAAGAGTATCGGACTTATGTGATGGAAAAGGAAAAAGTAAGCCGTTTTCCCGAACTGAAGGCACAGATTGATGATTACAGAATCCGCAATTATGAAATACAGTGTATGAGCAATGATGATGATTTGTTTCATAAAATGGAAGATTTTGAGCGGGAATATGAGAAATTTCGGGAAAACCCGCTGGTATCGGATTTTTTGGCAGCGGAGCTGGACTTTTGCAGAATGATGCAGAATATGAACATCAAGGTGACGGCTGCTCTGGATTTTAATTAAGTGGCACAGGAGGTATTGATATGAACGCCAGACAAATGGTAATGGCAGTTTTCGGCACAGTGCTGAAGGTGGCTATTGCGGTAGTTGTAATAATATTTGTCTATAAGGGAGCTGTGACGGCCTATGATTACGGTTATCGTGTCTTTCAGGAGCCTCCCGTATCGGAGAGCCCGGGAACGGACGTGACTGTTACAATTACGGTCGGAAAAGGTGCGCTTCAGATAGGAGAGATTCTGGAAAGCAAGGGATTAATCCGGGATGCCAGACTGTTCTATGTGCAAAACCTTCTTTCCCATTACAAGGACGAACTGAAGGCGGGACAATATACACTCAATACCTCTATGACCATGGAAGAGATGATGGAAATCATGTCGGCAGATGATCCGGAGGTAACTGACTCAACTACAGAATAAACAGGAAAAAGAAATGATAACAGATGAAAGATTAATTGCCTTTATTAACTCGTTTGATAAAGGCAATACGCCTTTTTTAAATGAAATTGAACAGGAAGCAAAAGCGGACGAGGTGCCGATTATCCGGCCACAGACACAGAGCCTTATCCGCTTTTTGATGGCAGCACATAGACCGGGACAGATTCTGGAAGTGGGAACGGCGGTAGGTTTTTCCGCATTGCTCATGAGCGAATACGCACCGGAGGGTTGTCATATTACGACTATTGAAAAATATGAGAAGCGGATACCGGTAGCCAGAGCCAATTTTAAAAAAGCGGGCAAAGAAGATAGCATTACACTGTTAGAGGGAGATGCTGCGGATATTTTAAAGGAACTGACCGGCCCCTATGATTTTATTTTCATGGATGCCGCCAAAGGCCAATATATCCATTTTATGCCGGATGCAATCCGCCTTCTTAAAAAGGGCGGCCTGCTGGTATCCGACAACGTGTTACAGGATGGAGATGTGCTGGAGTCCCGTTTCGCCGTGACCCGCCGCAACCGTACCATACACGCACGCATGCGCGAATATCTCTACGAGATAACTCACCACCCGGATTTGGAGACTGTAATTCTCCCCGTAGGTGATGGGGTAGCCATCAGTGTTAAGAAGTGAAATTACACCCTATCCGGGGCCGGGCAACATGTATTCCTGGCGAGACCCTTGAAAAGCGTCGGCATTTAGGCTGCGTTTTGGGCGCTTATGCGCCCTGCGGCCTTACGTGCCGTTACGCTTTTCACGGAGCGGGAGCGTGTCGAGTGGGGAATACATGTTGCCCGCCCCGTCATAGGGACCCTAATTTAGAATGAGGAAAAAACATGAGGAAGAAACCAGAACTCTTAATCCCGGCAAGCAGCCTGGAAGTTTTAAAAACAGCCGTACGCTTCGGCGCTGATGCCGTATATATCGGTGGAGAAGCCTTTGGTCTGCGTGCCAAGGCGAAGAACTTTTCTATGGAGGAAATGGCTGAAGGAATCGCTTTTGCTCATGCAAACGGCGTAAAAGTATACGTGACGGCCAATATTCTGGCCCATAACGGCGACCTTAACGGGGCGAGGAAGTATTTTGAAGAACTCGCAGCATTGAAACCGGATGCGCCGGATGCCCTGATTATCTCTGACCCCGGCATGTATATGATTGCAAAGGAAGTATGTCCCGAAATAGAGCGCCATATTTCCACCCAGGCCAACAATACCAACTACCTGACCTACCGGTTCTGGTGGGAGCAGGGAGCAAAGCGTGTAGTATCTGCCAGGGAGCTTTCCCTGCGTGAAATTGCGGAAATCAGAAAGCAGATACCGGAAGAGATGGAGATAGAGAGCTTTATTCACGGAGCTATGTGCATTTCTTATTCCGGCAGATGTCTGCTCAGCAATTATTTTACGGGAAGGGATGCCAACAAAGGCGCCTGTACCCATCCCTGCCGCTGGAAATATGCGGTGGTAGAGGAAACCAGACCGGGGGAATATCTGCCGGTGTATGAAAATGAAAGAGGTACCTATATCTTCAACTCCAAGGATCTCTGCATGATAGAGCACATTCCGGAAATGGTTGAGGCCGGCATCGACAGCTTTAAGATTGAAGGTCGCATGAAAACGGCTCTGTATGTGGCTGCAGTAGCCAGAACCTACCGTAAGGCCATTGACGACTACTTTGAATCGGAGCAGAAGTATCGTGACAATATGGACTGGTACAGAGAGGAAATCTCAAAATGCACCTACAGACAGTTCACGACCGGCTTCTACTTTGGCAAGCCGGATGAGAATACACAGATCTATGACAACAATACCTATGTGAATGAATATACTTATCTTGGTATTATAGAAGAAGCTTGTCGTGCCTCTGAACTGCCCTGGTGGAAGAAAGAAGAGGCAGCGGGCGGGCAGGATGTACAGGATTTCTGGATGGTGCGTATCGAACAGCGCAACAAGTTCTGCGTAGGCGACTCCATTGAGATTATGAAGCCGGACGGAGGGAATATTCCGGTGGAGGTAAAGGCCATGTTCACGGAGGAGGGTGAGTCTGTGGACAGTGCGCCCCATCCGAAGCAGGTACTGTGGATTGCGTTGTCCGGCAGGGCAGACCAGTATGATTTATTGCGGGTAAAGAACGATTTACCTAAGGAGGAATAGAAGAAAAATAGTCATTGACCAATATGACGCACATATTGTACAATATGTGAAGTAAATATCCTGAAAGGAAGCAGAAAAATGCGTGAGGGTTTAGATGTAGAGGAGATTTTTGCCAGTAAGGTATTCACTCTGGGGAAAATGAAGGAAAGATTACCTAAGGGCATATACAAAGAAGTCATAAAGGTCATGGATCAGGGAGGAGAGCTCTCTCTGGCAGCTGCCGATGTCGTTGCAAAGGCCATGAAGGACTGGGCAGTGGAGAACGGTGCGACCCATTATACTCACTGGTTCCAGCCACTGACCGGTATTACGGCAGAGAAGCATGATGCGTTTGTAACACATCCGGATGCAGAAGGCAGAATGATTATGGAGTTTTCCGGTAAGGAGCTGATTAAGGGAGAGCCGGATGCTTCTTCTTTCCCTTCCGGCGGCTTGCGTGCAACCTTTGAAGCGAGAGGATATACCACATGGGATATCACGTCTCCTGCCTTTATCAAGGAGACGGCCACCGGTCCGACCCTGTGTATCCCGACCGCATTCTGTTCTTATACAGGAGAAGCTTTGGATAAAAAGACGCCTCTTTTGCGTTCTATGGAGGCATTGAATAAACAGGCCCTCAGAATTGTCCGTCTGTTCGGCAACACTGAGGCAAAAAAGGTGACTCCTTCTGTAGGTGCGGAACAGGAATATTTTCTGGTGGATGCGCAGAAGGCATTGCAGAGGGAGGATATTATCTTTTCCGGCAGGACCCTGTTTGGCGCTCCGGCACCTAAAGGCCAGGAAATGGATGACCACTACTTTGGCGTTATCAGAGAACGTATCGGTGCCTTTATGCATGATGTCAATATTGAACTCTGGAAGCTTGGGGTGACCTCCAAGACACAGCACAACGAGGCGGCCCCTGCCCAGCACGAAGTTGCTCCTATTTATGAGTCAGCCAATGTTGCAGTGGATCACAATCAGCTGGTGATGGAAACCTTGAAGCGTGTAGCGGGCAAGCATGGTCTGCGCTGTATGCTCCATGAAAAGCCTTTTGCAGGCGTGAACGGTTCCGGTAAGCATAATAACTGGTCTATTACCACTGACAATGGCGTGAATCTTCTGGAGCCGGGACAGACACCCAATGAGAATATCCAGTTTCTTCTGGTACTGGCCTGCATCATGAAAGCCGTGGATACCCATGCAGATCTGCTAAGACAAAGTGCGTCCAACGTAGGAAATGATCACAGACTGGGGGGCTTTGAAGCACCTCCTGCCATTATCTCCATTTTCCTGGGAGAGCAGTTGGAGGATGTAGTAGCCCAATTGGTGGAAACAGGAAAAGCAGATTCTCTGAAAGAAGGCGGTGTCTTAAGAACCGGCGTGTCCACACTTCCGGATTTTGTGAAGGATGCTACGGACCGCAATCGTACTTCACCATTTGCTTTTACCGGCAATAAATTTGAATTCCGTATGGTGGGCAGTGAGGACTCTATCGGAAGCCCGAACACTACCTTGAATGCCATTGTGGCAGAAGCCTTCTGTGAAGCTGCAGACAGACTGGAGCAGGCAGAAGATTTTGAAATGGCCGTACATGATCTGATAAAGGAATATATGACGGAGCATCAGAGAATCATCTTCAACGGCAACGGTTATGCCAAGGAGTGGGAAGAAGAGGCGGCAAGAAGAGGACTGCCCAATATTCCTTCCATGGTTGAGGCGGTGGATACGCTTACTACGGAAAAAGCCATCCGTTTATTTGAAAAATTCGGAATCTTTACGGAGGCAGAGCTGCGCTCCCGCGCGGAAGTCTTGTACGAGACCTATGCAAAGACCATCAATATTGAAGCGTTAACTATGATAGATATGGCAAATAAGCAGATTATTCCTGCGGTTATGCGCTTTAGCAAATCGCTGGCTGATACCTCTCTTGCCATTGCGCAGGCAGGCGGGGATGACTATGTCCCTACAGAGCTTTTGAAAACAATTACCGGTCTGTTGACAGAGACCAGGCAGGCAGTTGAGCAGTTGCTGGATGCAGAAAAGACAGCGTCCTCCATGCCCAGGGGAAAGGAACAGGCATTTTATTATCATGACCGGGTCGTAGCGGCTATGAACGATCTGAGAAAGCCCGCAGATGAACTGGAGAAACTGGTAGATAAAGAGTACTGGCCATTCCCTACATATGCGGATCTGCTGTTCGAGGTGTAAAATTTTATTAAAAAAATCTAAAATAGGGGTTGCATTTAAAAAAAATTTGCTGTATAGTAAAGAACCATAGAGGGCAACTCTCAAAACAGAATATGTTTTTTATGGAAACGAAGGCGTTTACACGGGTAGTGTAGCGCCTTTTTTACGTTAAAAACATTTCAAAATATTAAACCAAAAGGGAGGATCTGTTTATGAGTGAAGTATTAAATGTGGAAGAGATTTTTGCAAGCAAGGTATTCACTCTTGGCAAAATGAAGGAAAGACTGCCGAAGAATGTTTACAAAGAAGTGAAAAAGGTCATGGACCAGGGCGGAGAGCTTTCTCTGGCAACCGCTGACGTTGTTGCAAAAGCAATGAAGGATTGGGCTGTAGAGAATGGTGCTACCCACTATACCCACTGGTTCCAGCCGTTAACCGGTATCACCGCTGAAAAGCATGATGCTTTTGTTACCCATCCGGATGCAGAAGGCAGAATGATTATGGAATTCTCCGGCAAAGAGCTGATTAAAGGTGAGCCGGATGCTTCTTCTTTCCCTTCCGGTGGCTTACGTGCTACCTTTGAAGCGAGGGGCTATACAGCATGGGATATTACTTCTCCTGCCTTTTTGAAGGAGGATGCTACCGGTGTTATCCTTTGCATTCCTACCGCATTCTGTTCTTATAAAGGCGAAGCACTTGATAAGAAGACACCGCTTCTTCGTTCCATGGAGGCAGTAAGTACACAGGCATTACGTATTGTCCGCCTGTTTGGCAATACGGAAGCAACTAAGGTGGTAGCATCTGTCGGTCCTGAGCAGGAGTACTTCCTGGTAGACAGAGAGAAATATTTAAAACGCCCCGATTTGATTTTTGCCGGCCGTACCTTATTTGGCGCACCCGCTCCTAAGGGACAGGAGCTGGAAGATCACTATTTCGGTACGATCCGTGAGAGAATCGGTGCTTATATGAAGGATTTGAACATTGAGTTGTGGAAGCTGGGTGTGACCGCTAAAACACAGCACAATGAGGTTGCTCCTGCACAGCATGAGCTGGCTCCTATCTATGAGACCGCTAACATTGCAGTAGATCACAACCAGCTGGTTATGGAAACCATGAAGAAGGTTGCAGGCCGTCATGGCATGGCTTGTCTGCTTCATGAAAAGCCCTTTGCCGGTGTGAACGGTTCCGGTAAGCATAACAACTGGTCTCTGGGTACAGACAATGGCGTCAATCTGTTGGATCCCGGCGATACACCCAATGAAAATATCCAGTTCCTTTTGGTACTGGCATGTATCTTAAAAGCAGTTGACACTCATGCAGATCTGCTCCGTCAGAGTGCATCCGATGTGGGGAATGACCACAGACTTGGTGCTAACGAGGCGCCGCCGGCTATCATTTCCGTATTCCTTGGCGAGCAGCTGGAGGATGTGGTGAAGCAGCTGGTTGAAACCGGAGAAGCTGCACACTGTCTGGATGGCGGTAAATTACAGACAGGTGTTTCCACACTGCCTGATTTGGATAAAGACGCAACAGACCGTAACAGAACCTCACCTTTTGCATTTACCGGTAACAAGTTTGAATTCCGTATGGTTGGTTCCGCAGACTCCATTGCAAGCCCGAATACGACCCTGAATGCTATCGTAGCAGAAGCTTTTTGCGAAGCTGCCGATGAATTGGAAAAAGCAGAAGATTTCGATGTAGCTGTACATGATCTGATTAAGAAATACCTGACCGAGCATCAGAGAATTATCTTCAATGGAAATGGTTATTCTGATGAATGGGTTGTAGAGGCAGAAAGACGTGGACTTCCTAACATTAAGTCCATGATTGAAGCAGCAGGCACCCTGACAACGGATAAAGCAGTTAAACTGTTTGAGAAGTTTGGTATCTTTACCAAGGTTGAGCTGGAGTCCCGCGAAGAGATTCTGTATGAAACTTATGCAAAGACCATCAATATTGAAGCTCTTACGATGATTGATATGGCAAGCAAGCAGTACATTCCTGCAGTTGTAAAATACAGCAAGTCGTTGGCAGATGCTGTTATTGCTGTAAAGGAGGCAGGGGTAGATGCATCTGTTCAGACGGAACTGCTTGGTGAAGTAAGCACGAAGCTGGCTGAAGCAAAAGCTGCACTTGCAAAGCTGGAAAAGGTTACTGCAGAAGCTGCAGCAATGGAAGATGTAAAGGCTCAGGCATTCTTCTACAAGGACACCGTTAAGGAAGTTATGGATGAACTCAGAGCTCCGGTTGATGCTCTGGAGATGATTGTTGACAAGGATGTATGGCCTGTACCCGGCTATGGCGAACTGTCATTTGAGGTTTAATTATTTTGAAGTTTCATTACTTTCCTTTTTAGTATTTTGCAATATGAGAAGCCCCGTGCATTGCACGGGACTTCTTTTATAAAATAGTAACGGTAAATTGTAGCAATTGTATCTACATAAATACAAAATTTTTTTGAAATAGGTATTGCAAAATGAATATACTTCATGTATAATGCATAAAGTAATCGCATAAAGGGCTATCGCCAAACGGTAAGGCAACGGACTCTGACTCCGTCATTTCAAGGTTCGAATCCTTGTAGCCCTGTTTCAAAAAATCACGAGCAATGCTCGTGATTTTTTGTTTAAGAACAGTTCTTTTTCTGTTGCAAAACCCGCTTCCCCAAAAGTCCACAGAGGGTACGACATCATGGTTACTTGTATGATTTTCTAAGGAAAAAGCTTCCTGCGATACACATAGCTGCAATTCCTAACAGCCATAAAATGATGTTAGATTCACCGGTCTTGGGAACGTCGTCGTATTCACTGGTATCGGCGGGCGCGGCTGGAGTGGTAGCTGCGGCAGCAGTATCAGTGGAAGTATTTACAGATGTATTCTCTGTGGGAGTAGTGCTGTAATACTGTGCATCAGTTTCTAAATCACCATTTTCAATGGACAACTTACCTGCTGCAACGTTATAGACATCATAAAATACCCTGTCATCCAGGACACCTTTTACATGTCCTACTGTACCGCCGACTGTAACTGCCTCGCTGACACCATAGGAGCCTGTCACCTCGAGATAGTTTACATTGTTATTGAAGGTACATACGGCATTGTCATATACATAGGCATTGGTGACATCCCCATTAACGGCACAGAAACTGTCTCTGAGAACATAGCAGTCATCAATCCCTTTTGCAGTAATAAGGGCATTGGCATGATTGATGGTAAGATTTCCTAAACGTACATTGAGGTCCAGCGTAAGCATGGAATCTGTACCTTCTACCACTAAAAGATCGCCATCCTTGATATCCAGTAGCATGTAATATAGCTCTCTGTGGTAGCCGTTCTCATCCCAGGAAGAACCGGGCAGAAAACGCCATTCATTGATATCGGCAATGTACTTCACATAATAGGTGACCGGCTCTTCAGCCTTGACGTACAAGGTGTTGCTGTCTAATGGTACCAGACATAACAGAACGGCGGCAGCTAACAAGGATAAAACTTTTTTGATTTGCTTCATAGCGAAATCCTCCTTTATTTTTATTTCTTTAATAATAGTCTTTACATTTATGGGGTATCTGATACTTCTTTGCGGACAGGCAGGTATGTGTCTCCACTCTCCACTTCTTTGGCTACTACTACAAAGCGACCCTGTGGTACATGATAAACGCAGGTGGACAGGGTAATAAAATGGTCACCAAACTCTGCAGTGACGCCGGTATCGTATAGGGATAAAGCTTTGATATTTTCATAAAAGCTGTCAAATTCCTCTTCGGTATCTGCCTGGAAAAATTGATAAAATTTGAAGACCTGGTCGGTTTTTTTGTAGACCTGGGAGCGGAATACGGCAATTACCTCATAGTTACGCCTGCAATCCTCCGTGTAGAGGATAATCTGCTTGTGCTGTTCATAGAAATCCTCGTCTTCGTAATCGGTGAGGTTGCCGAACATAGCACCTGATTTCATATTATGACCATGGATAATCAAATTGGTGGTCAGCGGATTCAGACAACTGTCCGTATCTAAGAGCAGGCATCCGTTCTGATTGTCATTACCTTCAAAATCGCGGTACAGGTAATAGGTTTCGTCTTCGGGAGTCCACATGACAGGATAATCAATTACGGTATCCGGTATGACCAGCCATGCTGCCATATCGGGGTTGGCCAGGAAGTTTTCTGCATAAGGATTAGGAACAGACAGAGTTTCATCAGAAACATTCGGAGTTCCGGGAATTTCCATGGTTCCCTGTCCGGAAATATCCGCAGAATCCTCCTCATTTGAATCGGAATCCACTGTGGAAGATATTCCTGTGGAGGAGATATCCGTAGGTACATTTCCCAGGGTTTCCTGCAGCTTTTGATCGGCCGAATTGCGTAGCTCCTCTAAGGTCTTTTCAGCCTGTGCATCCTGCATGAAGTGGCGTATCGTCAGAAAAACCGCAGCAATCAGGCAGCACGCTGCTACACAGGATAATATTATGGAAATAGTTTTCTTAAATTTTTTCATTGTTTCCCCACAATTTCAACGAATGGGCAGAGCCTCGAAAAAGCTCCGCATTTTCTTGCCGGCGCAGCTATGCCACGGGCAGAGCCTCGAAAATGTTTCACATTTCCTCGGTCGCATTCGCTCGGCAGATGTCTGAAAACGCATCCATGACTATTCGAGCAAGCTAAAAGTCATGGATGTGTTTTCAGCCGCCTGCCTCTGCCCTTTACGAACATTATACCTTATT
>JBJFCM010000121.1:0-10743 GCA_051888955.1 Lachnospiraceae bacterium | reverse complement strand
GCGATTGAAGGTATTCAGACCTTAATGAAAAAGAACAAGAAGCAGACAGCATAATAAATAGTCTGCTGATTGAAATAAACTTAAAAGGGACATATCCGGATAAGCAAGCATAGCTCTTATGAGGATGTGTCCTTTTTTGTATCATAGGAAATTATTCTGAGTTTTAGAAATTTTTATGTTTATTCTGAACGTAACGAATGGAGAAGCGGTTATGGATTCATCGGGGAACGGGTTCGCTTTTGCTTTTGAGGAAATCATGGAAAAGCACGGAGATATGGTGTACAGAATCTGTCTGACAATTACAGGAAATGCAGAAGATGCCAGGGACTCTTTTCAGGAGACCTTTTTAAGACTGGTTAAAAACCAGGACAAGATAAAGAATGAGGAACATTTGAAAGCATGGTTAATACGTGTGGCAACCAATTGTTCCAAAACCACTGTATCCAGTCTTTGGAATAGGACGACGCAGGGAATAAAGGAAGAGGACATGGAAGAAGGAACATATGGGCCCCAAGAAAATGAACTGCTTTCCGAGTTACAAAGGCTTCCCAGCAAATATGCCGTTGTGCTGTACCTGTTTTATTATGAGGAATACAGCATTAGAGAAATAGGACAACTGTTGAACAAAAAGGAAAACAGTATTAAGACACTGCTCAACAGAGGACGCAAGCTGTTGAAAAAGAGACTGGAAGAAGGAGGGAAAAGGTCATGAAGAAAGAATTTAAAGAGGCCTATGGAAAAATACAGGCGCCGAATATTTTAAAGGCCGAAACCCTCGAACTTATGGAAACGGAAAAGAAAAAGGTGTTCCCAAAAGGGCATAAGGTTCGTACAAAACGAAGGATAGTATGGTCCTTCGGCGCAGCAGTGGCTGTTTTATGTGCAGTTTTTCTTTGCCTGGTTTTCCTGCCAAGGCAGGGAGCTATTTATATTACGCCTATGGAAGATGGTGTATATTATGACAGAGTAGAGCTAGAAGATGGTGTACTTACTTTTCATTCAGAGAGAGTCATCATTTCTGTAACACCCAACGCCGGAAATATCACAGGCGGGGAGAAGAAAACGGAAGAAACCGATACCGACGGGGAAGAAGGATGCCTTGCGGAAGAGGTGACCACACAAAGTGGTGGTACAATAGTTTTCTGCAAAGAGGATAGCCTGACCTTGCCGGAAATTCCAGAAGCAGACTGGTCCTATATTGATGGACAACGGGTTTATGTTACGGCGTTGAAAACGGAAACTATCAGGTATCAGGCTACTTTTGAAAGGGATGGAAAGGTCTGTGAAATTACGGGAGAAGGTGTTACACAAAAGGAATTTATTGATTATTTGTATAAAAAAATAAAGGAATGAAACTTTTTTATCGCTTTTGAAGTGTTATAAGTAGAGAAACATTGAAGAAAGGTGAGGAATTGCCTGATACTTAAGGAGGAACAGATTGTGAGAATACAATGTGCGGTAAAAAAGGGACTGGTGGTGCTGCTTACTGCTATCATGCTTTTAAGTGGCTGTGGAAATACAGGGGCGAACGATAAGCCTTTGGAAGAGACAATTACGGCAGAGGGTAATTCGTCCGGGGAAACTGTATCGTCTGCAGGTGATGTGACAGCAGCTGCTGACAGTGCTGCAGAAACAAATACGGATTTAGAATTGATTGAGGAATTAAAGCAGAAATATGCGGCAAACGGTGCTGCCGAGTATGATGGAAATGTAATCGAAATAAACCGTGATGCGGCAATACAGTTTCCAATTGGCTACAATCCATGGGAAAAAGAGGAGCATATATATGAAAGCTTTGTTGTTTATCAAGATGATAAGCTTCAGTTTCCTCTTGATGTGGGAGTGCATGAGTATGATGCAGAAACGGGTATGCTTACCATAAATCCGCCTTACTATGGCATTGCGGAAATGGATGATTACGAGGCGGATTTGAGCCATTTAAGTGGCAATTATTTAATGGCAGAGGAAGGAAACGCATGGGGAACCCTGCCTCAGTATTATCTGGCAGCCTACGTGGACGTGAATACGGGTGAGCCTCTGGAGACTCCTTTGATTACCGTGATTAAAGTGAGTCCTGAAATCAAGACTGCCCCTCAGCTTGCATTTGACCAAACAGAGGATGGATTTGCCCGTTTTTCCTGGAACGAGGTACCGGGTGCAGATGGATATCTGTTGTTTTTAATCAACAAGGATGAAACCGGACTTTGGGAAAATGCCAAGGTATTTGCAGATGTAGCGGGAACAGAATGGACTAGTGAAGCGGAGGCGTTTGAATATGAGGGTGAGATATTGACCTTAAATGAACGGTTTGTGCAATACTACATCTCTGATGATACGGAATCATGGATGGATGCAGCCGGGGTTGACTGGGGTACCGGAGAGGATATTGCTTATGATGAATATTACAGCGAATATTTCGGTATGATTGCATACAATGCACAGGGCTGTTCTGCCATCAGCAATTTACTGAGCGCAAAGGACATCTCGCATATGTTGCCTACTGAGCAGGCAAATTTTACTAACGAAGACAGTTTTTATGATATTCATGCTACATTAGATCTGCCTGCTGTGATGTGTGTTACCATGTGCGATGGTACCACGGCACAAAGAGTATTGGATTATGATGTGGAGAACCTCCGCAAAGATGAGGAAAATAACAGTTATTACATAACGGCAAGAGCAATACAGACTCCTTTTACGACAGAATTTTTGGTATATGGGCATGACTGGGATACATTGGATGCGGATTTGGCTGCACTGGAGGAAAGACAGGAAAAGCTGCAAAACAAGGGTGGTAATGTGGCACCGACACTGAGTGTGGATGAGGAAACGGAAGATACCCCGGCACCGGATGTGGAGGAGCCTGCTCCCGAAGTGAGTGAGCCGACATCGGATGTGACAAGGACACAGATAACTGCCAATTCTGCCATGAGCGAGTATGTGGCCATGCAGATGCTCTCCACGAATGAAGCGATTGATTTGTCTGCTTTTCCGGAAGCTGCGGATACACAGAAGATAAAGGATGCCTTTTTTGAGGCACAGTACCAGAACCCGTTGATTTTGGGTGTACAGGGAGGCAGCATCGACACGGAGAAAAGAATTTTATATGTGAATTATGATTTTGACAGGGATACCACTGCATCCAAACAGCAGGAAATTGAAGGCAGGGTAGAGAGAATTGTCAGTGAGATCATTACGGCAGATATGACAGATTTGGAAAAAGAAATGGCAATCAATGACTATCTCTGTGAGCATGCCCGATATGATGATGCAGCATTGGAGAACGCCCAAAAATATAATTTCGCCACGGTGGATGTAGACTTTTATGATTCATTTACCGCTTATGGTGTATTGGTAGACGGTGTCGGCGTCTGTGCCAGCTATTCTGCAGCCTTTAAGTTGCTTGCGGATGCGGCAGGCTTGGAAAGCATTGTGGTAACAGGCTATCTGGACGGCAGTGTGCCCCATGCATGGAATAAAGTAAAGATTGAGGATAACTGGTACATTGTTGATGCTACCAATAACGACAATGAACTGATTGAAAATGCACTGCTGAATCTTTCGGACAGTGCTGCCTATGGTACACTGGTGGAAAATGACAGTTTTGTCCTGGATGACAGCCTGTATAACTATGTGGCAGAGGAAGATAATCTGGAATATTACCATGCTACGAACCGCTATTATGAACAGGAAGAGATATCCGGGGAACTGGCCGCCCTGCTGGTTTCGGAAGGAAAGGCAGTCCTCAGAACAAGCTATGATATTGATGATGAGGTTTTTTATGAAATTGCTACCAATGCAGCCAATACTGCAGGAAAACGGGTACGTGGTTTTTACTGGATGGGTGTCATTCATTTGGAGGAATAGCTTATGAAAAAAGCAAAACGAGTGCTTGCAACTGTGTTAGCGATGGCCGGCTGCGCACAGTTAATAGCAATGGCGGGGATTTTATTTAGTCGGGAAGAAGGTAATAAAATGGCGCTATTAATTTTGTTGCCGGTTCCGGTTCTGCTTTTACTTATTTCGTTTCTCTTGTTCCGAAGTGCCAAAAAGCAGGAAAGATTGGAAAACTCAAAAGTATCTGGTGGAGAAAATAAGAAAGCGGCTACTGACAGAGACGAAATGCAGGAAAATAACCGGCCTGACTGGAAGGATGACAGTGGTGAGATTCATACCGTAAAATATCAGTATTCCCAGAGTGAAGAAGACGGCTGGCAGCAAAACAAGGCGCTTTACGGTTCCCATCTTAATACCAGTAAGACTCGGAATATTAAGGGGAAGCAGGTTGGTTTTTATTATGCAACGGATGATTATCGTAAGGTAATTACGGGGTACGTTATCGGAACCGTTTTTGCTGTTCTATTTAGCATTATCATGCTGATAATCGTACCGGTCATGGGGATACTAATCACAATATTCAGCCTTGTGTTCATCGTTTCACTATGGGTAAAAGCCCCATATAAGAAATGGAAGAATCAGGCAGATAAGCTTAAGCAAGAAAAGAAGAATAATGATTTCTGATAGTGTTCTTGAACCCTCCTCTTTTTTTCGGTATAATAACAATAGTGCGGACTGCCGGTGGCAGCATCGCAAGGGATAATTTCCCGGGAGGATGAATATATTTATGGATATTATCAAGAAAATCACAGAAGAATTGCAAGTGCAGAAATGGCAGGTGGAAGCGGCTGTCAAGCTGATTGATGAGGGGAATACGATTCCTTTTATTTCCCGATACAGAAAGGAAGCTACAGGATCTTTAAATGATGAGCAGCTTCGTAATCTGCATGAGCGTCTTGTCTATCTGCGCAATCTGGAAGAAAAGAAGGAGCAGGTACTTGGCAGTATTGAGGAACAGGGAAAGCTGACCGAGGAACTGAAGGCAAAGATTTTAGCAGCGGAGACCCTTGTGGTGGTGGAGGACTTATATCGTCCGTACCGTCCCAAGAGAAAGACTCGTGCCAGTGTAGCAAAGGAAAAGGGACTGGATGGGCTGGCAGAATACATTCTGGCACAGAAGGCAGAGGCTCCCGTCATAGAGGAGGCTGCCAAATATGTGACGGATGATACAGCAGAAGAGAGCAAGCAGGTAAAATCGGCTGAAGAAGCGCTGCAAGGGGCAAAGGATATTATTGCTGAGAGTATTTCCGATGAAGCGGAACACCGTCTGTATATCCGTAATGCGACCATGGAGGAGGGGATTATCTCCTCAACGGCCAAGGATGAAAAGGCGGAGAGCGTCTATGAAATGTACTACAGCTTTGAAGAGCCTGTAAAGAAAATTGCAGGGCACAGAGTGCTGGCCTTGAACCGTGGCGAGAGCGAAAAAATCCTGAACGTGAAGGTAAGTGCTCCGGTGGAGCGCATTATCCGTTATCTGGAGAAAAAGGTCATTACGGAAGAGAACCCTTATACCACACCGGTATTGCAGGAGGTGGTGCAGGATGCTTATGATCGTCTGATTGCACCGGCTATTGAGCGTGAAGTGAGAAACGAACTGACGGAAAAGGCTGAGGATGGCGCCATCAATGTATTTGGCAAGAATCTGGAACAGCTTCTGATGCAGCCTCCTATCGCAGGCAAGGTGGTGTTGGGCTGGGACCCGGCTTTCAGAACCGGCTGCAAGCTGGCAGTGGTGGACGCTACCGGCAAGGTGCTGGACACCAAGGTAGTATATCCCACCGCTCCTCAGAATAAGGTAGAGGAAGCTAAGGCAGAAGTAAAGAAGCTGATTAAGAAATATGATGTATCCCTGATTTCCGTAGGAAACGGTACTGCGTCCAGAGAATCGGAGCAGGTTATCGTGGAGATGTTAAAGGAGCTGGACAAGCCTGTCCAGTACGTGATCGTGAACGAGGCAGGTGCATCCGTTTATTCTGCCAGCAAGCTGGCTACGGAAGAATTCCCCAATTTTGATGTGGGACAGAGAAGTGCCGCTTCCATAGCAAGAAGATTGCAGGACCCGCTGGCGGAGCTGGTAAAGATAGATCCCAAATCCATTGGTGTAGGACAGTATCAGCACGATATGAATCAGAAGAAGCTGGGAGAGACCTTAAGCGGTGTAGTGGAGGACTGTGTCAATAAAGTAGGAGTGGACTTGAACACCGCTTCCGTATCGCTGTTGGAATATATTTCCGGCATCAGTAAGGTCATTGCCAAAAATATTGTGGATTACCGGGAGAAGAACGGCCGTTTTACCAATAGGCAGCAGCTTTTAAAGGTTGCTAAGTTGGGCCCCAAGGCCTATGAGCAGTGTGCCGGTTTCCTGCGTATCCTGGATGGGGACAACCCATTGGATGCTACCAGCGTCCATCCGGAATCCTACGAAGCAGCCATGAAGCTGTTAGAGAAACTGGGCCTTACCATGGAGGATGTGAGAGCAGCACAGAAGAAGGCGGCAGCAGAGCGCCTTGCAGGAAAAAAAGAAGGTGCCAAGGAAGGCGTACTCTCTGAAAAGGCCAAGGCACCTCAAAATAAAAAAGCAGGAAAGCAGATACAGGTGAGAAATACCAATACCGCCATGGGCAAGGCTCTTGCACAGGCTATGGGCGGTGTTATTCTGGAAGCAGAAAGTACAGACGGACATTCATCGGGTGCCGGCAGCACCTTACGGAAAAACGGAAAAGCCGGAAACACAGATACCATTTCCGAAGCAGCTGGCAGCGGTATGGGCAGCCTGGAAAAGCGAATTGTTGATAAAAAGAAGCTGGCAGTAGAATTGGGTATCGGTGAGATTACCCTGACTGATATAGTCAAGGAATTGGAGAAGCCTGCCCGTGACCCACGTGACGATATGCCGGCACCAATCCTTCGCAGCGATGTGCTGGATATGAAGGATTTGAAGCCGGGTATGATTTTAAAGGGCACTGTCCGTAACGTAATCGATTTCGGCGTGTTTGTGGACATCGGTGTCCATCAGGATGGGCTGGTACACATTTCCCAAATAACTGACCGCTTTATCAAACACCCCTTAGAGGCCGTCAGCGTAGGTGATATCGTGGAGGTTCAGGTGCTTTCCGTGGATGTGGCCAAAAAGAGAATTTCCCTTACCATGAAGATAGGAAAAAAGGATTAAGCTATGTGGATTGAAGGCAATTATAGAAGAAATCTTCTGGATATGCATATTGATGACTGGAATCCGGAATTTTTATCTAAGGTGAACGTAAAGGAATATGTAGAGGCGTTGAAAAGTGCCGGTGTGCAGGCTGCCATGGTAAAGGGCAGGCCTCACACCGGACTAAGCTATTATCCCACCAGGATTGGAAGAATGCACAAGGGGCTTAAGGGCTATGATTATTTTGGGGAAATGGTAAAGGAATGCCACAAAAATGGCATTGCAGTTATTGCCTATTTTTCCCAGATTTTTGATAACCTGGCCTATGAGGAGCATCCTTCTTGGCGTGTGGTCACTGCGGAAGGTAAAAATATGCGGGAGTACCGCCACGGAAATGATTTTAAAACGGGGCGGTATGGCATCGTCTGCCCCAATAACCCGGAATACCGGGAATATGTGCGGGAATGCCTGACCGAAATGAATACGCTGTATGAGTTTGAAGGCATGTTCTTAGACATGACCTTTTTCCCTGAGGTATGTTACTGTGACAGCTGCAGAGAGCGGTATAAGCGCGAGACGGGAAAAGAGCTTCCCGGAAGGCTGGACTGGCAGGATGAGGACTGGCTTTCCTATGTATATAGGAGGGACGAATGGATAGCGGATTACGCCAGGTTTGCGACCGGCTGTGTGAAGGCGGTAAAGCCACAGGTAACGGTGGAGCATCAGTTTTCCCGTATTACCGGAAGCTGGATAGACGGAAGCTCAGAACTGTTGACCGATGCAGTCGATTATTGCGGCGGAGACTATTACGGCGGCTTTTTACAGCAGACCTTTATTAATAAATATTATAAGAATGTATCGCCCAATCTGCCTTTTGTCTATCATACCTCCCGCTGTGACCCGGAGCTGGTATATCATACCACCACTAAAACGGAGGAAGAGCTGCTTTTGCACGCCATCACGGCACTGGTGCATAACGGTGCCTTTCTTCTGGTGGATGCCATCAATCCGGACGGCAGCATCGTACCGGAGGTCTATCATGGACTTTTAAAGAAAGTGTTCGAACAGACCAGAGTATACGAAAAATACATAAGCGGCAACCTGTACCACAATGCGGCAATCTGGTTTGCATCCCATGCCAAGTACAATCCTGATGAAAAAAGCTGTGAAATGATGGAGAAGGTCTTCTGGCCGGGATACTACATGGAGGCACCTGTGGCGGCAGCCTCCGTCCTGAGGGAGAACAATGTACCCTTTGAAGTCATCGGCACCAGGAATATTCAGGATGAAACAGCGGATGTGATGATTTTATCCCATGTAGCTGCCATTCGGGATGAAGAGATGGAGGAGATTGAAAAATATCTGGAAAAGGGCGGTAATCTGTACATCAGCGGGCCGGTTGGCCATGAAAGGCTGCAGGAATTGTTGGGGATTAGGATTACCGGCAGGACAGAGCATGGCTTTACTTATATGAGTCCTACCGAGGCAGGAAAGGATATTTTACAGGGCTTTAATAAGCTTTCACCGCTTACCATTCCCATGGCGCAGATGACGGCGGAGATTGTGGAGAAAGAGGGACTGACTGTTTTAGCCACCAGAACCCTTCCTTATACGCTGACCGATACCGGAGATTTTGCGGCCATCCATTCCAATCCTCCCGGTATCTATACGGAAGAACCCTGCCTTGTAATCAAGGATACCGGAAAGAACAAGCTAATTTGGTCGGCAGCGCCCATTGAAATGGCAAAGCCCTACATGAGTCGCCGGGTGTTTTTACGAATCATACAGGCACTCATAAAGAAACCGGCCTTTGTATCCAATGCGCCCAAGTTTGTGGAAATTCTTTCCTGGGAAAAGGACGGAAAGGATTATTTTGCGGCAATCAATGAGCAGGAGGAATCCCCTATTGCCCCCATGTATGATATTACAATCGATGTGAAAAAGCCGGAGAAGAAAGCCTATCTCCTTCCCTTAGGAGAGGAACTTCAAAGTGAAGTGATGGATGGTGATACTTTACGGATACATCTGCCTAAGCTGGAGATTTTTCAGATAATAGAGTTAAGGTAAAAAGAGCAAGAAACAAATAGTATGAGCGATTACAATAGCAAGGTGATTAGAAAACAGATCAGAGTCTACGGCTTTGTACAGGGTGTTGGATTTCGTTACAGAATGGAGCATGCTGCTGAATTGGTGGGAGCCACCGGATGGGTCAAGAATGAGCCGGATGGTTCGGTACTCATAGAACTTCAGGGCACTGAGGAACAGATTGACAAGGTCTTCATGATTGTGAATCAGGGGGCCTATGTGAGCATAGAAAAGATGGATGCCAGGACGATACCAATCGTAGATGATGAGTATGGATTTAGAAGGTTGTCGTAAAATGTGAATGTTTCTTTCAGTTCGCCGGTGTTATTTTTCTATCAGTATTAAACTACAGGTTTATTGTAGGGAATGCAAATGTATGGTATCTTAAAAATGAACATGAGGGTATTTGGAGCATGGAAGTCCGGTTTTTCATGCTCCTTTTTTTAGATTACGAGGAGGAAGGATATAGACATGTCAGCAGGAAGAACAGATTGCGTCCACGAGCCATTTGACGGTTCTTTTCTCCAAAGGATGACAAGAGGTGATTGAAATGGGCGAGATGAAATTCAAGGCGGGAACGCCGGTATTTTTTTACACGATAATTGACAAAATTCCGGGGGTCATTCAAGATGCCGTAAAGAGTGAATCAGGGGAATGGCTATATGAGATTTTTATTGGAGATACTATGATTGCAAAAAATGTGAGAGAAGACAGAATTACGGTGAGAACACTAATCGACCCGCCTAAATTTAAAAGGGGTGATAGCGTACGGTTTCCATGCAGGGGACAAATCCTAGTCGGAACAATTGAAATTGTGGATGCCTATGGAACCTTCGAACAGGATGAGGAACCTTCCTATGATATTCTGGTGGGAGGAACGGAGAAGGATTGCCTGTATAAACACATTAGGGAGTCGGAGATTCTTGGTATAGCAGAATAGAGTTTATGTAGTGTCCCAATATTTGGAGACTAATAGATAATTTTGAGGAGAAGAATATATGGAAATCAAGAAGATTTACTTTGATATGGACGGTGTGCTTGCAGACTTTGAAGCGGGCATTAAAGAACTGTGTGGACTTGAACCGGTCAATCAAGCCAAGAAGACACCAAAGCAGGACGATGAAATGTTTGCTGCGATGAGACAGGTTCCACATTTTTATGACAAACTAAAGCCCATGCCTGGTGCTATCGAGATGTTCAACTTAATATATGAAAAACAAAAGGATAAATGCGAAATCCTAAGTGGAATTCCAAAGCCCAAAAGAGGTATCGAGAATGCAGGTGAAGACAAGAGAAGCTGGGTGAGAAGAGTATTGTCTCCTGAAATTGTGGTCAATATTGTTTACAGGGAAGAAAAGAAAAATTATTGCCTGGGACCGGAATATGTTCTGATTGATGATTTTCAAAAGAATATTAAGGAGTGGGAAGCATTAGGCGGTACCGGCATTTGGCATCAGGATGTGGAAAGCTCTCTGGAAAAATTGCAGGAATTAGGGGTGATATGAGCATAAGGGTAATCTCAAACAAAATATTTACGTGTAATTAATACGGCATTTTGAGAAAAGATAACGTATTATATATACGAAAAAAATGACGTGAATGCTATT
>JBJFCM010000120.1:0-10793 GCA_051888955.1 Lachnospiraceae bacterium | reverse complement strand
CCTCCGGTGTCTCTGTTACCGGCAGAAGCTCTCCGGAAAGAGTCACAAAATCAGAGCGCACATAGCCGGTCACTTCCTGCCCGTCCGTCATGAAACTAACCTGATACCATACTTCGCTACCATTTCCGGGCTTCGTTCCATGAACAGTCAATACCACATCCTTATTTGCCATTGTCACGATACTACTGTTGGTAGAGCTGTCAGCCCTTACTCGCACCTGATCCTTCGTCACGGATGCGCTGACAGGCTGTACAGCCTCCACACCATCCAGATTGACTGTTACGCTGGTATTTAGTGTGGTGCCTGTATTCGCAGGTGTTGTAGTCGTAGTAGCAGTACTTCCACCATCCTTAGTTACCAGATCCGAACGAATATATCCCTGGGAATTGGCATCGATAAAGACCTTATACCATATCTTACCATCCGTGCCCGTTACTTCCTCTGTAATAGATACCTTATCACCACTTTTCACACTTGCTAATACCGTACTGCCGGTGTCGGCACTGGAACGGATATTGGCAGAAGATGCCGTTACGGTTCCCTGTGTCTCAGCAAGCACTTCCCCTGTCTGAAGGAGAACCAATACCGTCACGCAAAGCAGGCCTGCAAATGCAACACCTATGCTGCGCATCCATTTTTTACACTTTTCTTTGATGTATCCCATAATTTCCTCCTATCTTTCCCGTCTGAATCTTTTTTCTCCGCTGGCTTCCTCTGCGCTAAGTCCGAAGCCCTGTATCGCATTTCTTCGCTCCTGCCGTTGCATTTCTTCCAGACGTCGGTGATAACTTAACTCACATTCCTGACACAACCTTCCGTATCGGATTGCTTTTCCGCACATCTCACAGTGCAAAAAAGACTTAGAATCCGGTGCCACTTCCAGTCTGCCTTCCTTGAGCATATTTCTGATTGTCCTCTGCTTTACGCCGGTAGCTGCTTCGATTTCCGGTGCGGTAGCTCCTCTGTGGCTCTCTATGTATAGCCTGACCTTGCCATAATCATCATAGGACAGTGATTTGCAGTCCTCGCACTGATACTCGCCAACTCCTTTGAATACCATGACACCGCCACACGCAACGCATACCTTCGGTCTGTGATATTCATCCAGCTCTATCAATTCTCTTTCACTTCTCATATGTATCCGCCCCACTCAGATAATATCACGCCTCATCTATTGCTTTTCCAATATCATGGCGCATATATTTATTAGCAAAATCCACCCATTCCGTGGCCTCGTAGGCTTTGGCACGGGCCTCCTTTAAGGTTGCACCCTTTGCCGTAATACCTAATACACGGCCGCCATTCGTTACAATCCTGCCTTTATCATCAAATTTGCTTCCTGCATGGAAACAATAATAGTCTTCTTTTCCTTCAAATTTCTCAAGGCCGGTAATTTCGAAGCCTTTCTCATAAGAAACAGGATAACCATCCGATGCCAACACTACGCAAACTGCCGCATTGTCCTCAAATTCCAGATTGATTTGGTTAAGCGTACCATCGATGCAGGCGTCTATCACATCCACAATATCATTCTTCATCCTGCAAAGCACTACCTGTGCCTCAGGATCACCAAATCTTGCATTATATTCCAGCACTCTTGGCCCCTTGGGTGTCAGCATCAGGCCAAAGAAAATGACTCCTTTAAATTCTCTGCCTTCCGCTGCCATGGCATCCACTGTAGGCTGGTAAATATATTTTTTACAGAACTCATCCACTTCTTCTGTGTAGAAGGGGCTGGGAGAAAAATTCCCCATGCCGCCTGTATTCAAGCCCTGATCGCCATCCTTTGCACGCTTGTGATCCTGTGCGGAGGTCATGGTCTTAATCGTCTTGCCATCCACAAAGGAAAGTGCGGAAACTTCACGGCCGGTCATAAATTCTTCTATGACCATACGGTTGCCCGCATTGCCAAAATGTTTGTCCAGCATGATTTCCTTTACACCGGCTTTGGCTTCTTCCAGGGTATTACAAATCAGCACTCCCTTGCCAAGTGCAAGACCGTCTGCTTTCAGTACAATGGGCATATCGGCTGTCTCCAGATATTTAAGCGCCTCATCCGCATTGTCGAAAGTCTCATAGGCTGCCGTAGGAATATGGTATTTCTTCATCAAATCCTTTGAAAAAGCCTTGCTGCCTTCCAGAATTGCCGCCTTTTTATCCGGTCCAAAAGCACGCAAGCCTGCTTTCTTCAGTTCATCCACCAGACCGCCCACCAGCGGGTCATCCGGTGCCACAAAGACCAGATCTACCTCTTTTTCTTTGGCATAAGCTATAATTTTATCAAATTCCATAACTCCGATGGAAGGCTCGCACTCCGCTATCTGTGCAATTCCCGCATTGCCGGGTACACAATACAGTTTTTCCACTCTTTTGCTTTTTTTCATGCTGACTGCAATCGCGTGCTCCCTGCCACCGCCGCCTACGATCAATACTTTCATGAACTTTCCTCCTAAGCCTTATATACATGTCCGTCCACTATTTTCAGACGTCCATTCGCTATATCATCTATCGCCTTCGGAAGCAGTATCCATTCTGCCTGCTCCATCACACGGCGCTGTAAAATCTCCGGCGTATCGCCATCCTCTACTAAAACTGCCTTCTGCGCAATAATCGGCCCTTCATCCATGCCTTCATTGACAAAGTGCACCGTTGCGCCGGTCACCTTAACCCCTCTGCGCAGTGCTTCTTCATGCACTCTCAAGCCATAATAACCTACCCCACAAAAGGAAGGTATCAGGGAAGGATGAATATTGACAATTCTGCCCGAAAACTTCTTTACCATAGCCTCCGGTATCCTCACCAGGAAACCGGCCAGAACAATCAAATCCGGATTTAACTCACACACTTTTTCCGTAAATGCAGCATTGAAGCTTTCCCTGTCCGGGAAATTCTTCGGGGACATCAGAATACCGGAAATACCATGGTCTTTTGCCCGCACAAGTGCCTTGGCGCCTGCATTGTTGCTGATAACCGCCACAATCTCCGTATTGGTAATCTTTCCCGCATCTACAGCATCCAGAATCGCCTGCAGATTGGTGCCTCCACCGGACACACACACTACTACTCTTAACATACGGTAACTCCCTTTTCGCCTGCTTCACAGCTGCCAACCACATAAGGGGTCTCACCTGCAGCCTTAATCGCTTCCATGGTCTTCTCTACATCTGCAGGGTCCACTGCCAGCACCATACCCAGCCCCATGTTGTAGGTATTGTACATCATCTCATCTGCGATATTGCCTGTCTTCTGTAATAATTTGAAGATAGCCGGAACTTCATAGCTGTCCCTTTTCACAACAGCACGGACACCGTCCGGAAGCATTCTCGGAATATTTTCATAGAAACCACCGCCGGTAATGTGGCTGCAGCCCTTAACGGTAACGCCGGCATCCTTGATGCTCTTTAAAGCTTTTACATAAATCTTGGTAGGTGCCAACAGTGCCTCTCCTAAGGTCTGTCCCAGTTCATCATAATAGGTGTTCAGGCTTTCCGTCGTCATTTCAAACACCTTACGAACCAATGAGAAACCATTGCTATGTACACCGGAGGAAGCGATACCGATAAGCGTATCGCCGGGTTTGATATTCTCACCCGTAATTAAATCCTTCTCATCTACCACGCCAACTGCGAAACCTGCCAGATCATATTCATCCTCAGGCATCAGCCCCGGATGCTCTGCGGTCTCACCGCCAATCAATGCTGCTCCTGCCTGCTTACAGCCCTCAGCTACACCCTTTACGATAGTGGCAATTTTTTCCGGATAGTTCTTGCCACATGCAATGTAATCCAAGAAAAATAACGGTTCTCCGCCTGCACAGGCAACATCATTCACACACATTGCCACACAGTCGATACCGATAGTATCATGCTTGTCCATCAGGAAAGCCAGCTTTACTTTCGTACCACAGCCATCCGTTCCGGATAACAGAACCGGGTTCTCCATATTTTTGATAGCACTCATGGAGAATGCTCCCGAGAAGCCTCCTAAGCCTCCAAGCACCTCCGGGCGCATGGTTTCTTTTACGTGCTTCTTCATCAACTCCACTGACTTGTATCCAGCTTCAATATCCACACCTGCGTTCTTGTAATCCATTTTTATCTCCTTATTTCTCCATGTATTTTTTGTAACCGATTTCCTGTAATTTTGCATCCTTAGCCTGCACCTGTTCCTTCAGGTTCCTGCTGTAATCCTTCAGCTTTGCAAGCAACGCTGCATCTGAAGTTGCCAAAATCTTTGCTGCTAACAGGCCTGCATTGGCACCGCCGTTGATTGCCACTGTAGCAACCGGAATACCGGAAGGCATCTGTACGATGGAATACAGGGAATCCCTTCCTCCCAAAGAAGTTGTATGCATAGGAATACCGATGACCGGCATCGGGAAAATTGCTGCACACATACCCGGCAGATGTGCCGCCATGCCTGCTCCGGCAATAATAACCTTAAAACCCTTTTCCTCTGCGCTCTTCGCATATTCGAAAAATACATCCGGTTCCCTGTGTGCGGAAATAATCGTCATCTCATAAGAGATTCCCAATTCCTCCAAAATATCTGCGGCTTTCGCCATTATGGGCATGTCTGAATCAGAGCCCATGACAATCCCTACCTGTGCCACTTTACAGTTCTCCTTTCATCGTCTCATTCCATTATCCTTAGTGTACTAAAAAATTGCTATTGGTGCAATCTGTTTTTCTCTATTTTAACTAAATATAGTGGATAATGCAAGCCCACATACTAAATATCAAACGGTTTGTTCAGTTCTTCACAGCCGTTTAACACAAAACGCCCCTCTTTAATGATAACGCACCGACTGCCGTCCGCCCTTACGGCTGTCAATTCTCCCAGCTCATGATACGGGATGGTGATATCCGTATGGCAGTTGAAATATGCCTTGGACATATCTTCCTTTCTCAGTGCCGACACTTCATTCTCCCTTGCGATAATTTCCTTACCGTCGGGGTTGTACACCTTCACATCCTCCGCCTGGGAATAGCAGGTATCGCCTACCGCAAAATGGGGGCCCATCTTCTCTGCAATCAGAATAGGCAGTTTGGCTCCGATATCATATTTTTGTGCCATTACATATGCGGTCGTATTGGTACCGATTGCAAACTCGCCCAGAGGAAGCGTATCGTGATGGAACAGCACGTTATCCTTAATATAACGTTTTCCTTCCTCTTCATCCTCGAAATTGCCACAACGATAAGCCGCAATCATACCGTCCTTAAACTCTATTTCCAGGTCCTTATATTCCAGTTCATTTAAGAATACCCTACTCACATGTAAGGTGCCTTCCGTCCCTGTAAGCATGGGAGAAGTGAAGACCTCCCCTACCGGAATATTCACATCAGCCACACAGTTTTCAAACTTAGTCTCTCTGGCAGGATCCACTACCGGATGCAGCATGACCTTCATATCCGTCCGATTGCCGTTCATGCCTTTTATCCCCACATATTCAGCAGTATCCAGCACGTCTATAATCGTCTGCTGGATATGCTGATACAGCTTGTAATCCAGCGTATTGATACGGATGATTTCATCAAATATCTCCTCAAACTGCTCTCCAATATCCGTGGTTGGGAATGCGATAATCGTAAAGCTGCGCTCCTCTTCCTTGATATATTCAGCCTGCTTCTGCCGGT
The DNA here is from genome assembly GCA_051888955.1 of Lachnospiraceae bacterium. Classification (GTDB taxonomy): domain Bacteria; phylum Bacillota; class Clostridia; order Lachnospirales; family Lachnospiraceae; genus Acetatifactor. Next base: position 5,154 of record JBJFCM010000120.1, on the reverse strand, counting down.
AAGCGGACATATATTCTACCATAAGCTTCTGGTATTTCTCATCCGGTTTCAGCGCTTCCTCCTTCACTACAGGAGCAAAAGGCATTTCGCCAAATACCTCTATGACAGCAGGACCGCCATACACACCCGCTGCCTCTTTATTCTGTTCAAATGCCTGCTTTAAGGTTTCCAGCTTACGGTTCATATACTGCCTGTCAAAGAAAAGCACGCCATCATCCTTATGGTCATAATCGTACTGTCTGTTGACCGGCGTACTCTGAAAGCTGTCTCGGTAAATCACGGTATCCAAGCCGATGTTCTTGAAATTCTCCACTGCCTTTCTGACCACACGTTCAAACCCAAGATTGTAATGTATGCTCGCACTCTTTTTGATACTGATATCCTTGTTGGTAGTGGCAAATCCTATCCGATAGCCTTCGGTAAAGGTATCTGCCATGGTTGCAATTTTTTCTGCCGGAAGAGAATTCAAAAATGCTGCCGTACGAAGTTCACACTCCGAAACATATTCGCCATACCAGTACAGGTAACGCAAATCCGTCAGGTCTGCTTCCCTGACCAGCTTTTTAACGGCATCCTCCCTTGGTGTTACTTTCTCATACACCTGTCTTGCAGAGCGAACCTCTGCATAGTCGCTCATATACCAGTAATAAATCTGGCGTACCTCTTCATAAACAGGAAGTGTCTGTCCCTCTTCCCATGCGCAGGTAAATGCACTGTATACCTCTAAAAAAAGCTCTGCCGCTGCCACGAATTCTTCTGTTCTTCTTTCATAGATAGCCACAAGTGCATTTCTCATCTCCACGTACAGTGCAGAAAGAAAAGGACCGAATTCCTTTCCCAGCACCTTTACTGCATAAGCCGGGTTGGCAAAGCTAACCGCATAATTTTCTTCCTCAAGTTCACTATAGTGCTGCTTATTCAAATCCTGCAGTTTGGCAAGGCTCATTGAAAAAAGCTCGCCGTCCTCTATCAGTTTTTCTGTCGCAAACAGGTGGCCAAGCCACCTTGCCCCATTTTTAAAATAACCGGAATAAGCCTCCCCGCAAACATCCTCTTTCTCTATCTCTGTCATGCGCTCCTTCGCAAGGCTCATGCGCTCCTGTAATAATTCGTCCATAAATATCCTTCTTTCTCCTCTTTCTACCGCCGGCTGAAATTCTCCTCCGGCCTCCTTCTTATAAATACATCCCTGCATAAACTACCAGGCCGATACCGAACAGTGCGACCAGATTAAATAGTATTCCCAAGCAGGGAAAAAGCTTATACCTGTCCTTCTCCCTTACCGTTATAACCCCTAATATCAGACCCGTCAGAGAGAATATGGCGATAAGCAGCCCTGTCACACCATATCCCATAGGAGCATTTCCCTCCTGCACATAAGTCAGATAAATGACCGCAACAAGAGAAAGGGTGCTGATAATCCCTAAAATCGTGGACATCACCGCCCTGTTGGAATGCCTCTTATTGGTAAAAATGTAGCTTGGTTTTCGCCCCATAAAACTCTTCCTGCCGTTTCTGCTCTTTTCCTGTCTTATAAAAGATAAAAGGGCACCTCCTCCGGAAATGCCCATCTGCTTTTAAAATAAGATATTCGACTTACGTGACAGCAGCTTTGCACCGCTGATAAATAAAAGAATGCCGCTGGTAATTCCCACTACCATAGTAAGTATGCCTACTACAATATTCGTAACTCCGGTTCCACGCATGGTTCTGTACAGTTTTTCTTCCATAGCTATCCTCTCCTTATTTGCTTACGCCATACTGCTCGTAATATTTGTCAATTGCGCTCTTGATATCATCATTGATATAAACCTCACCCTTGTAAGGTCTGTTGTACAGATATTCCGTCACTTCACTCATACTAACGATGGCATTGGCAGGAAATCCGTACTTTTCCTGTATCTCAGAAAGAGCTCCCATCTTACCGGAAAGACCTACTTCTTCACGATTCAGAGATACCATCAGGCCCTTAATCTCCACATCAGCCTGCGCTTTGATGATGGGGAAGGTCTCCTCAATGGATTTACCGGAGGTGGTAACATCCTCAATAATCACTACCTTATCACCGTCGTTCAATTTACTGCCTAACAGGATACCTACATCACCGTGGTCCTTGACTTCTTTTCTGTTGGAGCAATAACGAATCTCCTTACCATACAACTCGCTGTAGGCAATGGTCGTTGCTACGCTTAAGGGAATACCCTTATAGGCGGGTCCGAAGAGCACATCAAAATCATCCCCGTAATGGCTGTGAATAGCCTGTGCATAATACTGTCCCAGCTTTCTCAACTGTGCACCTGTCACATAGGCGCCTGCATTCATGAAAAAAGGACTTTTTCTGCCACTCTTTAAGGTAAAATCTCCGAATTTCAAAACCTTGCAGTCTACCATGAATTCTATGAATTCCTGCTTGTACTGTTCCATGCTGGTAAAACCTCCTGTATTTCTTCTACCTGTTTCCCAATAGTTCTTTTTAGTCTATCATAAAACATGTTTTTTTTCAATCGGTTTCACCTAAATGTTCCACATGTTACCATCTCATGTGTAAATTTTCCTGCTTCTTCTATCTACTCCTAAATTCTTATAATACAATGCCTTGTCCTTATACATCTGCTTTTCTGCCTCAGATATAAGCCGGCCGATATTTTCCTTGCATTCCTTTTGCCAGGCAGCACCGACTGCCATAGTAACAGCATTTTCCCCCATATTCTTTTTTAGTTCCCCAATCTTTTTCTTCAGCTTCTCTTCTTCTATCTGTGGACACAAGGCCAATAGTTCATCACCGCCGATGCGAAACAGTCCATAACCATCGAACACTGTTTTGAGACATTCGCAGGCCCGGAGTATCAGTCTGTCTCCCGCTTCATGTCCCTCCGTATCGTTTACCTGCTTCAGTCCCGTTATATCGCAATACACGACGCCAATACCTTCCGTGTCCTGTATACCGTTTATGTATTCACTCATTGCATGCCTGTTACCAATTTTCGTAAGCTGATCACAATAGCTCATCTTTTGCAGTTCTTGTACAAGGTTGCGCCTCTTTAAAGAAGAAATAATAAAGTGTCCCATAATCTGAAGCATATTGGAAGCATACTCCAAGGATTTGCCGGGTGGATTGTCAACACCGTAAAATCCGATAATTTTTCTGTCATCATAAAGGGGAACCACAACAAGAGAATGAATATCCTGCCTCTTCAAGTTCTCATATTGCAGGGGATCCTCCTCGCGGATATCTTCCAGGTCTTCGATTATGATATTCTTTTCCTCACCAAAATTCTGGTACCAGTTGGCACAGACTTCCGGCGGCAGGTTCTGCAAATTATCCTTTTCCGGTGTCACACCATTTGCCACCCATTCATAGGTATTGTCATCACCGCCACTTTCATTTTTTTCAAAGACATAAGTTCTCTCACCCTTCAACGCCTTTCCAAGATATTCCAGCGTAACCTCAATGGACTTATCAGGAGTAGGTGCCTGCAAGGCGATACGAAGTCCCTCATTTGCAAGGGTTTCCAGCTTTTGATAATTGCTGATCATATTGCTCTGCCATTCCTGCGCACTGGCATCTATCGCGAGCTCTATGCGGTAACGCCTTCCACCATCTTCAATAATGGTATCCTTTAATGCAAAATGTTTGTCAAGGAGCGGATTATAATACCGCCATTCCTTGAAATATCCCCTTTGTAGTTCATGATTGTTGCAAATAGTGCAGGGAGTACTGCTGCCCTGAAGTACCTCATAGCATTTCTTTCCGACAATTTCCTCAAGAGAATAGAAGCCATAGGTTTCCCGTGTCTTCTTATTCATATATATCAATTCGTAAGTGTCCATATCTGTAACATATACATATTCATTCAAATTCTCGAAAAATTCCCATATCTTCATAACATGACACCTCTCTTACCCGCATTTCCTGTTTCATCAGCCTTGCCAGCTCCATCAGTACTTCATCACCGTACCCATCAGCTTCTTCTACAGCTTTGCATTCCATTCATTTTCATCCATTTGCGTCTTTGTAAACATTTCAAGCCTCCGCTATCACAGCATTTCATCTTCTTCACTCTCTCTATTTTTAGCAGCTACCATAAGGCACATAAGAACAGCACCTGCTATTGCACCGCCTATAAAGCAAATAAAGCATATAACAGCGACCCACATAAAGCATCCTCCTTTTGCCAAACACATTCTTTGTATTATACAAAAGTCACTGTTACTGAAACGTTACCAAAAACCGCCTTTTGAGAAAAAAATTTTTTCATTCCCCTTTCGGGAAAGTGTTCCCGACAATTTCTCAATTTGAATAAAGTTTCCAAAGTCCAATATAACTTAAGACTGTTAGTCATTCAATGCAATATTCTCTAAACAATTCCTGCTGGAATTCCGGTTCTTTTGTTGAGCGCAACAAATCCTCCTGCCTGCCGTCCCTTATCAGGTATTGAATCAGTTTGTTCAATTTTTCAGCACCTCTTTTTTCGCCTTTTCTTTCTCCTATCTTTTCGCCCCGTTTTTCGCCTATCTTTTCGCCTCGTCTCTCCGCCTCTGCCTGTAAATCTCTCAACGCCTTGCACATATTGTATTCTCTCTCCTCTCCCTGTCTGGTGGCTACCGGGATCAGATATTTCTCAAAATCCCGGATGTCTGTATAGACTGCTATCACATTGGCTGCGCTCTCCGGTATCCGGCAGGTACAGGCAACACTCTGTCCTTTCGCCTTTCCTGCTTAAATGAAATGTGTGATTGTAAGCAAGGAGTTCCCGAATCTAAGATGATAACCAGATTATAGTCAGGAAAGCGTTACGCTTCCCCACAGAGTTCTTGCTTCATAAGATTTGTTTACTGATAGGAACACTGTAGCATGTTTTATTGTAACATGCAATAAATGTTTTTCCGTTAATATTGAGGATGTTGATACTCTTATGCATCATGTACTAATTTATACAGAAAAGGGACAGAATACGGTATTATACATACCGTTTCTGTCCCTTCCGTTCAACCTAGCTTAAAAATATTGGTGTAAATTGAAACCTTATTTTTATTGAGTAACTTGTGACACAGGTTTTACTATTTCAACCTTTGTAATTGTCCAGTTGTGGCCTCCGATAATTAGTCCGCCACTCTGTATAGCATCCTTACAATCAGACTTAAGTGTCACCA
>JBJFCM010000119.1:0-2413 GCA_051888955.1 Lachnospiraceae bacterium | reverse complement strand
TAGTCTACAATCCCATCAATGCCAGTTTGGAAAAGCAGATTTCCTGTATCATAATCCCCTTTTCCTCTTTTTCTGCAGGCGGAATCTTCACAAAATCCTGCAGTTTCATGGTCTCCGTGGTATAGCTTTTTTTCACTCTGCCGCCAAAGCCCTTCTTTTCCTGTAAAATGCTGATTTTTACCTTTGTCTTCAGTTGTAAAAAGGTCTGATAGGCAAAGCCCTTTTCTTCCATATAATAAAAATGGCTTTCCAGAGAGAGATTCTCCCCTTCCAGCTCCGGTTTAATATAACGGTTCACCAAAGTCTTTATCTTGAAGGGAACATCGTCTGCCTCTATCAGCTCCTCATAGGTATATCTTGCCCCAAGATAAACTGTGGATACGTCCTGCATGATATACTTATAGTCCCGGTTCAATTCCCGGGGTTCATTTTCTGTGCTGTTTCTATCGCTCATAGCTGATTCTCCAAATCCTCAATCTTGCCGCCACTGATACGAACAGCATCCTGTATCGCCTTCAGTGACAGGCTGCTCTCTGCCGCAAGTTCTTCAGGTGTCACTTTCCTGCCGTATTCCTCTGCCAGCTCTTTCGCTGCATCTGCCACCTTATTGACCTTATCTGCAATATGCCTGTCCTTTTTTCCTTCTTCTGCATTTTCAGAAATATATTCTTCCATAGCATCCATCATCATTTTGCCCAGCATGCCCTCCGCTTCCGATGCATGCTCCAGGGCACCTAACATCTTTACACCCATAGCCACTGCCACGTTGCCTTCTCCGATAAGGTCCTCCAGATAGACTCCCTGACCGGCATAAAGCTTGGCTACATCCACCACCTGTGGCAGATAAAGAGTAATAAGCCGTTCCTGTGCCTGCGCATCCCCTGCCATGGCTGACAAAGTAATCGCTTCCTTTTCACCGTCGCTTACAACTTCCAGAGCCGCGATTTCATCCAGATACATCTGCAGAAAATTCCTCTCTTCATCCGTCAGATATTCTTCTGTATCTACAGGCTCTCCCACTCCGATATTATGTTTTCTTAAATAATCATAGACCATTTCCAGCTTTTCTTTTTCCAGTCCAAAATCCGCAAAAGCCTCTTCCACCTGGGCCTCTGTCACCAGATTTCCCTGTGCCTTGGCCGTATTCCTCAATTCCTGCAGCTTATCTGCAAATAAAAGTTCTCTTTCCATGAAATACTACCCTTCTATACAATGTGCTGATGTGTAAACAGATGATCCTGACAATATTCATAGTTGCCGTTGCACTTAGAGCAGAAACGGAACTCCAATTCCGGGTTGGACTCATCCGTCCTGCCACAGATAGCGCACTTATGCTTGGTAACCGCACTCGTATTTCTGCGCACTTCCTTTTTAAATTCATGCTGACGCTTCATCTGCTTCGGGCTCCTGATGATTCTGTTCCGTGAAGTAAAGAAGAACACAATAAAATTAAGCAATGATGACAATATGGCAATACGGGCAAAAAGGCTTACATTCAGATACAATCCTGTACTTCCCACAGGCACGCTGGCACCCGCAATAAATTCCCCTAACAGAATTACCGCATCCGCAATCCCCAACCACTTTACCTTAATCGGTATAATGAACATAAGAAGCACCTGTACATCCGGAAAAGTAGCTGCAAACGCTAAAAAGATCGACATAGTGACATAGCCGGTGTTAAAGAACTGCGCACCTGCCATGTTCATCAGTACCCATGCCTCGCCATAGATAAAATAACTGATACCCATTGCGATAAAGCTGCCTAAAATCGTAAACAACATACCTGAAAAGATATAGACATTATACCGGTAGGTTCCCCATGTCCGTTCCAACGTCGTACCTATAGACCAGTAAAAATAAAGCATAATCAGTGTGGTAAAAATACCTCCCAGGGAAGGCGGCACCACCACCCAGGTAACCAATCTCCATACCTGTCCATGTAGTATCCGGTAAGGATCCAACGTCAGCCATGACAAAAAATCAGAATTAATCAACTGCATTATATATCCCACTGCATAACATACAATCAATACAGTGGTCAAATTCGGTATGGCATACTTTCCGAATTTCTTTTCAAACTTACTCATTCGCTGCATAAATTCTCCTCCAAGCTTCCGTCATTTCAAAACAAATGACTGCATATATTTTATCATTCCTGCTTTCCAAAGTAAACCAATCCTTCCATATTTCATAAAAAATCAAAAAAGTTTAGAATTATTTTCCAATGATGTTAGAAAATCTTCACAGGTTTGTTCGTTGCAATTTGTCTTTTTCTGTCGTATAATGATTTTCGTATGCACTGAAATTTTTATTTTAAGAAAAAGGAATGAGATACATGACTTATACTCTTGGTATTGATATAGGCTCTACAACAGTCAAAATAGCAATCCTCGATGAACAACATGCAATC
>JBJFCM010000118.1:0-10828 GCA_051888955.1 Lachnospiraceae bacterium | reverse complement strand
TCAATACATAAAAGAAAAGTCCCGAAAATTCAACATTTCCAGGACTTCTCCATATAATCTTTATCTTAGAATTCAGCTATTAAACGATTCCCTGAGCTGTCATAGCCTCAGCAACCTTCAGGAAGCCTGCAATGTTAGCACCTGCAACATAGTTGCCTTCCATGCCGTACTTCTTGGCAGCATCATCCAGATTGTGGAAGATGTTTACCATGATGCCCTGCAGCTTCTTGTCTACTTCTTCGAAGGTCCAGCTTAAACGCTCGCTGTTCTGACTCATCTCCAATGCGGAGGTAGCAACACCACCTGCGTTAGCAGCCTTACCGGGGCAGAACAGAACGCCGCTCTTCTGCAGATATTCGGTAGCTTCCAGAGTAGTAGGCATATTTGCGCCCTCTGCTACTGCGAAGCAGCCGTTTGCAACCAGCGTCTTTGCATCATCTAAGTTCAGTTCATTCTGAGTTGCACAAGGAAGTGCAATATCAACCTTTACAGACCACTGATTGGTGCCTTCCGTTGCCTTGTCGTGGTACTGTGCGCTGGGTCTCTTAGCTGCGTACTCAGTCAGTCTTGCACGCTTCACTTCTTTTACTTCCTTCAGAAGTGCTACATCGATGCCTTCCGGATCATAAACCCAACCTGTAGAATCAGAACAGGTAACAGGCTTTGCACCTAACTGCTGAGCCTTCTGGATTGCGTAAATTGCTACGTTACCGGAACCGGAAACAGCGATAGTCTTACCAGCGATATCCTTGCCGTTGCACTTTAACATTTCCTCTGTCAGATACAGCAGACCGTAACCGGTAGCTTCTGTTCTTGCCAGGGAACCACCGTAGGTAAGACCCTTGCCGGTCAGCACGCCTTCATAAAGGCCGGTCAGTCTCTTGTACTGTCCATACATATAACCGATTTCTCTTGCACCGGTACCGATATCACCGGCAGGAACGTCGGTATCTGCGCCGATATGTCTATAAAGTTCATTGATAAAGCTCTGGCAGAATGCCATTACTTCTCTATCTGATTTGCCCTTAGGATCGAAATCGGAACCACCCTTACCACCGCCGATAGGCAGTCCGGTCAGGGAATTCTTAAATATCTGCTCAAATCCAAGGAATTTGATAATACCTAAGTTTACGGAAGGATGAAGTCTTAAACCTCCCTTGTAAGGTCCGATTGCGCTGTTGAACTGTACACGGAAGCCATTGTTAACCTGTACCTGTCCCTTATCATCTACCCATGGAACACGGAATAAAATCTGTCTTTCCGGTGTACAAAGTCTTTCCAGTAAAGCGTCCTTTCTGTAAGCCTCTTCGTTTGCTTCGATAACAACACGTAAGGACTCCAATACTTCCTTAACTGCCTGATGGAATTCAGGCTGTGCGGGATTCTTAGCAACTACCTGCTCATATACCTCGTCTACATATGACATCTTCATGTCCTCCTTTAGTTTAATTTAACTGGATTCAAAAAAGCACAGGGATGATTCTCCTGTGCCTGTGACATCTTCGTCCCACGCTTTATTATATAATAACAGAAAAAAATTGCAAAGCACTTTATCTCGCTAAACTCTAAAAGTTTTTTTCTATTTTTTGTGCAATTTGTACAAAATACTTAGAGATATTTTTTCAGCACACCGATGTTCTTCTCTTCAAAGTCCATCAATTCCTTTGCCAGCTCCACTGACATGGATTGTGCCTGGGGATTATGATTCAAAACCTTCCACATTTCGGTCAAACCACGGTTACTGCCTTGTATCATCATCTCTGCCAAATGACTGGTACTGGTATTGAACAGCGTATTCATATGCACAGCGCCCTTCAGCATCATATCAGACAGATAGTTCTGATGTACCGGTTCCGCTTTGGCCTCTAATAGCTTATTCATAGCCTTATTGCGGATATCCGAATACTTTAGTGCCTGCCTGGATATCTGTAGGGCAAAATCGTCTTCATATGCCTTATCGCTTAAGGTTTCAATAGCCTTTATCGCCATCTCCGCATTTTTCTGTATCTCTCTGTATACGTTTATTTCATCCGGTTTCATGGTACCACACTCCTTGTCCTTAGATTTCTATTTTACAGTATGGCACCATCCGGGTTATTTATGCATGATTTACTGCACGTATTCTGCTTTCACATAGCCGATTTGACCGTTGTATATAATCTTACACCAGTCGCCTTCATTTGCTACCAGATCCAGGGTATCGCCGCCTATGGCAACACCCAGCTTTTCAGCTGTTTCACTGGCAGCTGCACGAACATTGATATTCGTCGTAGCTGTCACCGTACCAATCGTCTCAACACCATTGGCACTTTCCACCACATTCAAATATTCTGATTTTATGAAACCTTCTTTGCCTTCATAAACAATCTTGCTCCAGCCGTTTACCTTTTGCTCCAGCACTTCCACCTTGGTGCCGCCGGGAACCTTATTGATCTTGTCGGCAGTCTCACTGTCAGAACTTCTTACATTGACCGTAGTGGTAGTAGTCGCATACACAGGGCCGGTCTCCGCCGTCGTTGTCACCTCCGGGGTCTCTGTTGTACCTTCAGCACCCTGCGCACCTGCAGCCTCACCGGTATCCGTTCCTTCTTCTGTGCCGGTCTCACCGGTTTCTTCATTAATCTGCTGCGCCAGTATCACACCCGCAGAAGTTTTCACTTCCTGCTCCACTTCGGAAATATACTTAAGAAGCTCCGGCTTTTCATTACAGAAATCCTTGTACTCCACCTCTATCTTGTTGCAAAGCTCCACTACATCATCCTGCAGAATCACCTTCCTGATATACTCGGAAATCTCCTCCGGAACGCTCTCCTGATTGATGTACAAGGAACCATCCTCATTGGTGCATACATAAAAAGAAGCATACCCCGGGAAATAATCTTCAGGATAGTAAGACATAATGACCTTCGTATAAGCAATAACAATGTAAGAGCCTTCTTCCGGCCCCGGCTTGGTATATACCTCTACTGCCGGATAGCTCTCGATATACTTGCCCATCTCTTCAATCTTGATTCTCTCCATATCATCCATGCTGCTCTGAATGGATGCGATTGTCTCTGCATCCCCGTCTGCCATAGCATTGTAGTAGGTAAGAATCAGGTTATTCACCTCAGGATAAGCATTGAGTTCCAACGGCACATCCGGGACCTCCTGCTCGGCTACAATTTCTTCCGGCACAGTGGTCTCTACCGTCTCCGGGTTCTCTGCTGCTTCTACTTTATCTGAACTTGCTCTCAAGGCAATCGTCACCGTAATGGCAACTGCTGCAATTAACAATATCGGGAATACGATTTTGCCACGCGCCAATACAAAATCACGTATTTGTAATGTTTTCTCTTTGATTGTCTTTTTCACGCTGTCACCTTTCCTTTTGAATGAATAAGGTCTGGGATGTCTATCACAGCCCCAGACCAGTTGTCAGAGTGATGCAAATGCAGCCGACAGGAATCGAACCTGCATTAAAGGCGTCGGAGGCCTTCGTTCTATCCATTAGACTACGGCTGCAAATATTACAAATTTGTTACATCACTCTGACTATAATATCATAAAAGGTCTGTTCTGTCTAGTAATCTTTTCTGTATTTTTTTGGTAAATTTCTTAAGATTTTCAGATTACGGATACTTTTCCTTCAGATATATTGAAATAATAGATATTATCGGACAGTTGTTCCTCTAATGCTACATGGCCGGCATTGACCTCCTGAACCATTTTTCTTAATTCCTCCGGTCTTTCTCTTCCGCTATCCGGAATTAAGATGATTTCATGAATAGAACTGGGAAGAATAAAAAAGCTCTTACCACACTTTTTTGCAAAAAAGCGCATCATTTCCTCATAGCAGATACACACTGCGCCGAAATACCGTCCCCGAAGAGTCATAATGTACATGGGAATTTCCTTTTCCGTGTGGTCAATCATATGCCTCAGCTCGTCCATGTCAGTATGCTCCAGATTTTCAGCCATCATCTCAAAGAGCACTTCATTCATTCCCTTTAACTCCATCCCCAGTTTTTCAAGCGTATTCCTTCTGGCATCTGCAAACAGTTCTTCTTCGGAAATGCCCCATTTATCCAGATGTCCCGTTTCAATCTGTATGGAACCTCTGCCAAACAAATCATTCATATAGGCGTAGTAGCACACCACCGCCAGGTCCAAGAACCGCACATGAGGCATATTTTCCAAGACTTTCTTATTTTTCTCATAGTTGATTACCTTCTGGAATATTCTCCCTTTTACCGCATTGTAGTCCAAAAAGAAATCCAGATTGATTTTATCCGTTATCTTGTTCCGCTCATAAATCTTTACAATCTCATAGACAATTCTTCCAAAGGGCTTTCCCCGCTTATATTCTTCATAAAATGCATTCAGATATATGGTAGGAGCAATCGTCTCAGCCTCCTTTATGATGACGACACCCTGTAAAATAACGCCATTATTCTTAATGACCTCCTTCACCTCCACCCGGGCACCATCGCCAAAAAACTCGCAGATACTTTTTTGTGTCTTTTCGATAAATTCACTAAAATTCATATGTTATCCTCTCTTTTCCATTTTTTGTGATTTTGTGTAATAAAAAAGACAATAGAATAAAATTCTATTGTCTTAAGGCTTTTATTTATGGAAAAGACTGCTTATACTCTGGACAGATATTCACCTGTTCTGGTGTCAATCTTAATCTTGTCACCCTGGTTTACAAACAAAGGTACATAAACCAGTGCACCGGTCTCTACAGTAGCCGGCTTGGTAGCACCTGTTGCGGTATCACCCTTGAAACCGGGCTCTGTCTCTGTAATCTCAAGTTCCACGAACAGAGGAGGCTCTACTGCAAATACGTTGCCGTTGTGGGAACATACCTTACACATCTCGTTCTCTTTTACGAATTTCAATGCATCACCGATAGTCTCACTGTTCAACGCAATCTGCTCATAGTTCTCAACGTCCATGAAGTTGTACAAATCACCGTCAGAATATAAATACTGCATATCTTTTCTGTCAATACGTGCCTGAGGGCATTTCTCGGTAGGTCTGAAGGTCTTCTCTACCACACCGCCACTCTTAATATTTTTCAGCTTGGTTCTTACAAATGCTGCACCTTTACCGGGTTTCACATGCTGGAACTCAATAATCTGATAAACATTACTATCTAATTCAATCGTCATACCATTTCTGAAATCGCCTGCAGAAATCATAAAAACATCCTCCTAAAATTGTCACGTTTTAATTCATTTTATAGTGTATACTAAGAAGTACTATTTTTCAACTCTTTTTTTCAATTCTTTCGTCACAAATGCAATTATCTCCGATTTGCCGCCAGCTCTATCACCTTATCAATGGCCAGCAGATACCCGTTAAGACCCTTTCCGTATATCTGATCGTCACAGGCAGGCCTGGTAACGGAAACCTTTCTGAATTCCTCCCTTGCCGTGATATCCGAGATGTGGATTTCCACCTTGGGCATCGTCACACTTGCCAATGCATCATGGATGGCGTAGCTATAGTGGGTATAGGCACCGGGATTGATCACAATTCCTTCCGTTCCATCAAAATACGCATCCTGAATCCTGTCGATGATGGCTCCCTCATGATTACTTTGGAACACCTCTATGGTACTGTGAGTCTCCTCTCCCTTCCCCGCAATCAGATTCAGAAGATAATCATAATCCTCTGTTCCATATACGCTTTTTTCCCGAATTCCCAGAAAATTGATATTGGGACCATTAATCACTAAAATCTTCACTTTCTATTCCTCCCATCAGACAGCCTTTTTGCTGTAAGCGCTCCAATATTTCCGAAAGCACCTGTTCCATATCCTTGCCGTCCACATCTATAATCACATCTGCCGCTTCCTCATAGACAGGGGCTCTTTCTGCTAACAGCTCCTTTATCCTGGCAAGCGGGTCTTCACACTGCAAAAGAGGCCTTGTCGTATCGTTTTTCAGACGCTCCCAGACACTCTGTGGCGTTATACGCAAATAGACTACCGTCCCCAGACTTTTAAGCAGTGGGTGATTCTCTCTTTTCATAGGAAGTCCGCCACCGGTAGAGATAATCTTATCCTCTTTTAAAGAAAGCAGTTCACGCAGGCATTCTGTTTCCAGCTCCCTGAAATACGGCTCCCCCTTTTCTTGAAAGATATTGCTGATGCTCTTATCTTCCTTTTTTTCAATCAGTTTGTCCGTATCCTCTACGACCCTGCGCAGCTTATAGGACAGGCGGATGCCCACCGTGGACTTGCCGCACCCCATAAATCCAATCAAAATTACGTTATTCATAGACTTTTCCTTAATCTCTCGTATATCATTTCTGCCTGCTCTTCGGAAACCGTAAGCCCATTCCACAGTTCAAAAGCGATAATCCCCTGATACAAAAGCATTTTCAATCCGTTAAAGGCCTGTCCTCCCGCTTCCTTCACCAGCTTCATGAACCGCGTTTCCCCCGGATTGTATATTAAATCGTAGCCGGTATCTATGCGTTTATAGAAGTCTGCATCCGCAATGACTGCATCCTCCACATGGGGATACATCCCCACATTGGTGGCCTGTATGGCAAGATATTTTTCCTCCGGTAACATCGCATAGTCAGCAAGTGCATAAGCCTCTGCGACTCTTCTGCCCGCATAACCGTTAACCTCGCCGGCAATCGTTTCCGCCTTTTCCACTGTACGGTTCAGGATATAGATTTTTTCTGCTTTATCGGAAAGCATGACTGCCACTGCTCTGGCTACCCCACCGGCACCCAGGATAATGACTTTTTTCCCGTCCACGCAGACGCCATCGCTTCGCATGGCGCGGTACAGCCCCGGCATATCCGTATTATAGCCCTTGTAACCGCCTTCCGTTCTCACCAGCGTGTTCACTGCACCAATTTTCCCGGCAAGGGCATCTGTCTCCTTTAAAAAAGGAATTACTTTTTCCTTATGGGGAACTGTTACATTCAGCCCCAGGATGTCCAGTGCATACGCTCCCTCTACCGCTGCTCCCAGTCTGTCAGGCTCCACCTTAAAGGGAACATAAACCATTTTTTCCCCGGTAATTTCCGCAAGCGTATTATGGATGATGGGGGAAAGAGTATGCTCTACGGGACAGCCTATCAGTCCACAGACTCTTGTTAATCCGTCTATCTTCATGGTCAATGCTTTCTCCTATGATAAAAAAATAATACGATTTTTTCCAAACGCCTTTTTAAAACAATCTGGATTTCTTCCTTGGGATGAATGGGCTTTACCAGCCAGGTTTCTATGCCCGCTTTCTTGGCCCCCCAGACATCCGTAAAAAGCTGGTCTCCCACAAACATGGTATTGTCCGGCCGCGTCCCCATCTTCTCCATGGCCTTTTTATATCCGGCAATTCCCGGCTTCCCCGCCTTATAGATATAACTTACCTTTACCACATCGTTAAACATCTTCACCCGGGGTTCCTTGTTGTTTGATAACAGCATAATACGGAAACCGATTTTTTTCAAGCTTTCAAAAAGCGCCGCTGCCCGTGCATCGGCAGGCGCCCCATGTGGCACCAGGGTATTATCAATATCAAAAATAATCCCACGGAAACCTTCCCTGTACAAACGCGCATAATCTATGTCATAGGCGGAAGCAGCCTCATGGTGGGGATAAAATCGTTCAAGCAGCATATCCTATTCCTCATTCTTTTATATTGTCAGTTAACTAATGCACAAAAAACAGCATGTGCAAAACACATGCTGCTCAGTCTTCTAAAACTTTAAAAACACAAGTCCGTCCTCACTCGCATTTTTCGGAAGCAGATTTTCCGCATTTCCCACAAAGTACTGATACTGCTGCAACACCTGATCTTTTTTCATATCGGATATTGCTTTCTGCATATCCAGGGAATTTAAATCACTGTCTTTACCAATGTATCCGTAATCGTCACCTGCATTAAAGGTGAGAGATATATTATTGACATCGGTAATACCCGGCTTCGCCGGCTGTTTCTCTTCAATTGAAAGGTCGATGTCCTGGGAGGTCTGCTGTGGCTTTAACTCCTGCACCGGCTGCTGTGCGCCGGCTGCTTCTGCCCGCTTTACCTGTTCCACATCTACGGATGGAATTTCCGGTACTCTATAATTGCGAAACAAGCTGCTGTAATCTGATACGCCGCCAATTCCCATGACATCACCTCCTTACTCTGCTTTCTGGTACTATGTATATCGGCTTTCAGGAAAAAAAATTTACAGTCTATTTTATTTTTCCTGAAGAACGTTCTTCAGTTCATCCATAAAGGTATTAATATCCTTAAATTCACGGTAAACAGATGCAAAACGAACATAAGCAACGGCATCCAGATCCTTTAGCTTGTTCATAACCAGTTCACCGATTGCCTGGCTGGGGATTTCCCTCTCTTCCATGTTAAAAATTTCGGTCTCCACTTCATCCACAAGCTGCGTAATCTGACTGGCGCTTACCGGCCTTTTATGGCACGCTCTAAGGACTCCGGCCTCGATCTTGGCACGGTCGTAGGTCTCCCTGTTATTGTCTTTTTTAATGATGATGAGCGGAATCGTCTCAATCTTTTCATAAGTGGTAAAGCGTTTATCACACTCGTCACACACACGCCGTCTACGGATAGAATTGTTATCCTCCGCAGGTCTGGAATCAATTACTCTGGTATTATCGTGACCACAAAAAGGACATTTCATGCTCGCTACCCCCGTAATAATCCGGGCAGAATCCTCTGCCCTTTTCAATATATTATATGGCATACACGGAATTATGTCAACTTTTTTCAACATGACGCTATCACGCCTGCGACTATACATCTTTCCAACAGGACACGCTCGCGCTCTTGCGGAAACGTAGCAGTACATAGGACGCTAAAGCACATTGGTGCTTTACACAGCGTCCAAGTACTGACGTTTTCGACGGTCCCTTATGGAAAGATGTATAATCGCAGGTATTCTTAGCGCTCAGTCTACGCATATGTCTACCAGGATAATGTCAGGGCCAATCTGCTTGATATCCTTAAAGGGGATTACAAAATCGTCCTGGCATTTGAAAAAGCTTTCCCACTTGTTGCCTCTTGGTACAAAGAGCTTATGGATACATCCGTTTCTTTCATCGAACTCCAAATCGTTTACTCTGCCGAGTCTTCTGCAATCCTTCAAATTTATAACTTCCTTACATTTCAATTCTGAAAAGAGCATATAACGGCCTCTTCTTTCACCTCTTTTTACAATATATGCTTTTCCCCTGAAAGTTTCCACACCTGCATTTTTGACTGCATAAAGCAGTTATCCGGCGCGCATACTATAAACTACCCAAAGATAAAAGCGAGATACATTTCCGCAGATAGAGGTCGAATGAAAATCTTTGTACGAAAATGGAGGCACTAAATTATGGCACAAGGTAAAGTAGAAATCTGCGGAGTTAACACATCCAGGCTCCCACTGTTAAAACCTGCAGAAAAGGATGCCTTATTCCTGCGCATTGAAAAAGGAGATAAGGAAGCACGCGAGCAGTACATCGAAGGGAATCTCCGTCTGGTATTAAGTGTCATCAAACGATTTTCCTCCAGCAATGAAAATGTGGATGATTTATTTCAAATTGGCTGCATTGGGCTGATAAAAGCCATTGACAATTTTGATTCCACCCTGAATGTCAAATTTTCAACCTATGCGGTACCAATGATCATCGGAGAAATCCGGCGTTTCCTGCGCGACAACAACGCTATCCGTGTTTCCCGCTCTTTAAAGGATACTGCCTACAAAGCCATCTATGCCAAAGAGGCTCTTACCAGAAAAAATGCAAAGGAACCTTCTATTGAAGAAATTGCTTCTGAAATCGGTATTGCAAAAGAGGACATCACCTATGCGCTGGATGCAATCCAAAATCCCATGAGCCTCTATGAACCAATTTTTACTGACGGCGGCGATACCCTCTATGTAATGGATCAGATCAGCGACAAAAAAAATAAGGAAGAGACGTGGGTAGAACATCTCTCCCTCAGCGAAGCCATGAAACGCTTGAACGAAAGGGAACATGAAATCATCTCCCTGCGTTTTTTCTCCGGCAAGACTCAGATGGAAGTTGCTGAAATGATTGGCATATCCCAGGCCCAGGTATCCCGCCTGGAGAAAAACGCACTGCGGACAATGAGAAGCTATCTGGCCTCCTGACGCATTTCAAACAGCTTATCATTCATCCAGGCAATAGCATCCGTCACGCCATCCTCGGAAAAATCAAATACTTCGTGCTGCTTCTGTTCCTCAGGAGTAGTCACGAAGTTGAAGGGTTCCGGCCAGACTGTTACGAAAAGCTTTTTCCCTTCTTCCGCAGAAATCCCTTCCAGCCTGTAGCGCATTCCCTGATGGCTCCCTGTATATTCCGTCTTTTTCAAGTATTCCAGTGACAAAATATCCTCCGGCTTAATCATAAGTACCTCTCCTTTAATCAAATCTTTTTTCAGTATAGCACATTTTTTTACTGCCGTTCAATCTCCCTTTTCAATTGCTTCATGATTTTCTTTTCCAATCTGGAAATGTAGGACTGGGAAATACCCAAAAGCGCAGCCACCTCTTTTTGCGTCAGTTCCTGCCCGTCAGGCGTATTCAGTCCAAAGCGCAGATTGATGATGGTCCTCTCCCTTTCCGACAGTTTATCAATTGCCTTCATCAGCAGATTTTTTTCCACCTCAGTTTCAATGTCCCGATAGATTACATCCTCATCCGTTCCCAGAATATCAGATAACAGAAGTTCATTCCCATCCCAATCCACATTCAGGGGTTCATCAATGGAAACCTCCATTCTGGTCTTGTTATTTCTCCGCAAATACATCAGAATCTCATTTTCAATACATCTGGATGCATAAGTAGCCAG
>JBJFCM010000117.1:0-2427 GCA_051888955.1 Lachnospiraceae bacterium | reverse complement strand
TGGAAGAAATGCTTAAGGTCTCCTCTGTAGTATGGATGTTCTTCATGTCCGGTCCAAAGGAAATGCAATCCAGATCATCTATCTTGGCTGCCAGTATGCCGCATTCCAAACCCGCATGGATAGCCGTAAGCTCCGGCTTCTTCCCATACATCTCTTCATAAACCGCCACCATCTTTTCCCTTAAAGGGGAATCCACACGGTATGCCCAACCCGGATAATCACCGGAAACGCTGTAGCTTCCGCCTGCCAGCTCCGTCACGGCACCTACCTTAGCCATCAGCGCATGCTTGGCGCTCTCTATACAGCTTCTCACAGAAAATTCGCAGCAAATTTCCTGCTCTGCTGCATCATATCTCAAAATACCAAGGTTTAGGGAGGTCTCCACCAATCCCGGCACATCTGCGCTCATGGCCTGTACGCCGTTAGGCAGCGCAATCAGGTAAGAAGCCGCTCCTGCTGTACTCTCTTCATCAGCACAGGATGTCTGCACTTCCTCCATAAAAACCACCGTAATCTGGAAATCCGGGTCCTTGGTAGCAAGCTCGTCCTTTATTTCTTCTTCTACCTTTAAGAGCACCTCTTTAAAAGCTGCTTCATGCTCTTTCTGTATCAATACTTCTGCTACGGTCTGTCTGGGAATCGCATTATCTGCCAATCCACCTTCTAAGGATTTCAGGCATACCGGCAGTTCACCGGTCAGCCTGTACAGGATTCTACCCATGATACAGTTGGAATTACCGCGTTCTTTATCGATTTCTGCACCGGAGTGTCCTCCTAAAAGTCCTTCTACACTGATACGGTAAAGCTCACCCCGTTTCTCGGATACCTCTACCGGCAGATAACAGTTCACCCCGGCTCCACCGGCACAACTGGTCAGGAAAATACCCTCCTCTTCAGAATCCAGATTCAGCATTCTCTTTCCTGTAAGAGTTGACAGATCAATGCCTCTTGCGCCATCCATGCCAACCTCTTCATCTACGGTAATGACGACCTCCAGCCTGGGATGAGATAGATTCTCCGCATCCAGTAGTGCCAGCGCATAGGCCACCGCGATGCCATCATCACCGCCCAGACTGGTACCCTCTGCATAAACCTTATCACCATCGACCTGCAGCCTGAGGCCTTCCGTCTTCATATCAATATTACAGTCTGGCTTCTTGACCGCCACCATATCCATATGCCCCTGCAAAATCACTGCCGGTTCCTCTTCATAACCCGGAGTGGCAGCCTTCACAATAATGACATTTTTAAGTTCATCCTGCAGATAAAAAAGCTTTCTTTCCTTGGCAAAATCCACCAGATAATCACTTATCTGCGCCACATTTCCCGAACCATGGGGAATTTTACAAATCTCCTCAAAAAAATGAAATACCCTGACCGGCTCCAGCCCTTCTAATACGCCCATTTGCACACCTTTCCGCCTCCATGAGGCTCCCTTTTTTAGAAATATTCCATTACGCAAAAAGCGCCGCAATCACGACGCCTTTTTATTATTCCACTTTATGGACTCTAAAGTTCCAGCTCCCCGAGTAGGGCTCGAACCTACAACCCCACGGTTAACAGCCGTGTGCTCTACCATTGAGCTATCGAGGAATACTTCTATCACCTACGTTGTTTATTATAGTTATCACAAAAATCCGTGTCAAGAGCCTGCACGTTAAATTTATATAAAATTTGGTAACAGTCCATCAGTAAATTACGCCACAGGCTATCTTCATTCCGGAATCTCCGGCCGGCTGGCTTCTGAAATCATCCGGCATATCGTGGACAATGACAGTATGCCCCGCTATCTCTCCCGGCATAAATCTTTCCGTAAAAAATGCTCCCCATGCCTGGCCACCGTTGCCAAACAGTACGGGCATATCTCCGGCATGTAAGGGATGCTCTTTACCATAAGGATTAAAATGCCCCTTGGCATCCGCAAAAGGATCTGCCCCATTGCCCGTACACATACGCCCCTCATGAATATGAAAGCCATAAATGCCGCTTCCGTTGTCCGGCAATCCTGCAATGTCCGCAATCACTACAGTTCCTCTTCTGAATCTATAAAAAAGCACCATACCTTCAATCTGTGGATATGCCATACTTCCGTTTATCTGTGCATAGCGCTCCGGCTGACTCGAAACCAATAGAGGAAGAATCGACTCCGTCAACATCTCATACATACAAAAAACACCTCCCAAAATAGAATATCATACTCTGAAATATCCTATTCCGGGAAGTGCCATTGTGTTCATAAGATTATACAACTTTAAATTATGCAACCTTGCTCTTTGCCAGTTCTGCTAAGGTCTTGAAGCCTTCTGCATCATTTACTGCCATCTCAGCCAGCATCTTTCTGTTCATGTCAACACCTGCTAATTTCAGGCCGTACATAAATTTGCTGTAGGATAAGCCGTTCATTCTTGCTGCTGCATTGATACGTGC
>JBJFCM010000116.1:0-10883 GCA_051888955.1 Lachnospiraceae bacterium | reverse complement strand
GAAAGCGCCTAACCGGCAGTCGGCAAGTATGCAATCATCTTTATACTATCTTAATACAATAGGAAAAATCCTTACACAAACTTTAAACGAAAGAAGGGATAATTAAGATGATATAAAGATTGATGAAGAAAGCTGGCAGATACGGGAATGAAATATTTACGATACAGAAAAAATCGAATGACTTCCTTTCAGGTAATTATAACCGGCTTTTTGCTTGTTATCCTGACAGGAAGTCTTTTATTAATGCTTCCGATTTCTACAAGAAGCGGTCAGGCCGCCTCTTTTTTTGATGCTCTATTTACGGCCACTTCAGCTACCTGTGTAACAGGGCTTGTGGTGCATGATACCGCAACCTACTGGTCCGCATTTGGTCAGGCAGTCATTCTGGTGATGATTCAAATAGGGGGTATGGGCGTCGTTACCATTGCCGTCTCGGCAGCAGTCATCTCCGGCAGAAAGATTGGTCTGATGCAAAGAAGCACCATGCAGGAAGCAATTGCGGCACCGAGTGTAGGAGGCATTGTCAGACTGACGGGGTTTATTCTAAAAGCCACGATTTTGATTGAACTAGCCGGTGCATTTCTCATGATGCCGGTCTTCTGGAGGGATTTTGACTTCCTGAAAGGAACCTGGTACGCATTATTCCATTCCATATCGGCGTTCTGCAATGCGGGCTTTGACCTGATGGGAAGTACGGCGCAGTATTCCTCCCTGACCGGATATTCTGCCAATGGCATCGTTAATATAGTCATAATCGGCCTCATTATCATAGGTGGTATCGGATTTCTTACCTGGGATGATGTGAAGTGTAAGGGAATCCATATTAAAAAATATCGTATGCAAAGCAAGGTCATACTGGTCATGACAGCCGGCTTGATACTTGTGCCGTTTCTTTTCTTTTTCTTTGGAGAATTTAGCAGACAAACCTGGAATGACATGCCATTGGGAGAAAAAATATGGACTTCGCTGTTTCAGGCAGTTACGCCCAGAACCGCCGGCTTCAACACGATAGACCTGACGCAGCTTAGCGAAGCCGGACAGACGCTCATCATTGTACTGATGCTGATTGGAGGTTCCCCGGGGTCTACAGCGGGCGGCATGAAGACAACGACAGTGGCTGTGCTGTTTCTGACGCTGATTGCGGTATTTAAGAGGAAGGAAGATACGGAGTGCTTTGGCCGAAGAGTGGAGGAGAATACGATAAAATATGCAGCGGTAATTCTCGTGATGTATCTTATCCTGTTTCTGTCGGGGGGCTTTATAATCAGCTGTGTCGAGGGACTGCCCATGCTTACCTGTCTGTTTGAAACAGCCTCCGCAATCGGTACGGTTGGTCTGTCTTTGGGAATTACCCCCGGGTTGAGTGCGATATCCAGGATGATATTGATTATACTCATGTTTTTAGGAAGAGTGGGTGGATTGACATTGGTGTTTGCGGCCTTCTCGGGTACACAGAGCAACATAGCAAGGCTTCCAAAAGAAAAAATTACGGTTGGATAAAGAGAGGATGGTATCGGGATGAAGTCAATATTGTTGATTGGATTGGGAAGATTTGGAAAGCACATTGCAATAAAACTGCATGAACTGAACCATGAGGTGATGGCAATTGATAAACAGGAGGACAGAGTGGAGGATGTGCTGCCCTATGTTACGAATGCGCAGATAGGGGATAGCATGAATGAGGCATTCCTGCGGTCTTTGGGAGTGGGAAATTATGATGTCTGTATTGTTGCCATTGGAAATGATTTTCAGAGTTCCTTGGAAACCACATCTTTGCTGAAGGAATTAGGAGCCAAAATGGTGGTATCCAGGGCGGCCAGAGATGTACATGCCAAATTCCTGCTTCGTAACGGAGCAGATGAAATCGTATATCCGGAAAAGCAGTTAGCCACATGGACGGCAATTCGCTATAGCTCGGATCACATTTTTGATTACATAGAACTGGATAAAGATTACGCCATTTTTGAAGTAGCGGTGCCGGATGCCTGGATTGGCAGAACGGTTGGGGAAATCAATATCAGGCGGAAATACAATATTAATATCATGGCACTGAAAAAGAATGGGAAAAGGGAACTGACCATTACTCCCGATACCTGTTTTGCGGAGGGGGAGACATTGCTTGTGCTGGGCAAAAATAGAGATATACAGAAATGCTTTCATATTTAATCCGGAATAATTTGAATTGGGGGTGGTATCATGGAAACAGTTGCATTAATTCTTGTAATTGCTATAATCGGAATAATAGGTTATGTGTTCATGGATAAAGTCGCTGCTTTCCTGGAAGAGAATACCAATCCCGTTATGCCTTCTTCCGCCTTGGAGCAGACTGATTCCGAATATCTGACAGAGGATGAATGTATGGTGGAAAATCGCAGGAACCCGGAGCAACTGCTACAGGAAGTAAATAGCATGGAATATGAAAAGAGCGTGTCAGAGCCTTTATTGAACATTAAAGACCTGATAAAAAGTATCGGTATGATCGTTCTGGCATCGGTAATTGGCTTTGGCTTCTGGAAACTGGGCCTGAGTGAATCCAATATTATTATGGTGTATATCCTGGGGGTACTGATTACATCGGTTATTACAACCCGCCAGATATACAGCCTGATTGCTTCCGGCGTAAGCGTTATTGTATTCAATTTTCTGTTCACGGAGCCCCGATATACCCTGTTGGCTTATGAGAAAGATTATCCGATTACCTTTGTTACCATGTTCGTGGCGGCGTTTTTGACAGGCTCACTGGCAATTAAATTGAAAAGGCAGGCGGCGCAGGCGGCACAGGCGGCGTACCGCACCAAGATATTGTTTGATACGAACCGGCTGTTAGAAGGAGTACGGGAAAAGGAACAGATTGTGACGGTAACAGCCACACAGCTCATAAAGCTGCTTAACAGGGATATGGTAGTCTATCTTGTGGAAAAAGATGATCTGTCGGCACCCAGGTTCTTTGCGCAGGACGAGAAAACGGCAGGTGAGGAATACCTGTCAGAAGAAGAAAAGGCAGTTGCTTTTTGGGTATTAAAGAACAATAAGTATGCGGGAGCGACAACGGATACTTTTTCGGATGCAAGATGTCTGTACCTGTCAGTACGGACCAGCAATGCTGTTTATGGGGTGGTAGGAATCGTAATTCAGGACAAACCGCTGGATTCTTTTGAAAACAGCATCCTGTTGTCCATTCTGGGAGAATGTGCCCTGGCACTTGAAAACGAGAAAAATGCAAGGGAAAAAGCGGAGGCGGCACTATTGGCGCAAAAGGAACAGTTAAGGGCTAACCTGCTTCGGTCAATTTCCCATGATTTGCGGACGCCCCTGACCTCCATATCCGGCAATGCCAGCAATCTGCTATCCAACGGAGAAAGGTTCGATGAGGAAACAAAGAGGCAGTTATATTCAGACATCTATGATGATTCCATGTGGCTCATCAACCTGGTGGAAAATCTTCTCTCCGTGACAAGAATAGAAGAGGGTCGTCTGAATATCCGGCTGTCAACAGAACTTTTGGATGAGGTAATAGCGGAAGCATTGCAGCATGTCAGCAGGAAAAAGTCGGAACATAAGATTACTTTCCGGCCATCGGAGGAGTTTATTCTTGTAAAAATGGATGCCAGCCTGATCATGCAGGTAATCATCAATATTGTAAACAATGCCATTAAATATACACAGGAAGGTTCTGAAATCATGATTACTACCCGGAAGCTGCAGGATAAGGCTGAGGTTCGCATCGCAGATAACGGGCCGGGTATTTCCGATGATATGAAGCCGCTTGTATTTGATATGTTTTACAGTGGTGCAAAGAGTATCGCAGACAGCAGACGCAGCCTGGGCCTGGGACTGTTTCTTTGTAAATCGATTATTACAGCACATGGAGGGGATATAGAACTTTCCGACAATATTCCGCAGGGAGCTGTATTTACATTTTCGCTGCCTATAGAGGAGGTTGCTTTGCATGAATAAGACATTGATTTTAGTGGTAGAGGATGACAGACCGGTACAGAACCTGATTATTACAACATTGAAGGCCCATGATTACCGTTATCTGACGGCAATGAATGGGGAAACGGCCATTCTGGAGGCATCTTCCCACAATCCGGATATCATTCTGCTGGATCTGGGGCTGCCCGATATGGATGGCATGGAAGTCATTAAAACGATTCGGACATGGTCCAATGTACCAATCATCATTATCAGCGCAAGAAGTGAGGATACCGACAAGGTAGAAGCGTTGGATGCGGGAGCGGATGATTACCTGACCAAACCATTTTCTGTGGAAGAGCTTTTGGCAAGACTCAGGGTCACGGAAAGAAGGCTGGTGACAACACAGGGGGAGCAGACAGCCGCCTCTGTGTTCGTAAATGGTAAGTTACGGGTAGATTTTTCTGCAGGCTGTGCCTATCTGGAGGATGAGGAACTGCATCTGACACCGATTGAATACAAGCTTCTTTGCCTGCTTTCCAAAAATGTGGGAAAGGTGCTGACACATACCTATATCACCCAGAACATCTGGGGACACAGTTGGGAAAATGACGTGGCATCCCTACGGGTATTTATGGCAACGCTTCGGAAGAAGCTGGAAAAGAATTCTGATTCTGTCCAGTATATCCAGACCCATGTAGGGGTGGGCTACCGGATGGTGAAGGTGGACTAGGTCAGGGGATTGCTTTCCCGGCATAGTGAACGGCATTGGCGCGGACATTTTCTTTCTCTTCCTGTGTAATGGCGCGTATCACCTTGCCCGGATTTCCAATTACCATGCTGTTTGCCGGTATGACCTTGTTCTGGGTAATCAGAGTGCCGGCTCCGATGATACAGTTATCTTCTATAACGGCACCATTTAAGATAATGGCACCCATGCCAATCAGGCAGTTGTTTCCGATGGTACATCCATGAACGATTGCGCCATGACCGATTGTCACATAATCACCGATATTGACTTTATGTCCTGCATCCAGATGGATGGTACAGTTGTCCTGCACGTTGCTGTACTTGCCGATGCGGATTGAGCCATCATCTCCGCGGACCACTGCGTTGTACCAGATACTGCTTTTTTCTCCCAGAGTCACATCTCCATATACGATGGCACCCTTTGCAATTTGTGCTGTTTCGTGGATATTCATATGATTTCCCCTTTGCATTTTTTACATGTTACAAAATAGTACGGCACCTCAAACAATAGCATCACGGACCATCCGACTACGCAGGCAAAGGCAATGCCTACCATGCCGATCTTCGGTGCCAGAAGGTATGTGCAGAGCGTACGGAGCGCAATCTGTATGGTGGTACCGATGATGGTGGTATACATTTTTCCCATTCCCCGGAAAAATCCCTGAAATCCGTTGGTTAACGCCGGCCAGAGATAAAATACGGACATATACATCAGATACCGGCTTCCGAGGCTGATGACGGTGTCTGCGCCATCTCCGGTTACGAATAGGGAAACAATGGGTGTCCGGAAAAGTGCCGTTATGGTTCCGATGAGCACCCAGTAGCAAAGCTCCAGGCGGATGCCTGCAAAGAAGCCCTTTTTGATTCTATCGTATTTCCCGGCACCCCTGTTCTGGGCAACGTAGGTGGAAATGGCAGAAGCTATGCCCTGCTCCGGAATGCAGGCAAAATCATCCACTCGTGTGACTGCATTGAACGCCGCAATCACGTTTACACCCAGTGCATTTACCTGTCCTTGAATCAGTACCTTTCCAATAGGCTGAACGGCCTGCTGAAAAGCGGTAGGACCACCGTAATGCAGAATTTTCTTCAACATGGAACTGTCGATTTTCCACTGGTCCTTATGGGGCCAGAGCTCTTTTTCTTTTGTCAGCATATAGCCGCATGCCAGTGCTGCACAAAAGGCTTCCGCAATGACGGTGGTAGTGGCGCTGCATGCGATACCAAATCCGAAAATCCCAAGGAAAATCAAATCCAGCACAGCATTTAATATGGATGAAAACGCAAGAAACTTCAGTGGAGTTTTGGAATCTCCTACGCTTTTGAGCCCGGCAGCCAGTGCATTATAGAAAAAGGTAAAGGGCATCCCAAGAAAAGTAATCCGTAAATAGACTACTGTGATGGAAAAGATTTCAGGCGGTACGGCCATGAGCTGCAGGATGGCCGGTGTCAGAAAAATACACAACGCGGATAACAGGATACAGAAAAAGGCACCGGTAAGCAGCATGGTTGCCATGGACTGACGGAGCAGAGGGAAATTCTTACCACCAAAATATTCGCTCATCAATACACCTGCACCGATACACAATCCGGTAATGGCAAGAATCACCAGATTCATGATGGGGCTGGCGATTCCTTCTGCCGCAAGCGCATCCTTTCCGATAAATCTTCCTGCAATAATGGAATCCACTGCATTATAGGCTAACTGCAGCCAGTTGCCTAACAGCAGTGGCAAAGCATATCTCCATAAATGGCTATGTGCTGAGCCTTCTGTCATATCCCGCATAATCTGCACACTTCCTCAAATCGGTTTGTTGTATAAGCATTGTATCATAGATGTTTGCAGGGAGAAATAAATTTTTTTTGGAGAACACTAAAGTTCATCCCTTTTTTTACGATATATATAGTAACAAATGCAAGTTTCATGGAAAGGAGGAGTCAGATATGCGTATTGAAGCATATAATCAGGTACAACAGCTTTATAATACCAAGAAGCCGGGACAGGTTAAGAAAACCTCAGGAGTGAGCTTTTCAGACCAGGTGCAGATTAGCAGCATAGGAAAGGATATCCAGACTGCCAAGGCTGCAGTTGCTGCCAGCCCTGATGTCAGGGAAGACGTAACGGCTCCTATCAAAGCAAGTATTGCCGCAGGCACTTATGAAGTGAGCACAGACAGCTTTGCGGACAAATTATTAGCGAAATATGAAGAAATGAGGTAATCCCGGTGGCAAGTCTGATAGAAAATCTGATAAGTGTATTAGAACAGGAAAGTTCAGAATATGAGGAGCTACTGGGATTATCGATGAAGAAGACCCCGATTATCGTATCGGGAGATTTACAGGCATTACAGGAAATCACGGATGAAGAACAGACAGTGGTAAACAGAATTAATCACCTGGAAAATAAAAGAACAGAAGTGATTAAGGATATTGCCAACGTCATGAACAAGGATGTTAACACTTTAAAACTGGTGAATCTGATTCAGATGCTGGAGAACAGACCAGAGGAGAGCAAAAAGCTTTCTGAGGTGCATGACAGACTGAAAAGCGTCGTAGGGAACATGCAACGAGTGAATATGCAGAATAAAGAGTTGATTGCCCATTCCCTTGAGATGGTAGAGTTTGACATGAATCTGCTCCATGCTATGAAGGCAGCACCGGAGACGGCCAACTACAATAAAGGTGCCTACAACGCAGGTGATGTGATGGGAACCGAACGTGGTGGCTTTGATGCAAAAAGTTAAGTCCGCGTATAGTATATGCGGTACGCATGGGATGACATGCGGATGCATAGCGCATGTACTGTGTGACGTGAGGTGATATTATGCCACTAATGGGAAGTTTATATATAGGAACATCCGGATTACAGACAAGTCAGAATGCGCTGAACACCACAGCGCATAATCTTACTAATGTAGATACGAAAGGCTTTACCAGACAGCAGACATTGCTGGAGACTAAAAGCTACATTACCATATCCAAGAACCCCGCCGGAATATCCGACCAGCAATACGGCCTCGGGGTAAATTTTTCCGCAGTTAGACAAGTGAGAGATTATTTCCTGGATAAAACATACCGCAGAGAATCGGGACGCAGTATGTTTTATGAAGTGTCTACGGAAGCCTTAGATGAAGTGCAGACACTGTTAGGAGAGATGAATGGAGAAGATTTCCAGACATCGCTTACCAACCTTTGGACCGCGGTACAGGAATTGGCGAAGGATCCTTCCAGCTCTGTGAATCAGGGACTGTTAGTACAGCGTTCCTCCGAATTTCTGGAGCGCGCTACTTCTGTATACAAGGACCTTTGTTCCTATCAGGATGATTTGAATCTGCAGGTAAAAGAAAAGGTTGATACCATCAACAAGTATGGAAAGCAGATTTTGGAATTAAATAATCAGATAGCTAAAATCGAATGCGCAGGCGTGGAGCGTGCCAACGATTTACGGGATACAAGAAATTACCTGCTGGATGAACTTGGCAAACTTTGTAAGATGAGTTATTCGGAGGATGCAAACAGCAATGTATCTGTTCAGATAGAAGGAACTGATTTTGTCAAGGGCAGCACGTGCTATGAAATCGGTTTGCAGGTAGATGGCACGACCGGTTTTTATACTCCTTTCTGGCCACAGAATGCAGAATACACCATAATGGAGGATGGCACCAAGAGCTACGATATCACCCACGCTCTGGTGTTTGATTTGAATCAGACGGTATCCTCCACCATGGATACAGATATCGGCGGATTGAAAGCAACCCTGCTGGCAAGAGGAGATCACAGGGCCGATTATTCGGATATCGAAACGGATTATGACAGCATTTCCCAGTCTATTCTGATGAATATACAGGCAGAATTCGACCAGTTGATACACAATGTTGCTACCAAGGTCAACGAAGTATTATCCAGTGCTTATGATCCGGTTAGCGGGTACATGTGCGATAAGGACGGATCACCGTTACAGCTCTTTAAAAAGGTTACCACTGATGGCTGGGTAAAGAGCACCGATGCAGCAGGCAATGAGACCTGGAACTATATGGAAGAGGATTATGCATCTCCGGATACCATGTATACGCTGAGTAATTTAAAGATAAACGGCAATCTTTTGCAGGAGTCTTCCATGCTGGGCTTTAAGCTGAAGGACGGTTCTGCCGACTATAACACGGCGGAGAAACTGAAAGCAGCCTTTACGGAAGAGGTATACTGCCTAAACCCTAATGTACAGAAGAAGACCAGTTTTGTGGATTATTATTCGGACCTGGTGTCTCAGGTGGCCAATTCCGGTGCAGTGTTCCAAAGCATTTATGAGAATCAGGCAGCGACAGTAGAAGCGACCAGCAGCGCCAGAGAGCAGATTGTAGGCGTGTCCTCCGACGAAGAACTTTCCAACATGATTAAGTTCCAGAATGCCTACAATGCGGCCAGCCGCTATATCAACGTAATCAGTGAGATGTTAGAGCACATTATCAATACACTGGCAATATAAAAGAGAGTGTCGTGTTAAGCACTCTTAGTCGGATAAGCAGAAAGAGAGGATAAAGATGCCTTCACAATTTTTTGGACTGAATATAGCATATAAGGGGCTTTTGGCCTCCAACGCGGCATTGAATACCACCTCCAACAATATATCGAATGTACAGACAGAAGGATACAGCCGCCAACAGGTAGTGCAACAGGCCAGCGATGCTTTAAGAGTATTCCAGACCTACGGCTGTGCCGGAGCAGGTGTGGATACGCTTGCCATTGAACGTGTCAGGGACGAGTTTTATGACAACAAATACTGGGAGTCCAACACAAATCTTGGCGAATACAGTATCAAGCAGTATTACATGTCCCAGTTAGAGACCTACTTTAGCGATGACGGCACTACCACCGGTTTCAAGACCATCTTTGATCAGTTTACGGTGACGGGTTTACAGGCGGTATTGAAGGACGCAAGCAGCACATCTTCCAAAGCGCAGTTTATCGGCTATGCGGCTAATCTTACCGAATATTTTAACGGCATGGCAAGCAATCTGGAGAAGGTGCAGAAGGATGTCAACCAGGAAATCAAACTGAAAGTGGATGAAATCAATTCCCTGGCAGGTGAGATTGCCTCCCTGAATAAACAGATCAATGTCATCGAACTGACGGGCAGCAAGGCCAATGAACTGAGAGACCGCAGAACCGTGCTTCTTGACCAGCTCTCCCAGATTGTAGATATTGAGACCCAGGAAATTCCCATCACAGATGCCAACAATCCGGAGCGGGAGACCGGTGCCTACCGTTTCCTCGTGAAAATCGGCGGCGGCCAGCTACTTTTAGATACCAGTGATTATAAGCAGTTGGAATGTGTGGCAAGAACCAGCTACGAAAAGGTAAACCAGACCGATATAGATGGCCTTTATAATATCAGGTGGACTAACGGAGAAGAATTCAACCTGTACAGCAAGACCCTGGGAGGTGCCTTGCAGGGGCTGGTGGAAATGCGGGACGGCAATAATTCCGAGAATTTTACCGGTACAATCAGCGCCACCGGCAAAACGGATGTGACAGATGCAGATGGCAATACCACTTCCCATGACACTGTGACGGTACAGGTGAGCAGGGACTACCTGCAGGATTTGAATAAATGTAACCTTTCCAATACGGGCGGCGTTATCAATCTTGGCAACCAGTTGTTCTACTATGACTCCTGGTCCTATACCTGCAGCTATGATGCAAACGGAGAGCCTTCCTATTCTTATACCTTTGTACTGTCAGACAGCTCGTTAAACGACAGAAATCTGACAAATGACAGGGTTGGAAAAGCTGCTTCCATCGGTAACAGTATCGCCTATCAGGGAATTCCCTATTATATGCAGCAGATGAATGAGTGGGTGCGTACCTTTTCTCAGAAATTCAATGATATCCTCAACAGTGGATATGATGCTTATAATAATCTTGGTAATGACTTGTTTGCGGCAAAGGTAGCAACCGGTAACGAGCAGTATGATTTCTTAGAGGCTTACCGTTACGATCATCAGACGGACGGCACCATGACAGTAAGTTCCACGGATGACAGCTATTATAAGATGACGGCGAAGAACTTTTCCATACTGGCAGCCCTTGTGGAGGATGCAGACCTTTTAGCTACGAGGAAAAATGTTTCTGATGGTGTAGAGCAGTATGATATTCTCACAGAACTCAATGATATGATCAATGATAAGGAAAAGATGAGCTTCCGTGGCTGCAAGGCCGGT
>JBJFCM010000115.1:7738-10890 GCA_051888955.1 Lachnospiraceae bacterium | reverse complement strand
GTGTCATACCCGAAATATGCCACCTTTTTATCATCCAGTGTCTCAATACGGTCAGGGTCTATGGGTATCCACCAGACATTCATCTCCGAACTGTCCAGAATAACCTTTGGCTCGCCATTTCCGGAATATACCACGGCAATCTCTCTTCCCGGCAAATAGTAGGACTCCTTGGAGCCCATGGCAATATAGGTGTAATCCCATAACGCGGTGCTGGTCAGGCCGTTTTCGTCGGACCAGATAACAGAACCGCCTAACAGGGAACTATTCTCTGACTCAGTGGCTTCTTCTCTTTCTATTCTTCCCGAACCCCACTCAATGCTGTTAAGACCGTCCATCAGGGATTTGATCACAGTGGGAAAGTTCCACTCGCAGGTGGCGCGGTTTATGTATGCATGGCATTCGCCGCCGGAGGAGCCGTTTGCACCGTTGTCCCAAATGACGATGGGAACGCCGTAGGCTGCTGATTTATTTGCCATGTAGTAGGCCCATTTTTCGCGGGCCTCGGTATTATTTTTATTGGTAGCGCTGGTCTCTCCAATCACCACCGGAATGCCGTTATCCAGAAACAGCTTCTGCAGCGTATCAAATAGTCCATCGATTTCACTGACGCATTCGGAGGATGTGGGGTCAAAGCCCGTCATTGCGTCACTTAAGCAGAAATTGTAAGGAGAATAGCAGTGGACAGAAATGATGAGATTATTCACCGCCTCACCATTCACGGTAGGAATCACGATGGATTCCAGTACGTTGGAAGAGCCGGATGCGGCATAGCCGGGAATCATCAGACATCTTTCCTGATTATAGCCCTTGTTCGAATTCCGTACGGTACTTACAAATACCTGATTTAAGTAGTTTACTGCGGCATAGCCGGCATCATTGCCGCCCCATTCCACATTTGTGCCTGCCATACGGGGTTCATTCATACCCTCGAAAATTAAATGCTGGTCGTAATCTGCAAAATAATCTGCAAGCTGCGTCCAGATAGCGGAAAGCTCCTCGCCCATCTGTTCATAATCCGTTGCCAGCCCGGAAGTATTCAGCCATTCCTCATGGTGTATATTCAAGATGATAAACATGTCATTCTCATAGGCGTAATCCACAACCGTCTTAACACGCTCCAGAAAATCAGCGTCGATTGTGTAGGTACCGTCATCGGATAAGTGCCGGTACCAGGTGACCGGAATGCGGATGGTGGTGAAGCCGGCCTCACCTACGGCATCTATCAGCTCTCCCGTTACAATGGGATTACCCCATGACTGTTCCTGACTGAAGACATCGGCGGCATTACCGCCGGTTGCATCCAGGGTATTGCCCAGGTTCCATCCTATCCCCATCTGCTCTACAATCTCTTTCGAAGAATATCCGGTCAGAGGCTCTTTAGCATTGACAGTGGGGGAGAGGGCAAGGAAAAGAAGGCAGAAAATTCCTAAAAAAAATCCTGCCTTAAAGTGTAGCCCATGCTTTTCTTTTGTAGGCGCCATAAATTCCCTCCATTTTATTCTGAAAAATATGCTGATTTATTTTTGAAGTAGGTTTCTGATATGACGTTCTTTACGATGCTGCCCACAGCCTTTTTATCCTCTTTGGAAAGTTCGTTTATGTAGATGGGTTTTCCATATTCTATGACAACCGTGGTTTTCTTGATTTTGGGAAAATGGTCTTCAAAAACGGCAGCAGAGTTCACGATGGTCATGGGAATGATGGGAACTCCTGCTTTTTCTGCAATCTTGAAGCTGCCTTCGTGGAAGGGCAGGAAGGTATCGGATGTCTTGTTGCGGGTACCTTCCGGGAAAATGCAGATAGAGATGCCGGATTTTGCTTTTTCAATAGCAGCCAGAATGGTCTTTAAGCCTTCTTTGATGTTGTCACGGTCCAAGAAGAGGCAGTGCAGATTCTTCATCCAGATGGACAGAAGAGGCACCTTTTCCATCTCTTTTTTGGCAATATAGCCCGTAGGGCGGGGAACCCGGACATAGGTCAGCACAATGTCAAAAAAACTTCTGTGGTTGCCCACATAGAGAACGGCAGTGTCCTTTGGAATATTCTCCTCTCCCAATGCGATAACCTTTGTACCCGCCAGCAAAATGACACCGCGGAAAGCCCAGTTTACAATGGCAAGAGAGCTGCGGTTCTTCACATCCATATTGAATTTGCCGATAATCCACTCTACAAACATAACGGGAATGGATAAAATTAAGAAGAGCACTACCCAGGAAGCTACTATAATAAAACGTATCATATCTTTTTCTCCTTCTTTAAAACCCTTTTTCTTTTAAATCTGCAAAAAGCTGTACATAGAATTCTTTTACATCAAAGCCTTTTATATTTTTGTGGGTCAGGTCTATTAAATCTCCGTGGGAAATTCCCTTTTTGCCGGCGGTCAAAAGTCCCAGATAATTTCCCCAGATTGCAGAATTTACACTTACCAGGCCATCGTTGTCCCCTTCATATTTCTTAACAAGGAGATATCCTAAGTTTAAAGGAAAGCCTGCACTTGTCATGCTCCGCATCTTGGACATGCTGCTCTGGTAATATACAGAAGGGCTGTCCTTTACTTCTTCATTGAAAACAGCACAGGAAGCAGCAGTCAGATCCTGCACACCGGCCAGAAAATCAGGAGATTTATCTCCCAATCTGCTAAACAGGGCATTGTAGCGGCCAGCCACAAAGCATATCAGCCAATCGGGAAGTCCGGTTAACAGGGCATCCGCAAACTGACAGCCCCGGTGCGGGGTATTGATGGTAGTAAGTGTTGCCACCTGCTTGTCCAGCCCCAGCTTGCTTATGGCATACCGGGCATCCAGCCCGCCCTTGGAGTGGGCTACGATGTTGACCTTCTCAGCACCTGTCTCCTGTAAGATACGTTCCACTTCTGCTTTCAACTCAGCAGCGCTGTCCGCTATGGAAAGGGAAGATTGCTGCCTTCCATAAAAAACGACTGCACCGTTGCGCTTCAGTTCCTGCGGAATGCGTCCCCAGTAGTTGAG
This sequence comes from Lachnospiraceae bacterium, assembly GCA_051888955.1. GTDB lineage: Bacteria > Bacillota > Clostridia > Lachnospirales > Lachnospiraceae > Acetatifactor. The sequence goes on along the minus strand of JBJFCM010000115.1, from coordinate 7,903 downwards.
ATACTGCCAGTCTCTGAAGAAGATGCCGTGTACCATCACGACCGGATAGCGGGTCCTGCAGATCTGATTTTCTTCCCTTGCGGCATCCAACAGATACTGGTTCTTTTCATAAAGCAGTTCTCTTCGCACGATGGCACACCACTTTAGGAACAGTATAATATTGAC
>JBJFCM010000115.1:3656-7638 GCA_051888955.1 Lachnospiraceae bacterium | reverse complement strand
TCATATCCGCCAATCAATATCTGCAGCCGTACTTTCAGCCCTTTCTCATAGCAGGGTAAAATTTCTGTCACCAAGAACAGCAGCAGAATGCCTGCAATCAGTGAAAAGTATGTAAAATACCTGCCGGTAAGAGTCTGGCATCCCTTGCCGGCAAGGCTGCATAACGCTACAATATTCATCATGAGCATAACACAGACAGTGTTAGCAAATCTTCTTAGAAATTTCATATTTATTCTTCCGTATATTTGAATAGGGGGCAAAGCTTTAAAAAATGCTGCCCTTTTCGCATAGTATAACATCTTTTCTACTCGAAAACCACTGTTTTATCCAGATATTCGGTTTTTACTACGATGTATGGGCAGGAGGGAGCAGTGCCGGTTTTATCTTCTGGGCCGGGGCCTAAAAGGCTGGTACTTATGTAAACTGCATTGTCGGTCAGATACAAATCATTTACAGCGATGCTGTAGCCGCCGGTCGTTTGTTCCCCATAGCCGACACAGATATACAGGTACTCATTGTCACTGTAGGTGACCTTAAAGGGTGCGCTTTTGCGTTCTTCAATCAGTGATTTCAATTCTTCAGGCAGACGCTCTTCGCTGATAACGGTAAAGTCCAGATCCCGCAGCCTGGTAGTCTCGCTGGTACCCAGGGTGCATCCGGTGAACACAAAAGAAAAAAGCAGTAGAATGGCAGTTGCCAAAAACATAGGTTTAGGCTTATAATTTTTCATAGTCGTCACGTTCTTTAATTTTTGTATTATTTTATGAGAGCAGGAGAAAAGATATACCATGTTGTTAATTGCCAATGCGTACCTGATGAACCCGGCTACCGGGGATGAAGGCTATTTTGATATTTTGATACAGGATGGCAGAATCGTGAAAATAGCGCCGGACCTGTATGGAAAGCTGCAGAAGCTGCAAAAGCAGCTGCCGGAAGTATCCGGGGAAGAAACGGAAGATATCGCTTGGGATGAGGTGTCCGTGATAGATGCAACAGGGCTCATCGCAGCACCGGGATTGGTGGATGTCCATTCCCATTTCCGGGACCCGGGCTTTACGTATAAAGAAGATATAGAAACCGGCGCCCGTGCGGCAGCAAAGGGCGGCTATACCACGGTCGTGCTGATGGCCAATACCAGACCGGCGGTGGATAATGAAGAGACGCTGGCTTATGTGTTGGAAAAGGGACGGCAGACCGGTATCCATGTGGAGACCTGTGCCACCGTGACCATGGGGATGAAGGGGCAGGAAATGGTACCCATGGAACAGTTATATGAAAAAGGTGCCGCAGGCTTTACCGATGATGGAGTTCCCATTTTATCGGAAGAACTGGTGAGAAAGGCCATGGAAGAGGCAAAAAGGCTGGAGGTACCCATCAGCTTTCACGAGGAAAATCCTGCCTATATCGAGAATAACGGGGTCAATGCCGGGGCTGCCGCAGCACACTATCACATCGGCGGTTCAAAAAGAGAAGCAGAGATTGATCTGGTAAAGAGGGATCTGGAGATTGCTTTAGAAACCGGCGCCTGCATCGATGTGCAGCATATCAGCTCCAGGGAAGCGGTGGAACTGGTGCGGCAGGCAAAAAAAAGAGGCGGAGATATCCATGCGGAAGCAACACCCCACCATTTTACCCTGACAGAAGATGCCGTGATACAGTATGGCACTCTGGCTAAGATGAATCCGCCCTTAAGGGAGGAAAGCGACAGACAGGCAATTATCGCAGGCCTTCAGGATGGAACCATCGATTTGATTGCTACGGATCATGCACCCCACAGCAGGGAAGAAAAGGAGAAGCCCATTACGGAGGCACCCAGCGGGATTATCGGACTGGAAACAGCGCTCCCCTTGGGCATTACAGAACTGGTGGATGCAGGATATCTGAACATGATGTCACTTCTTCAGAAGATGACCGTCAACCCGGCCCGGATGTATCATCTGGATGCCGGCTATCTGGCAGAGGGTGGTCCGGGGGATGTCGTGCTCTTCGACCCGCAGGAGACGATAACAGTAACAGAATTTGCTTCCAAATCTGATAACAGCCCCTTTCAGGGCTGGCAGCTAAAGGGTGCCGTGAAGTACACAATCTGTAACGGACAGGTAGTATATCAGGACGAAAAATAGAAAGGAAAACCTATCATGCAGAAAAAAAAGGTAACTGCGCAGGTTGTAGCGCAAAAAGAAATCGCACCGGCTATTTTTGATATGTGGATTGGCACAGAGCTGGCAAAAGAAGCGGTACCGGGACAGTTTATCTGTCTGTATCCCAGGGACAAGAGCACACTGCTGCCCAGACCCATCAGCATCTGTGAGGTGGATAAGGAGCAGGCACTCTTGAGAATCGTATACCGCATTGCCGGAAAGGGTACTGCAGAATTTTCCACCTATAAAGCAGGAGAAACCGTGGATATTCTGGGGACGCTGGGCAACGGCTTCCCCTATGAGAAAGCTGCCGGGAAGAAAGTCTTTTTAATGGGTGGTGGCATCGGCATTCCGCCTATGTTGGAGCTGGCAAAGGCAATGCAGGCGGACAAGCAGATTATTGTAGGCTACCGGGATGAAAAGACCTTTTTAAAAGAAGATTTGGAAAAATACGGAAAGGTATATATTGCTACAGAGGATGGCAGCGTGGGCAGTAAGGGCAATGTGATGGATGCCATCCGGGAAAATGCCCTTGAGGCGGAGATGATTTTTGCCTGCGGTCCCATGCCGATGCTTCGTGCCATCAAAAAATATGCAGAAGAAGCCGGTATTCCTGCCTACATCTCCTTAGAGGAGAGGATGGCCTGCGGCGTAGGTGCATGCTTAGGCTGTGTGGCTAAGACAAAGGAAGTGGACCATCATTCTCATGTGCACAATGCAAGAATCTGCACGGATGGACCGGTTTTTGAAGCAGGGGAGGTAGACATCTGATGAATACGAAAGTAACCATAGCTGGCGTAACATTTAATAATCCCGTCATGACGGCATCCGGCACCTTTGGCTCCGGAATAGAATACAGTGAATTTGTAGATTTGAACCGCCTGGGGGCAGTGGTGACAAAAGGTGTTGCCAATGTACCCTGGCCGGGCAATCCGACCCCGCGCGTGGCGGAGGTTTACGGCGGCATGCTGAATGCAATCGGCCTGCAGAATCCGGGCATCGATGTTTTTATAGAGAGAGACATTCCTTTCTTAAAGAAATTTGATACGAAGATAATCGTGAATGTCTGTGGAAAAACGGTAGAGGATTACGTGGAGGTTGTGGAAAGACTGGGAGATACGGATGTCGATATGCTGGAAATCAACGTCTCCTGCCCCAATGTAAAGGAAGGTGCCATTGCCTTCGGACAGAAGGCGGAAGCCCTCTTTGGCATTACCTCTGAAATCAAAAAGCATGCCAAGCAGCCGGTCATCATGAAGCTGAGCCCCAATGTGACGGATATCACAGAGATGGCAAAGGCAGCCGAGGCAGCAGGCGCAGATGCTCTGTCTTTGATCAATACTATCACCGGCATGAAAATAGATATTCATAAGAGGGCCTTTGTGCTGGCCAACAAGACAGGCGGTATGTCCGGTCCTGCTATCAAGCCCATAGCTGTAAGGATGGTCTACCAGGCAGCAAATGCCGTAAAAATTCCCATCATTGGTATGGGCGGCATCAGCAATGCCGATGATGCCATCGAATTCCTGTTAGCAGGTGCCACTGCCATCAGCGTCGGCGCTGCCAACTTCTTCGACCCTTACGCTACGGAAAAAGTTGTACAGGGCATTGAAGAATATATGGTACGTTACGGAATTGAAGATGTCAGTGAAATTATCGGTGCCGTGAAATAAAAGGATTTTAGGGACACTCAAGTGCTTGGTTTGAAGTTTACATGCTAAACTGCTCAGGCGCCCAACTGTTCTCATGAAGACCTTTGAAAAACGCCGGCACTTGGCGAGGTATTTTCGAGCCTAGTACCGTTGCGTTTTCCACTGAGCGCAAGCGTGTCTGAATGAGAA
>JBJFCM010000115.1:0-3556 GCA_051888955.1 Lachnospiraceae bacterium | reverse complement strand
GCCCTGGCGGAAACTTTCCCGCATATTTCCCCACCCACCTTCATATAGTAGCTATAAGCAACAACTATGGAGGTACCCAGGTGGAACTAATTAAGAAAAACATACATATGGACCGTATCAAATGCAGAAGCAACAGCCAGGTGACGCTGGAAGAGGATATCAATATTCCTGACAGCAAGCCCGATGTAGCTGCTCTCATTTACGAAAAAGGCCAGGTACAGATAGAAGAAGTCAAACCCACAGAAGATCACGTAAATATTCGGGGAAGACTTCTTTTTTCTGTCCTCTACCAAACCAGGGAGGAAGGCCAGAGGCTGGTCTGTGTGGAAGGAAAAATACCCTTTGAAGAACAGCTTTACATGGAGGGGGTGCGGGGAACGGATGCTGTCACCGTAAAAGCTATTTCAGAGGATTTGACGGTAGGGATGATCAATTCCAGAAAGCTCTCCGTGCAGGCGCTTTTTTCCCTGAAAGCATGGGTGGAAGAACTCTACGACGAAGAGGCTCCGGTGGATATCTATTTTGAAGAGATGGGTTCCCCGTTAGAATACCGGAAGGTGAAAAGGGATCTGGCGGAAATTGCCATTCAGAAAAATGACATTTTCCGTATCCGGGAAGAAATCAACCTGCCTCAGAATTATCCCAATATCTTTCATATCATATGGGATGATGTCACGCTGGAAGAAGTGGAATTTAAACCGCTTGCAGAAAGCATTTCCATTCAGGGGGATGTGCGCGTTTTTGTGCTGTATGAAGGCGAGGGGGAGGAAATGCCTATCCGCACCTATGAAACCGTAATTCCCTTTAGCGGGACGGTGGAGTGCCATGGGTGCAGGGATACCATGATAGCGGATATCGGTTATGAAATCGGCCACAGGGAGCTGGAGGTCAGACCTGACTTTGACGGGGAAGAGAGAATGCTGGGTCTGGAAATGGTGCTGGATATCGTCATAAAGCTCTATGAGGAAGAAAGCGTGGAGATGATTTCCGATATTTACGGTGTGACCAAGGAAGTGGAGAGCATTGACAGAGGAGTGAACTTAAAGCAGCTCTTGATGAAAATCGGCGGCAAGAGCAAGGTGACCGACAGGATGAAGGTGAAAAATCCCGGAGCAAGGGTGCTGCAGCTGTTGCACAGTGAAGGCAGCGTGCAGATAGATAACCAGGAAATCACACCGGACGGTATTCTGATAGAAGGAACTGTCGCCGTACAGGTGATGTATATTACCGGGGATGATGCTTCCCCTTACAACTGCATGAAAGGGATGATCCCCTTTTCTTATACATTAGAAGTACCGGGTATCAGCCCTTCTGACAGCTTCAAAATGCGGGCAGATGCAGGACACCTGCAGGTGGTCATGATTGACAGTGAAGAAATGGATGTCAAAGCGGTACTGGATTTTCAGGCAGTCGTATTCAGAAATGTATCCCAAAGAATGATTTCTGACATCAGGGTATCGGAACTGGATATGGCCAAGGTCAATGACCTGCCGGGAATGGTAGTCTATGTGGTACAGCAGGAGGATAATCTTTGGAATATCGGCAAACGGTATTATGTACCTGTGGAGAGAATCAAAGAAGTGAATGAGCTAAGCACGGATGAAGTACGCCCGGGAGATAAGCTGTTACTTGTAAAAGGATTATAAAGGTAAGGCACATTCGTTGCAGAAGCTGCAACAAATGTGCCTTTTTGTGATATCTGTTCCTTAATTCATCAGTTTGTCAAATTTCTCATAAAAATGGGGAAATGCAGGTGCAAAGGAGACATACTTGTCCAGTATTCTGCCAAACAGGGCGATAAGGGGCGTATTGCACAAGGTAAGAAGCAGGGTGCCAACACCAATCATATCCAGAGAAAAGCGATGGAAGAAAAGCAGCATCATAAAAATTGCCACTATTAACGATGTAATATCATAGATCCATTTGACCTTGTGCATGTTGGCACCTGTTTTTTCAGTTAATTCCTTCACAACGAGTTCATAAGCCTCTTGCGGCAGGTAGGTTCGAAGAAACAGTGCAATGGAAAAGGCAGTGATAAACATGCCTGCAATGCCGGAAAGAATTCTCTGCCAAAGCAGTGGATAGATAACCGTGCCAAAGAGAAGCCGCCAAAGGTCAAGGCAGAATCCATAGCAAATGGCAGTTCCGAAGGACAGCAGGTATTTCCATTTGAAGCGTCCCATGATGATACAGCAGAATAAAACCAGTATGCCCTGCAAAAAGTATTCCGCCATGCCGAAAGTAAGCCATGGAAAAAAGGTACTCATTTTCATGTATAAAATATAAGCGGGAGCAGCTACCATGGATACGCCAAAACCGCTGTTTGCCGAAAGACAGACACCCAGACCACAAAGAACCGTGCCAAAAGCCCAAGAAGCTTCTCCGAAATTTCTTATCTCTTTTTTCATTCTATTTTCCCCCGTCTTTATAATGCAGGATATTTTTGCACATAAAGGTGAAATTTCTCATATAACACTACCATTTTTTTTGACACGGTACAATCCCCAAAAAAATTACGGTTTTTTTCATGCCGACGTAGTGATTGACGAAAATAATTTTATTGTATATAATTAAGTACAATCCTTGTATACAAAAAACAAAAAGAGGGCAAAAAAATACAATGAACTGATATGCGTGTCCGGAAGGACATGTGCAGAGAGTATAGTCAACAGTCATAGAGAGGAAGACAGATGGATACATTAGAAATGAAGGCTTATGCCAAGGTCAATCTGGGACTGGACGTGGTAAGGCGGCTGGAAAACGGCTATCACGAGGTAAGAATGGTCATGCAGACGGTGGGCATCTGCGACACAATCACCCTGAAAAGAGCCAAACAGGGCATCCTGGTGACTACGGACAATGAAGAAGTTCCGGCAGATGAAAATAATCTGGTTTACAAGGCAGCACGACTGCTCATGACAACTTTTCGAATCAAAGAGGGCGTGGCCATCCATTTAGAAAAGAGAATCCCCATAGCCGCAGGCATGGCAGGCGGGAGCACGGACGCTGCAGCGGTTTTAAAGGGCATGAACAGGCTTTTTGACCTGGAGCTTTCGGAAGAGGAATTGAAGGAGCTGGGGGTAAAACTGGGGGCAGATATTCCCTATTGTATCATGGGCGGCACCGCTCTGGCAGAGGGTATCGGGGAGAAGCTTGAGAAGCTGCCGGATGCACCGGACTGTTTTTTGCTGGTGGCAAAGCCGGATATCAATGTTTCTACCAAATATGTATATGAACATTTGAACCTTGCAGGGCTGAAAAACCATCCCGATATCGACGGCATGGTTGCAGCAATACGGGAAGGCAGCCTTTCAGGTGTTGTGTCCCGCATGGACAATGTATTGCAGAGTGTAACGGAGGAGAAGTATCCGGTTATTACAAGGCTGAAGCGTTTTATGGAGGAAAATGGTGCAAGCAAGGCACTGATGAGTGGCAGCGGGCCTACGGTATTCGGTATTTTTGAGGATGAAGAGAAGGCCGGGGAAGCGAAAGAAAAACTGGGAAAATGGCAGGATTTGCAGAACCTGCAGCCGGTAAAACAGATTTTTGTAACAAC
>JBJFCM010000114.1:0-10919 GCA_051888955.1 Lachnospiraceae bacterium | reverse complement strand
CGTTTCCCGCGGTCTGGATGACCATGGGGAGAAAGCAGAGCGCTACAACAAAGAGTCAGAACACTTCAGAGAAAAGTGGAAAGAGGTTCTTGCTCAGGGAGATCCCTATTACAACCCCAATTTCTCTTTGGATAGAAGTGACTTCTCACTGAACAGACAATAATTTCTCTTTAAATGTAACATAAAATCTGCTATAATATGGGAAAATGTTATTTATGCATAAAGAAAATGATAAACAGGAGGATGTATGATGGAGTATAAGAGCAAATTCCAGTTCTGGCTGGAAAACGACTATTTTGATGAGGATACCAAGAAGGAGCTTCTGGCCATCCGTAATGATGAAAAAGAAATAGAAGATCGCTTTTATAAGGACCTGGAATTTGGTACCGGTGGCCTTAGAGGTGTAATTGGTGTCGGTACCAATCGTATGAATGTTTACACGGTAAGGAAGGCAACGCAGGGACTGGCAAATTATATCCTAAAGCAGGGCGGCAGCAACAGAAGCGTGGCAATTGCCTATGATTCCAGAAGAATGTCCCCTGAATTTGCAGATACCGCTGCATGCTGTCTGGCAGCCAACGGCATCAAGGCATATGTATTTGAATCTCTTCGCCCCACACCGGAATTGTCCTTTGCACTTCGTAAGCTGGGCTGTATTTCCGGTATCGTAGTGACTGCGAGCCACAATCCGCCTGAGTACAACGGCTATAAGGTATATTGGGAGGACGGCGCACAGATTACCGCTCCAAAGGACAAGGAAATTATTGCAGAAGTAAATGCTATTACAGATTACAATACCGTAAAGACCATGGCGAAGGAGGAAGCACTGGCGGCCGGGCTGTATGAAGTGATCGGTAAAGAAATCGACGATGCCTACATGGTGGAATTGAAAAAACAGATTATTCATCCCGAAATCATTGCCGAGGTGGCTGATGATATTAAGATTGTATACACACCTCTCTGCGGTACCGGTAATAAGCCGGTCAGAAGAGTGCTTTCTGAATTAGGCTTCAAAAATGTGTATGTAGTGCCTGAACAGGAGAATCCGGACCCGAATTTCACGACACTGGACTATCCTAATCCGGAGGATCCCAAAGCCTTCACCTATGCGCTGCGTTTGGCTAAGGAAAAAGATGCGGATATTGTGCTGGCAACCGACCCTGACGCTGACAGACTTGGTGTATATGCCAAGGATACTAAGACCGGCGAATATGTTCCTTTCACCGGCAACATGTCAGGTATGCTGATTGCAGAATATATTTTAAGAGAAAAGACAAAGACGGGAACCATGCCCGAGAACCCTGCACTGGTAACCACTATCGTTACTACCAATATGACAGATGCCATTACCAAGGCTTATGGCGTGAAGCTGATAGAGGTGCTGACAGGCTTTAAGTTCATCGGTGAGCAGATTAAGTTATTTGAGCAGACCGGTTCCAACAATTACGTATTCGGTTTGGAAGAAAGCTATGGCTGTCTGGCAGGTACCCATGCAAGGGATAAGGATGCCTGCGTAGCAGTGATGTGTCTCTGTGAGGTTGCTGCCTACTGTAAGAAAGAGGGTAAGACTCTCTGGGATATGATGTTAGAAATGTATGAAAAATACGGCTACTTCAAAGAGACCCAGTACACCATTACCTTAAAGGGTGTGGATGGTGCAAAGCAGATTGCTGAGATTATGGATAGGCTGCGTAAGAATCCGCCCAAGGCATTTGGCGATCTGAAGGTGCTTCGTTTCCGTGACTACCAGGAAGACAGGATTGTTGACATGGAGACCGGCGCAGTGACCCCTACCGGACTTCCTAAGTCCAATGTACTTTATTTTGAGCTTCCCGACAATTTCTGGTGCTGTGCACGTCCTTCCGGTACGGAGCCGAAGATTAAGTTCTATATGGGCGTAAAGGGCAACAGCCTGGAGGATGCGGCAGAGAAGGTAGATAAGCTCACCGAAGATTTAAAGGCGGTTCTGTAATTATTATGTCCAAACTCAATATAGCCAATTTAAAAAAGACTATATATTATCTGAAACGAAACGGGCTGCGGGATACATATCTCGCAGCCTTAGAACGTTTACGCAAAAAAACGGAGGAAGCCTATGTATATGAGGCTCCCACGGCGGAAACATTGGACGAACAGCGCGCACAGGCGCGCCGGGGAAAAGAGGGAGGTCCTTATTTCAGCATTCTGGTGCCTGCTTACCGGACCAATCCGGATTATCTGAAAGCTATGGTAGATTCCGTCCTCATGCAAAGCTATGAACATCTTGAACTGATAATCGCGGATGCCAGTGAAGATATGAGCGTAGAGAGTGTAGTAAAGGAATATCGGGATGAACGCATCAGATATCTTCACCTTACAGAAAATAAGGGCATTTCCGATAATACCAACGCGGCGCTGGGAGCGGCATCAGGCGATTACATCGGCCTGCTGGATCATGACGATCTGCTTACTCCCGATGCGTTGTTTGAGATGGCATATGCCATCCAACAGGCAAAAAGAGCCGGAGTTACATTACAGCTTCTCTATTCAGATGAAGATAAATGTGATGAAACCGGGCATTACTATTATGAACCACACAGAAAAAAAGAATTTAATTTAGATTTAATTTTATCAAACAACTATATCTGTCATTTTACGGTGATGCAGGCCGGACTGATGAAGAAGCTTATGCTTAGACGGGAATATGATGGTGCCCAGGACTATGATCTGGTGCTGCGGGGTATCCAGACAATATTTAACGGGAAATCCGGGGAAGATGATGGTGTTTTTTGGGGCATAGAGGCAGAAAAAATGATATGCCATATTCCAAAAGTTCTGTATCATTGGCGCTGTCACAGGGGATCCACAGCGGAAAATCCACAGAGCAAGCAGTATGCGTATGAGGCAGGCGGAAGGGCTATTGCTGACTTTCTCAAAGAGAATGGAATGAATGGACAAGTTATTCCTACAAAGCATTTGGGCTTTTACAGAATAGCCTATCAGCCCGATTTGCTGTCAGAGCGGCCGGATGTAGGAGCAGTGGGCGGCAAGCTGTTAGATAGAAATAATAAAATAACGGGCGGTATATATACAAAAGAGGGAGAATGCCCTTATAAAGGACTTTACAAGGATTTCAGCGGATATATGCACAGAGCATCATTGTTACAGGATGCCTTTGCTGTGGATATCCGCCTGATGAAGATTCGTCCGGAACTTTTTTCTTTGGCAGAAGCTGCAGCAGACAGGTACCTGGTACAGACAGGACCGGATATCCGGTGCGGACAGAAGAATACAACAGGTGAGAGCATTGCAATGGAGGAAGATGGAACTGTCAGATGCCTGGTATCCGGCCTGACAGAACAAGAATACTGCGCACTTAGTATCGCAGTCTGCAAGGCAATCCAGGATGCCGGATATCATATCGTATGGAATCCTGACTGGAGGAAAAAAGCATGAAAGTAACAGTTGTTATTCCAAATTACAATGGTATGAAATATTTGAAGGACTGTATGGAAGCTTTGGATGCTCAGACCTATCCTGCCCATATTCTGATTGTGGATAATGCTTCCACTGATGGCAGCGTACAGTGGATAAAAGAAAATTATCCGTTGGCAGAGTTGATCTGCCTGCCTGAAAATACCGGTTTCTGTGGCGCAGTTAATGTAGGAATCAGAAATGCTAAAACTCCCTATGTGATTTTATTGAATAATGACACAAAAGTTAAATCAGGATTTATCAAGGAATTGGTGGAAGCCATAGAGACTTCAGAACGTATTTTTTCTGTCAGTGCACAGATGCTGGATATGAAAAATGAAGAGATACTGGACAATGCGGGGGACTTGTATTGTGCACTGGGATGGGCATATGCCCGGGGCAAAGGGAAAAAGGCTGTGGATTATGGGAAACCTGCCAGGATTTTCTCTGCCTGTGGGGGTGCTGCTATTTACAGGCGGTCTGTTTTTGAAAAAATCGGTTACTTTGATGAAATGCATTTTGCTTATCTGGAGGACGTGGATATCGGCTGGCGTGCCCGTATTTACGGATACGAGAACCGATATGAACCCAAAGCCAGGGTGCTTCATGCGGGGAGTGGGGTGAGCGGATCCAGATATAATAAATTTAAGGCAAACCTTTCATCAACTAACAGTGTCTATATAATAGGAAAAAATATGCCGGTCTTGCAATTAGTTATCAATCTCCCTTTTTTGATTGCCGGTTTTCTTATAAAAACACTTTTTTTTGCAAGGAAGGGAATGGGCATCATCTATTTCAAGGGATGCCTGAAAGGAGTGAAAAGATGTTTCTCTGAGGAAGGCAGGGAGAGAAAGGTGCGCTTTCAAATTGCGAATCTTGGAAATTATTGCCGGATACAGGTTGCACTCTGGTATAACATCCTGCGGCGTTTTCAGAATTAACAAGGTAGATGAATATATGATACAAAAATGATACAAAATATTTTTATGCTAAGTAGCAGGTGAGGTAAGTATGATAAAGGATAACCAGAAGTTGTTTAACAGGCTGCACCTGATTATGGACGCGCTGATTATAGTAGTTTCATATGCAATAGCCTGGATCCTGCATTTCAGAATCTTTAATTATTTTGGCCCGGAGTCAGGAATTCTGCCGATGGAGCATTATATGCGGGCACTTGTCTTTATCGTACCGGCCTATATCCTGCTTTATTACTATTGCAAGGTATACACTCCACAGAGAACCAGCAGTTACGGCCGAGAGATATACAATATCATCTGTGCTAATACAATCGGACTTGTAGCATTTATTGTGCTCCTTTATATTGTAAAGCAGAATGATTACTCCCGTAAGATGATTTGCATGTTCTATGTGCTGAACATTTCTCTTACGGCGTTATCCAGGCTGATTGTCCGCAGGATATTACGCTCCTTTAGGGCAAAAGGATACAATCTGAAGCATATCCTGCTGGTGGGATATTCCAGAGCAGCGGAAGAGTATATAAACCGCATTCTTGGCAATCCCGAATGGGGATATGCAATCTATGGCATCTTGGATGACACGGTTCCTGTAGGAACTCAGTACAAGGGTATCCGGGTACTGGATAAAATAGACAGCCTGCAAGAGGTCCTGCCCAGCAATACGTTGGATGAAGCAGCAATCACCCTTTCCCTGAAGGATTATGACAGACTGGAAGAGATTGTGGGCATTTGTGAGAAATTTGGTGTGCATACTAAATTCATACCGGATTACAACAGCTTGATTCCCAGTAAACCTTATACGGAGGATTTGATGGGGTTACCGGTTATCAACATCCGCTATGTACCGCTTACCAATACTATGAACATGGTAGCAAAACGGCTGGTGGATATTGTAGGTTCTTTGTTTGGAATTATTATTACGTCTCCGATTATGCTGATAGCTGCCGTTGCTGTCAAACTGAGCAGCCCCGGGCCGGTTATCTTTAAACAGGAGCGAATCGGATTGCATAGCAGGCCCTTTTATATGTACAAGTTCCGCAGCATGGAGCAGCAGAAGCCTTCCGAGGAACAGAAGGCATGGACGGTGAAAAATGATCCCCGTGTGACCGGTGTTGGCAGGATACTCAGGAAGACGAGCCTGGATGAGCTGCCACAGCTTTTCAATATTTTAAAGGGAGATATGAGCTTGGTAGGCCCCAGACCGGAACGTCCCCTTTTTGTGGAGAAGTTCAAAGAGGAAATCCCCAGGTATATGGTAAAGCATCAGGTACGGCCAGGTCTGACGGGATGGGCACAGGTAAACGGCTACAGAGGCGATACCTCGATACGCAAGCGTATCGAATACGATCTTTACTATATTGAAAACTGGTCTATGTGGTTTGATATTAAAATAATATTTATGACCTTTTTTACAGGTTTTATAAATAAAAACGCATATTGACGTAAATGTCGGAAGCGGAAAGTAAGGAGATAAAAATGGCAAACAGTGGAAAACAACCGAATGCTAATCATGCATCTGCAGCAAAGAGAGCGAAAGCAAAAAAGAAGAACAAAATTATAGTTTTTGCGGTGGAAATTCTGGTCCTGGTGGTGCTTTTGGGAGCATTGTTCATATTGAAGGACTTTGGAACTACTACCAATAAGGAGGTAGGTAAAGGCCCCCTTGTGATTGATGATCCGGAATTCGTGAATAATATCACGGAGAATATAAATCCGCAGGTACAGGAAAACGAGCATATGGAGAGCTACCGCAATATTGCATTGTTCGGTGTGGACAGCAGAAGCGGAGCACTGGAAAAGGGTACCTTGAGTGACTGTATTATCATTGCATCCATTAATGAGGAGACAGGTGAGGTAAAGCTGGTAAGCGTATACCGCGATACATACCTAAACCTCAGCAATGATAAGTATGATAAGTGTAACCACGCTTACAGCTATGGTGGAGCGGAGCAGGCAATCAAGATGCTCAACATGAATCTTGATTTGGACATCAAGGAATTTGTTACCGTAGGCTTTGAAGGACTGACAGCAACGATTGACGCTTTAGGCGGCGTATGGCTGGATGTGGATGACGAAGAACTGTTGCATATCAACAGCTACCAGAAATGCATGGCAGAGGATTTGAAGATTTCCTGGACGCCTGTGGAAAATACGGGTTATCAGCTTTTGAACGGCCTGCAGGCTACCGCATATTGTCGTATCCGTTATAGGACCGGTAATGACTTTGCAAGAGCAGCAGCGCAGCGTGAAGTGATTCAGGCCATTGTGACGGAAGTAAAGAAGGCAGATTTACAGACATTAACCAAGATAGCAAATGATGTTTCTCCTTATGTATATACCTCCTTCAGCCTGGATGAGATCATCTCTCTCTTGGGAGAGGTTTCCAAGTACAGTGTGGTAGATGAGGGCGGTTTCCCGGAGGCTACTATGAGAGGTTCCGATACGCTGGGCTCCAAGGGAAGCTGTGTATATCCCATCGATTTGGACGATAACGTAAAGTGGCTGCATGAATTCTTATTCGGTGATGCGGATTATGAGCCTTCTTCTGAAGTGAAGGAATGCTCCAATGTAATTCATAATTTTGTATCCCAGTATGTAAATATCGATTAATTTATAGAAGGAAGGAAAACAAAGGGGCCGCGCGGCGGCTCCTTTTGTCTATATATTAAAATGGTTAAGATAGATGTTATCATTCCGTTGTATAAGCCGGGAAAAGAACTGTTCACTCTGCTTCAGAGATTAGAACGACAGACGGTAACAATCAACCGGATTATTTTGATGAATACGGAAGAAAAATACTTTGAAGAATTGGTTTACGGCAGCCCTTTTCAGGAAAAATATGCCGGTCTTGTAAGTGTGTATCATTTGTCAAAAAGAGAGTTTGATCATGGCAGGACCAGGCATCAGGCCGTACAGAAATCGGATGCGGATATCTTTGTGATGATGACGCAGGATGCTCTGCCTGCTGATACAAGGTTACTGGAGGAACTTTTGCTGGCATTGCAGGAGGAAAAAACAGCGGTTGCCTATGCCAGACAATTGCCGGCGGAGGATTGCAATGTGATTGAACGGCATACGCGCAGTTTCAACTATCCCGATGAATCCTGTGTAAAGACAGAAGCAGATGTTTCCAGACTGGGTATCAAGACCTATTTTTGCTCCAATGTCTGTGCTGCCTACAAGAGGAGCGTGTATGATGAACTGGGCGGTTTCATCCGGCACACGATATTTAATGAGGACATGATTTTTGCAGCAAAGGCTGTAAAAGAGGGATATGGTGTTGCTTATGTGGCGGAAGCAAAAGTAATTCATTCCCACAATTATACCAATATCCAGCAATTTAAGCGGAATTTCGATCTGGGTGTGTCCCAGGCGGATCACCCGGAAGTCTTTGCGGGAGTACCTTCCGAAAAAGAAGGAAAAAAAATGGTCGCTGAAACGACAGGCTGGCTTTGGAAAACAAAAAAATGGTTTTTGCTTCCCCATTTTTATATGCAGTGCGCCTGCCGTTATGCCGGTTATTTTCTGGGAAAGCATTATAGGCACTTGCCACGTTTCCTGATTGAAAAGTTTACCTCTAACAGGCAGTATTGGCAATAGACAGCTATGGGCTTTACAGGTAAGCGACAGATGTGATAAATTATTATGTATAGAATTGCGGGAACTATATAGCAACGGAGCAATTCGTGTATCAAAGAGGGGAAATTGCATATAATCATTTAGAAGAAAAGAAAGGTGCCAAAGACAGAGAGGTTTGGCAGGCAGGTAGAACTATGTGCGGAATAGTTGGATATATTGGAACCAGAGAGGCAGCGCCGATTATATTGGATGGTCTGTCGAAGCTGGAATACAGAGGATATGATTCAGCAGGTATCGCTGTTTTTGACGGCGAGAAGATCAATATAAAGAAGGCGGTCGGTCGCCTGAAGGTATTGGAAAATATTACCCATGGAGGGGAGACTATGCCGGGATTTGCCGGAATTGGTCATACCAGATGGGCAACCCATGGAGCGCCCAGTGATGTGAATTCCCATCCTCATTTCAATAAGGCCGGAACCATTGCGGTGGTACATAACGGTATCATTGAAAATTATATTCCACTCAGAAAAAAGCTTTTGGATAAGGGATATGAATTTATTTCCGAAACGGATACAGAGGTGTTAGCTCACCTTTTAGACTATTACTATAAGGGGAATCCTTTAGAGGCAATTACTAAGGTACTGCACCGGGTAGAAGGCTCTTATGCGTTGGGTATCATGTTTGCAGATTTTCCCGAGGAAATCTATGCAGTGCGCAAGGACAGCCCGTTGATTGTAGGACAAAGCGAGGAAGGCTGTTTCATTGCATCTGATGTTCCGGCTATCCTGAAATATACCAGAACAGTATATTATGTAAACAATCAGGAGGTCGTAAAACTGCAGAAGGATCATATGAATTTCTACTCCGTGGATGAAGAGGAGATTACGAAGGAGCCCGTGACCATTGACTGGGATGCCAATGCGGCTGAAAAGGAAGGCTATGAGCACTTCATGCTCAAGGAAATATATGAGCAGCCCAAAACGGTAACGGATACACTTTCCCCCAGAATCAAGAACGGGGATATCGTGATAGATGAGCTGAATATGTCGGATGAAGAGTTAAAGGCTGTGAAAAGAATTCACATCGTAGCCTGTGGTTCTGCATACCATACCGGCGTAACGGCAAAATATATACTGGAGGGGCTGGTGCGGATCCCGGTGGAAGTGGATGTGGCATCCGAATTCAGATACCGCAACCCTATTCTCGAAGAAGGTTCTATGGTTATTGTTATAAGCCAGTCAGGCGAAACGGCGGATACACTGGCAGCACTCAGGGAGGCAAAAGCAAGAGGCTTCAAGGTGCTGGGCATTGTGAACGTGGTGGGCAGCTCCATTGCCAGGGAAGCGGACAATGTCATGTATACCTGGGCAGGTCCTGAAATAGCGGTAGCAACGACGAAAGCTTACAGTGCACAGCTTGCAGCGCTGTATCTGCTGGCTATGAAGCTGGGAAGGGTTCGCGGCGTCATAGATGACGAGCTGTTTGCAGAGCTTTTGGCAGATCTTAAAAAGCTGCCGAATCAGATTGAACTTTTATTGGGACAAAAAGAAAAAATACAGCGTTTTGCTAACCGCTATGTGGGAGCAAAGGACATCTTTTTTATCGGAAGAGGAATCGATTATGCCATCTCTTTGGAGGGTTCCCTGAAATTGAAGGAGACTTCTTATGTGCATTCTGAAGCCTATCCGGCAGGAGAATTAAAGCATGGTCCTATTTCCCTGATAGAAGACGGCACACTGGTAGTGGCAGTTTCCACACAGCAGGCCTTGTATCAGAAGACCATCAGCAATATGGTGGAAGTGAAAGCAAGAGGTGCCTTTGTTATGGCTGTTACCTGCGAAGGGAATAAAGCAATTGAAAAGGCCGCCGATTACGTGATTTATATTCCGGAGACCAATCCTTACTTTGCCAACTCACTTGCCATTATTCCGCTACAGCTCTTCGGCTATTACGTGGCGGTAGGAAAAGGCTGTGATGTTGATAAACCCCGTAATCTGGCAAAGTCCGTTACGGTAGAATAAATGAAAACGTACATGGAGGTTAGACAGGTATTGTGAAAAAAGTAATCCAGGTATGCAAGCAGAATAAAGGCATCATCCTTCTTACAGGCATATTTGCCCTATTCCCATTGCTCTGTGCATGGATTTATTGCCTGAAGGATGGGCACCTGCTTTCGGAAATCTATCTCCCCGCGTCCTATTGGAATGATGAACTGATGTATTATAAACAGGTGGAATCGGTGGTAAACTATGGCCTGTCTCAGGGATGGTTTGGTTATAATGAAGCTCATGGCAGTGTTTTCCCCTTTGGGGCATGGAGCCCGGTAATCCTGATACCATGGGTTCTTTGGGGGCTTCTGTTCGGCTGGAATCTGCTTTCTCCCATCTATGCAAACATCGCAGCTAACATGCTGGCGATGGCAGGCTTCGCCCTGCTTGTACGTCCTAAAAGAAAACAAAGTGTCTGGATATTGGGATTGCTGGCACTCTTTGTGCCGTATACCCGCTTCATGGTGTCCGGTATGCCAGAGGCTCTGTTCATGGCGTTCGGCATTTGGTTTGTTGCACTGACAATCAGTTATGTGAAACAAAATAAATTATGGAAGCTGGTAGTGCTGTTTGTCATTGCTGTTTTTCTGACTCTGGCGCGTCCTTATCTGGGGCTGCTGTTCCTGATACCGGTATGGTTTGCTTTTCGCAGGAAGCCGTTTATGGGAACGGTGATATCAGTAGTTATCATGGCATTGACCGCACTGGGCTATGTATGGGTGTCCAAAACATGCAGTTCGACCTATGTGGAAGCTATCATTGAGGCTGCCTGGCTGGACGTATTCTTTACAGATGGACTGGACGCCGGTCTTGGTTATCTTTGGAATACCCTGGTGGAAAAATTTATTTTCCTGTTTGATTA
>JBJFCM010000113.1:5691-10950 GCA_051888955.1 Lachnospiraceae bacterium | reverse complement strand
CGGATATACAGGAACAGAAGGAAATTATAGAAGCTCTGGAGGCTGCAATCGCAGCTGAAAAGAAGAAGATTTTGGAGCAGCAGGGGTCATTGATGACCTATGACGGTGGACAGTTCAAGTTCCCGTTAGCCTCCTACACAAGGCTTTCCGATGACTATGGGATGCGCATGCATCCGACGCTGGGGGTGGAAAAGTTCCACAATGGTATTGATTTGGCAGCGCCTACGGGCACCGCTATTTATGCAGCTTATGATGGGAAAGTGGTTGCTGCCGCTTATAGCAGCTCCATGGGAAATTATGTTATGATAGATCATGGTGACAGTCTTTACACCATTTACATGCATGCTTCCAAGCTGTATGTTTCCACGGGTGATATTGTGGTCCGGGGAGAGACGATTGCGGCTGTTGGTTCTACAGGACGGTCCACCGGGCCGCATCTGCATTTTGGTGTGCGCTTAAATGGCGAATATGTAAGTCCATGGAACTATCTGTCACAATAATAAAGTGAAAGAAAGCTTTATGTTTCACTTGGCGAAAAGAGGAGAGCTATGGAAGAAAATGAAATCTATGCTGTGGAAAATCCCCAGCAGAGCAACGGGCAGAATAATGGTAAAGACGGCAAGGGAGGAAAATATTTTTACTGTGGTCTGATTACCGGATTGGCGGTGGCGCTTCTGATAGTCAGCGCGGTTTATCTGGTAAACCGGGTAGAAGCGTACATGACCGCAAAGAATTATACAGCTGCGCATGCTGCTGTGTCAGAGGACGATGATAAGGACACGGATGCTGAGGCAGAGACTTCCACGACCGTGGTTAATGCGGAAACGATAGAAAAACTGCAGTTAATTGAGAAGGCAATCGATACCTATTATTACCAGGAGGACATCGACAGGGAGACTCTGGCAGAGGGAGCTTACAAGGGAATGGTAGAAGCCCTGGGGGATCCCTATTCTGAATACTATTCCGCAGAGGAGCTGCTGGAGATGTATGAGGAATCAGAGGGAATCTATTATGGAATAGGAGCCTATGTCAGCCTGGATACAGCCACTAATATGGCAAAAATCAGCGGTGTTATTGCAGGTACTCCCGCGGAGGAGGCGGAACTTCGGGAAGAGGATATCATCTATATGGTAGATGATACTGAAGTCTACGGTATGTCTCTGCAAGAGGTAGTCAGGCTGATAAAAGGAGACGAAGGAACTACCGTACACCTGACCCTGATACGTGACGGCGTGGAAATTGAGAAAGATATCGTACGCAGGAAGGTGGAGGCGCCTACTGTCAACTTTGAGATGTATGACAACGGAATTGCTTATATCCAGATTACAGAGTTCGATTCCGTGACGGTTGATCAGTTTGAAGAGGCATTGACAGAAGCAAAGAATTCCGGTATGGAGGGGCTGATTTTGGATCTGCGCAGTAATCCGGGAGGGCTTTTATCCTCTGTTGTCAGCATTGCAAGGATGATGCTTCCGGAGGGGCTGATTGTGTATACAGAAGATAGGGACGGTAACCGGGATGAGTACCGGTGTGACGGCAAAAGGCAGTTAGAGGTTCCAATGGTGGTGCTGGTGAACGGCAACTCGGCAAGTGCGTCCGAGATTTTGGCAGGAGCCATCAAGGATTATGGCATAGGTACTCTTTTGGGAACGACGACCTTCGGTAAGGGGATTGTACAGCGTCCTGTTGAGTTTAGTGACGGCTCTGCTGTGAAGCTTACCATCAGCTCTTATTACACACCTAACGGAACCAATATCCACGGTATCGGTATTGAGCCGGATGAGGTATGCGAATTCGACAGCGAGAGATATTACAGTGATGAAAAATACGACAATCAGCTGGAAAGAGCAAAGGAACTGCTGGGAAGCATGATTGGGGAATAGATAAGGAAAAGAAAAAGGTGTGCAGAAATTTCACTGCACACCTTTTTATCACTTCTTTTTTGCCAGATACATGGCATTGTCAGCCCGGTTGAACATATCCTCAAAGGTATCCTGTCTGGAAACTCTTGCGGAAACCCCGATATTGTATCTCAAAGTCTGTTCTACACGGTTCACCTCATTGGATAGGCGCTGTATTAAAACATCTATGTTACTTTCTACCTGTCTGATCGGTTCATCCTTTACGAAAATGACAAAAGCGACTCCGTCAAAGCGTGACAGCAGACAGTTGTCATGAAAGCATTCCCCGATGATTTTTGCGGCTTCTTTCAGAATTTCATCTCCATAAGAATATCCGTATATATCGTTGATCTTTTTGAAATTATCTACATTTATTAAAATAAGGTGTGCTTCCTTGGTAGGATTCATTTTCAGCCAGTCCGAAATCTTTTCTGTTGCCGCGCCTTTGTTATAAAGGCCGGTGAGAAAGTCGGTTTCCACTTTATGAATCATTTCCTGCCGCTCGGTAGCCATTTCGTGGATATTATCTATTTTTCCAATTACGCTGATGACCTTGCCGTTCTTATCCGCAATACTGGAATAATGGGTCTTATGCCACTGAAACTCTCCATTGGAGACCTTGCTCAGATACTCTATTTCGCCGCGCACAGGCATAAGGGATGCCCTATCCAATACGTCCATGAACTTTTGCAGATGATCCGGGTGTACCAGCGGGGATTGCTTTATATATTCATGATAGGCGTCAATTTTTTTCTGACTTTTGTTATCCGGGAAATTATAGGTAAAAGTCATTTTATCTTCCTCAGGCTTGTATTCAAAAAGCAGAGTAGGCGTAGTTTCCACCAGAATCTGGTAGCGTTCCTTCATGACCTTTATCTGATCCTCGAGCTCATTGATCTTTTGTTCATATTCTTCTTTTTTCATCTGTATCCCCTCTTTCGCTGCAAGTCTTGACAAAAAATTCAATGCCTACTATTATTATATGATTTTTTGGCCGTATAAGCAACTTTATTCTGTATGATTTTACGTTTTTTATGTGCAATTGAAAATTAAAAATTCCCTCTATACTTTTTCTGAATATGTGGTATACTAGGCTATATCAGAATATATGTTCGATTGATTCATAAAGGAGGATGCTTTCGTGGATCATTTTGTATTGCATTCCGAATATGCCCCTACCGGTGACCAGCCCCAGGCCATAAAGGAACTGGTTGACGGCTTTCAGGAAGGTAACCAGTTTCAGACACTGTTGGGTGTTACCGGCTCCGGTAAGACCTTTACTATGGCGAATATCATTGCAGCATTGAACAAGCCCACGCTTATCATTGCCCACAATAAGACACTGGCAGGCCAGCTTTACAGTGAGTTTAAAGAATTTTTTCCGGAGAATGCTGTGGAATATTTTGTGTCCTATTATGACTATTACCAGCCGGAAGCCTATGTGCCGTCTACGGACACCTATATCGCCAAGGACTCTGCTGTTAATGAAGAAATAGACAGGCTCAGACTTTCAGCCACGGCTTCTTTGACAGAGCGGCGGGATGTGGTGGTGGTTGCCAGTGTATCCTGTATCTACGGTCTGGGCAGCCCGGATGATTACCAGGGGATGATTGTATCCCTGCGTCCCGGCATGACCAAGGACAGGGACCAGGTACTGAGAGAACTGATAGATATCCAATATGACCGTAATGATATGGACATTCAGAGAGGTACCTTCCGGGTGCGGGGAGATGTGGTGGAGATATATCCCGCACAGGGCGGTGACTATCTTATCCGTATAGAGTTTTTCGGCGATGAGATTGACCGCATCTGTGAAGTGGATCCTTTGACCGGACAGGTACATGCCACGTTGAATCATATTGCAATCTTTCCGGCATCCCACTATGTTGTGGCGGCGGATAAAATCAAAAAAGCATGTAATGATATAGAAAAGGAATTGGAAGAACGTATCCGCTACTTTAAAGGTGAGGACAAGCTTCTGGAAGCGCAGCGCATATCAGAGAGGACCAATTTTGATATTGAGATGCTGCGCGAAACAGGCTTCTGTTCCGGAATTGAAAATTATTCCAGACACTTGAGCGGTATGAAGGAAGGAGAACCGCCTCACTGCTTGATGGATTATTTTGGGGATGACTATCTGATTATCGTGGACGAGTCCCACATTACCATACCGCAGATTCGGGGAATGTTTGCAGGAGATCGTTCCCGTAAGACGACCCTGGTAGACTATGGTTTCCGGTTGCCCTCTGCCCTGGATAACAGGCCCCTTGCTTTTTCAGAATTTGAAGAGCACATTGACCAGATGCTGTTCGTATCGGCGACCCCTTCCGATTATGAAGCAGAGCATGAACTCTTGCGTGCCGAACAGATTATCCGGCCCACCGGATTACTCGATCCGGAGATTTCTGTACGACCGGTAGAGGGGCAGATTGATGATTTGATTGCTGAGGTCAGGAAGGAAACCGAGAAGCATAATAAGGTTCTGGTCACTACCCTTACAAAGCGCATGGCAGAGGATTTAACGGACTATATGAAGGATGTGGGTATCCGGGTAAAGTATCTGCATTCGGATATCGATACTCTGGAAAGAGCCGAGATTATCCGTGATATGCGCCTGGATGTCTTCGATGTTCTGGTAGGTATCAACCTGCTAAGAGAAGGATTGGATATACCGGAGATTTCCCTAGTGGCCATTCTGGATGCGGATAAGGAAGGCTTTCTGCGTTCGGAGACGTCCCTGATTCAGACAGTCGGCCGTGCAGCCAGAAATGCGGAAGGCCACGTTATCATGTATGCGGATAACATGACCGATTCCATGAAGGCTGCCATTGAAGAGACCAACAGAAGGCGTACCATACAGCAGAAATATAATGAGGAGCATGGTATCACACCGCAGACGATTAAGAAAGCAGTGCGAGACCTGATCAGCATTTCCAAGGTGATAGCGAAGGAAGAAGTGAAATTTGAGAAGGATCCCGAATCCATGAGCCGCAAGGAACTGGAGAAGCTGATTTCGGATGTTCAGAAGAAGATGCAGAAGGCTGCTGCAGACCTCAACTTTGAAGCTGCTGCGGAACTCCGTGACAAGATGGTAGAATTAAAAACCGTCCTCCGTGACATGGAATAGCCATCATGTCGGATAAGCAGTTTGGAAAGGATATACTTCCCATGAAGACCCTTGAAAGGCGCCGGCACTTAGCGAGGTATTTTCGAGCTTAGTGCCCGTTGCGCCTTTCACGGAGTGAGAACGAGTCTGAATGAGAAGTATATCCGACCTGAACGGAAATAAGAAAGAGGAGAAAATTATGGAAGAAATACAGAAAATGCGCCCCAGAGAATGGATCAAGATCCGGGGTGC
>JBJFCM010000113.1:0-5591 GCA_051888955.1 Lachnospiraceae bacterium | reverse complement strand
TTATGGAAGAAATACAGAAAATGCGCCCCAGAGAATGGATCAAGATCCGGGGTGCCCGCGAACACAATTTAAAAAACATCGACGTGGATATCCCCCGCAACGAACTGGTAGTGCTGACGGGACTTTCCGGTTCGGGAAAGTCCTCCTTGGCCTTTGATACCATATATGCGGAAGGACAGCGCCGCTATATGGAGTCTCTGTCCTCCTATGCCAGAATGTTTCTCGGGCAGATGGAAAAGCCCAATGTAGAAAAGATAGAAGGCCTGTCTCCGGCCATTTCCATTGATCAGAAATCTACCAACAGGAATCCCCGTTCTACAGTAGGAACGGTGACGGAAATCTATGACTATTTCCGTCTGCTGTATGCCAGAATCGGCATTCCCCACTGCCCTAAATGCGGCAGAGTAATTGCCAAACAGAGTGTGGATCAGATGGTGGATCAGATTATGGCACTGGAGGAGGGCACCAGAATACAGCTTCTGGCACCGGTGGTGCGGGGACGTAAGGGCGAGCATGCCAAGGTATTCGAGAGGGCAAAGAGAAGCGGTTACGTTCGTGTGCGTGTAGATGGAAGCATGTATGAGCTTTCCGAGGAAATCAAGCTGGACAAGAATATCAAGCACAATATTGAAGTGGTAGTAGACCGACTTGTTGTGAAGGAAGGTATAGAGCGCCGCTTGACCGATTCTATTGAAAGTGTATTGGATCTGTCGGAGGGACTTCTGGAGGTAGATGTAATCGATGGTGCGCCCATGAGCTTCAGCCAGAGCTTTTCCTGCCCGGATTGCGGTATCAGCGTCAGTGAGATAGAGCCGAGAAGCTTTTCCTTCAATAATCCGTTTGGCGCCTGCCCGGACTGCTTTGGACTGGGGTACAAGATGGAATTCGACATAGACCTGATGATTCCGGATCAGAGCCTCAGCATAAACGAAGGAGCCATTGCAGTGACGGGATGGCAGTCCTGCGCGGACAAGGGCAGCTTTACCAACGCTATTTTGCAGGCACTTTGTAAAGAGTATCACTTTGATCTGGATACGCCCTTTGAAAAATATACTGACAAGGTAAAACATGTTTTGCTATATGGAACCGATGGAAAACAGGTGGAGGTGTATTACGAGGGACAGAGAGGAAGAGGTGTATATCCGGTAGCCTTTGAGGGCCTTATTAAGAATGTGGAGCGCAAATACCGGGAGACGGCTTCCGACATCATGAAGCAGGAGTACGAGACCTTTATGAGGATAACACCCTGCAAGCTTTGCGGCGGCATGCGCCTGAAACAGGAAGCACTGGCTGTTACGGTATGTGATAAAAATATTTATGAAATCACTTCCATGTCTATAGATAAGCTGCAGGTGTTTCTGCAGGAGATGAAGCTGACCCATCAGCAGGAATTGATTGGCGCACAGATATTGAAGGAAATCAGATCCAGAGTGGGATTTTTAGCCAACGTAGGACTGAACTATCTGTCTCTTTCCCGGGCAACGGGAACTTTATCCGGCGGAGAAGCGCAGCGTATCCGCCTGGCTACACAGATTGGTTCCGGACTTGTGGGCGTATGCTATATTCTGGATGAACCCAGTATTGGCCTGCATCAGAGGGACAATGACAAGCTGCTGGCAGCGCTGCGAAATCTGAAAAATCTTGGAAATACATTGATTGTGGTAGAACATGATGAGGATACCATGCTGGCTGCGGACTATATTGTGGATATTGGTCCCGGAGCAGGCTCCCACGGCGGAGAAGTGGTAGCCTGCGGTACTGCAGAGGAAATCATGAAGGTACCGGAGTCTGTAACAGGGCAGTACTTAAGCGGCGCGAAAAGGATACCCATACCGGCAGTCAGACGGAAACCTACCGGTAAGCTGACGGTGTTGGGTGCACAGGAGAACAATCTGAAAAATATCGATGTAGATTTTCCTTTGGGTGTGATGACGGTAGTAACGGGTGTGTCTGGCTCCGGTAAGAGCTCACTGGTGAATGAGATTCTTTATAAACACCTGGCGAAGAGTCTGAACCGCGCCAGGACGATTCCCGGCAAACATAAGGGAATAAAGGGTATCGATCAGCTGGACAAGGTCATCGACATTGACCAGTCTCCCATAGGCCGTACGCCCCGCTCCAACCCGGCTACCTATACCGGTGTATTCGATCAGATCAGGGACTTGTTTGCCTCTACAGCAGATGCCAAGGCTAAGGGATATAAAAAGGGGCGTTTCAGCTTCAACGTGAAGGGTGGGCGCTGCGAAGCCTGCAGTGGTGACGGTATCATCAAGATTGAGATGCATTTCCTGCCGGACGTTTACGTACCCTGTGAGGTCTGTGGCGGAAAGCGCTACAACAGGGAGACACTGGAGGTAAAATATAAGGGCAAGAGCATCTATGATGTCCTTGATATGACGGTTGAGGAAGCAGTACCTTTCTTTGAAAATGTGCCTTCCATACGCCGAAAGATAGAGACTCTCAATGATGTGGGACTTTCCTATGTAAAACTGGGGCAGCCATCCACAGAGTTGTCAGGAGGAGAAGCACAGCGTATTAAGCTGGCTACGGAGCTGAGCAAGAGGAGTACAGGCAAGACCATCTATATTCTGGATGAGCCTACCACCGGTCTGCATTTTGCAGATGTGCATAAGCTGATTGAGATTTTGCAAAAATTGACAGAGGGTGGCAACACCGTAGTCATCATCGAACACAATCTGGATGTCATCAAGACAGCGGACTATATTATTGATATCGGACCGGAGGGCGGCGATGGCGGTGGTACTATCGTGGCACAGGGTACGCCGGAAGAAGTAGCGGAGAATCCGAATTCCTACACGGGTCGCTATATTAAAAAGATGCTGGAACGGGATAAAAAATAAAAAAATTCCTAAAGTATTGAAAGAAAACGGTCGATAACAATATCATAAAAAGCACGGATGCAGGAAAGGAACGGAAGGAACCGTTCTCTTTTCGGCATCCTATTTTTTAAATTTTTTATAAACCCCTATGAAAATGGAGAAATTTAGGTTATAATAATCAGAGTATGTTTAAACTCATGAATATATAGCACATTAACATAGATACCATTAGAAAGGGGTACATTTTATGCAGTATACGGATATAGGGATTGATTTGGGAACGGCTAGCATACTGGTCTACATCAGAGGAAAAGGTGTCGTTTTAAAGGAGCCTTCAGTTGTAGCTTTTGATAGAGATACCAACAAGATTAAAGCAATCGGAGAGGATGCACGTCTTATGCTGGGACGTACACCCGGTAATATTATCGCGGTAAGGCCTTTGCGCCAGGGTGTTATTTCTGATTACACTGTTACTGAGAAAATGATGAAGTATTTTATCCAGAAGGCACTGGGAAGGAGAACCTTCCGTAAGCCACGGATTGCAGTCTGTGTTCCCAGCGGGGTAACAGAAGTAGAGAAGAAGGCGGTAGAGGATGCCACCTATCAGGCAGGTGCAAGAGAAGTATCCATCATTGAGGAACCTATTGCGGCAGCTATCGGTGCTGGTATTGATATTTCCAAGCCCTGCGGCAATATGATAGTGGATATTGGAGGCGGTACTTCTGATATTGCGGTCATTTCATTGGGCGGTACAGTAGTCAGCGCATCCATCAAAATTGCCGGAGATGATTTTGATGAAGCAATTGTACGTTATATGCGTAAGAAACATAATCTGCTGATTGGTGAAAGAACAGCAGAGGACTTGAAGATAAAGATAGGTTCTGCCTACAAACGGGCAGAGGTAGATTATATGGATGTCAGGGGGCGTAATCTGGTAACGGGTCTGCCCAAGACAGTCAAGGTTTCTTCTGAAGAAACGGAAGAAGCGCTTAGGGAAACGACAGCGCAGATTGTGGAGACCATCCACAGTGTGCTGGAAAAGACACCGCCTGAACTGGCTGCTGATATTGCGGACAGAGGCATTGTGCTTACAGGAGGCGGCAGTCTTCTGCGGGGACTGGAGGAATTGATTTCTGACAGGACAGGCATCAATACCATGACAGCGGAGGATCCCATGACTGCGGTAGCAATCGGTACCGGCAAATACGTAGAGTTCCTGGCAGGATATAAAGAGGACTAATGCAGCCTGATAAACCGGCTGCAAGGAAGACTGGTGCAGCTATAGGAAGGGCTGTAACGGGGAAACGGGCAGTGGACTGCCGGGGAGGACAATCATGATCAAGGGATTGTATACCGCTTACACCGGGATGATTAATGAGCAGAACAGAATGGATACCATGACGAACAATTTGGCGAATGCAAGTACAGTCGGATTTAAGAAGGAAGGCACTACCAGCCAGTCCTTTGATTCCGTGCTGGCAGTGAAACTGAAGGATGCATCGGTTGGGCTCGCCAATGTACAGCGCATCGGTATCAACAACCCGGGTGTCAAGATTGGGGAGAACTATACGGACTATTCCCAGGGCTCCTTCAGAATTACGGATAATACATTTGACCTGGCTCTGTCCGGAGATGGCTTTTTTGCCATTGAGTTTACCAATAAGGCCGGTGAGACCTCTACCAAATATACCCGTGCAGGCAGTTTTACTTTGAATAATCAGGGGTATCTTGTTACCAATGATGGCGACTATGTATTGGATGTCAATAACAGGAGGATACAATTGGATCCTCTTCAGACAGCGGATATCACTTCTGATGGCACCATCAACCAGAACGGAACCGCTGTAGCACAGATTCAGGTTACGGATTTTGAGGATTATGACTATTTGGAACGCTATGGGGAGACCTATTTTCAGCCTATTGAGGGAGCAAGGACGATGCAGGCTTCAGCAGAAGTGAATTCCGGATGCCTGGAGATGTCCAATATACAGGTGGTGTCGGAGATGGTCAATATGATTAGTATTACCAGGCAGTATGAGAGCAACCAGAAGGTTCTGCAGACTCTTGATAATACTTTGGATAAAGCAGTTAACGATTTAGGAAGAGTATAGGAGGTTAGCATATGGTACGTAGTTTATGGACGGCAGCAACAGGCATGATAGGTCAGCAGAACAATGTTGATACCATAGCCAATAACCTTTCTAATGTGAATACGGTAGGATATAAGGCTCAGGTTAATGAGTTTAAGTCGCTTTTATATCAGACCCTGCAGACGAAGACGACTTCGGCTAACGGAGATACCAAGCCCTCCAGTGCACAGGTAGGTCTTGGTGTGAGAAACGCGTCCTTTACCACCTTGTTTAAGAATGGCAGTATGCTCTCCAGTGACAGCGATACGGCTTTTGCAATCAATGGAAAGGGCTTTTTTGCGGTACAGGGTGAGGATGGCAATACATATTATACCCGGAACGGTAATTTCCAGTGGGCGCTGGCATCCGGTGGCGGCTTTATGTTAGCTGATAGTGAAGGACGTCCGGTACTGGACAGCCAGGGTAAAGCGATTGTACTGGGAAACAATTATGATGCATCACAGGTAACAGTGACCTCTGACGGAACAGTATGTTATCCTGATGCGAATAACAATCCGCAGTCACTGGGAATAACCATTGGACTGTACCAGTTTACCAATCCGGGAGGACTGGAGAGAAAGGCAGACAGCCTGTTTGAACAGACAGCAGCCAGCGGCGCTCC
>JBJFCM010000112.1:0-2467 GCA_051888955.1 Lachnospiraceae bacterium | reverse complement strand
GGAGCTAATGTTCTGCTGATGCAGCATGGGAAAGAGCTTTACAGCTCATGTCAGGGTTTCGCAGACCGGGAAGCCAGGATCCCTATGACAAGAGATTCTATTTTTAGGATGTTTTCTATGACAAAACCGGTGACGGCAGTGGCTGTGCTGATGCTTGCAGAGAGGGGAAAGCTGGATTTATGGGATAATGTATCTAAATATATACCGGAATTTGCCCACATGCAGGTGATAGGCAGGGATGGCAGACTGGAAGAAGCAAAGCGGGAAATCAGGATTTGGGATCTTTTAACGATGACGTCGGGACTTTCTTATCCGGATATGGACTGTGAGCCGGCGAAAAGGATGGATGCACTTTTTAAGGAAATAGAAGCGGATTTAAATGCAGGGCATCCAACAGATACTTTGGGATACTGTAGAAAGATAGCTACAGTGCCTCTCTGTTTTCATCCTGGAGAAAAATGGAGATATGGTCTTTCGGCAGATGTTTTAGGCGGCATCGTAGAGGTGGTATCCGGTGAAAGATTTGGACAGTTTTTGAAAAGAGAGATTTTTGAGCCTCTTGGGATGAAGGATACCGGCTTTGTTGTGCCAGAAGAAAAACGTCATCGTTTTGCGGCAAATTACCAATGGAATGATGAAACAGGAAGGCTGGAGCCCTTTTACCAAAATCACCTTGGCCTGGAGGGATATGGTGAAAATGTCGCTTTTGAATCCGGAGGGGCCGGCCTGGTGTCTACCATTGATGATTACAGTCGTTTTGCCAGAATGTTATTACATGGAGGTACCTTCAATAACGTCAGGATACTGGGAAGAAAGACGGTGGCATTGATGGCAACGAATCATTTGAGTGCTGCACAGCAACAGGATTTTAACTGGGAAAGCTTACTGGGATATGGCTATGGCTGCTTAGTCAGGGTGATGATGAATCCGGGAGAGCAGGCAAGCAATGCCAGTATCGGAGAATTTGGCTGGGATGGCTGGACCGGAAATTATGTAATTATGGACCCTTCCGAGGATATGGTGCTGCTTTATTTTATTCAAAGATGTGGCGCAGGTACTACACCGGAGGTACGTAAGCTGCGCATGACGGCTTATGCAGCATTGGAATAGGTGAAAAGGTACATTATTTGCGTGTGGAGGAGAATATGAATATTCTAACGGTGGACAATATTTCTAAAGCATATGGGGAGAGGAAACTGTTCGACAGTGCCTCTTTTTTCATGCAGGAGGGGGAAAAAGCGGGCATTATTGGTATCAATGGAACCGGGAAATCCACTTTGCTGAAAATGATAGCCGGAATAGAAGAGCCGGATGAGGGTTCTATTATTCGAGCAGCACATACGGTGGTGCGCTTTCTGCCCCAGCATCCGCAGTTTGAAGAAGAAGATACGGTTTTGGAGGCAGTATTAAAGCCGGACAAGCTTTCGGATAACCGGTTACGAGAGGACGACTGGAGCCTGGAGAGTGAAGCCAAGACCATGATGACAAAACTAGGCATTATGGACTTTTCGGAAAAATGCGGACACTTGTCGGGAGGGCAGAAAAAGCGTCTGGCCCTGATACGGGTACTGCTTTTTCCGGCAGATATTCTTATTTTGGATGAGCCGACCAATCATTTGGACGGACAGATGGCAGAATGGCTGGAGGAAACCCTGAAGAACCGCAAAGGCGCTGTGATTATGGTCACACATGACAGATATTTTCTGGACAGTGTTTCCAATCGGATTGTGGAAATTGATAAGGGTCATATTTATTCCTATGAAACAAACTACTCCGGCTATCTGGAGCTGAAGATGCAGCGGGAAGAGATGGAACAGGCATCTGAGAGAAAAAGGCAGTCTCTCCTGCGGACAGAGTTAGAGTGGGTCAGACGTGGAGCAAGAGCTCGTTCTACCAAACAGAAGGCCAGGCTGGAGCGTTACGAAGAACTGAAGAACCGAACGGCACCGGAAACGGAACAGAATGTGGAACTTGGCAGCGTATCTTCCAGAATGGGACGGACTACGATTGAACTGTCACATATTGCCAAGGCCTACGGAGACAAAGTGCTGATGAAGGATTTTTCTTATATCTTCTTAAAAAATGACCGCGTGGGCTTTGTCGGAAGGAATGGCTGCGGAAAAACGACGCTGATGAAAATCATTACCGGACAGTGTGTCCCGGATGGAGGAACGGTAGAGATTGGACAGACTATTAAAATCGGCTATTATGCACAGGAATGTGAAATGCCGACAGATGAAAGAGTGATTGATTATATCAGAAATGTTGCCGAAATTGTGGATACGCCGGAAGGAAAAATCACAGCATCCAGGATGCTGGAAAAGTTTTTATTCTCCGGAGAGGATCAGTACGGGCTGGTAGGAAAGCTGTCCGGTGGGGAGAAACGGCGTCTGAACCTGTGCAGGGTATTGATGGAGGCGCCCAATGTGCTGATTTTGGATGAACCGACAAATGATCTGGACATTGC
>JBJFCM010000111.1:4187-11187 GCA_051888955.1 Lachnospiraceae bacterium | reverse complement strand
GCAGGGGCGTCAACCCCAAATAATATTATCGAGGAGGTTCAAAATTATGTCAGAATTAACTTTTGAACAAATGTTAGAAGAATCATTAAAGACAATACACACAGGAGAGGTAGTTGAAGGTACTGTTATTGATGTTAAGCCTGAAGAAATCGTTCTTAACATCGGATACAAGTCAGACGGTATTCTTACCAGAAATGAATATACCAATGAACCTGGTGTAGACCTGACTACCGTTGCCAAGGTAGGAGATACCATGGAAGTAAAGGTCCTGAAGGTAAATGACGGTGAGGGCCAGGTACTCTTAACCTACAAGCGTCTCGCAGCAGACAGAGGCAATAAGAGAATTGAAGAAGCATTCAATAACAAGGAAGTATTAAAAGCACCCGTTGCCCAGGTACTGGATGGCGGCTTAAGTGTTATTGTAGATGAAGTAAGAATTTTCATTCCTGCAAGCCTGGTATCAGATACTTACGAGAAGGATTTGAGCAAGTATGCCGGACAGGAAATTGAATTTGTAATCAGCGAATACAATCCTAAGAGAAGAAGATACATCGGCGACAGAAGACAGCTTATCGTTGCCAAGAAGGCAGAGATGCAGAAGGAGCTGTTCGAGCGCATTAAAGAAGGCGATATCGTAGAAGGTACTGTAAAGAATGTTACCGATTTTGGCGCATTCATCGATCTGGGCGGTGCAGACGGACTGCTTCATATTTCTGAGATGTCCTGGGGACGTGTAGAGAATCCTAAGAAGGTATTCAAGGTTGGCGATACCTTAAAGGTACTCATCAAAGAAATCAATGGAAATAAGATTGCACTCAGCCTTAAGTTTGATGATATGAATCCTTGGAAGAATGCAGCAGAGAAGTACGCTGTAGGTACCGAAGTGACCGGCGTAGTGGCCAGAATGACCGATTTCGGTGCATTTGTAGAGTTAGAGCCTGGTATCGATGCGCTGCTTCACGTATCCCAGATTTCCAAAGAGCATATCGAAAAGCCTTCCGATGTATTGAAGGTTGGGGATACCGTAACTGCCAAGGTTGTGGACTTTAATGAAGAAGATAAGAAGATCAGCTTAAGCATTAAGGCATTGCTTGCTCCCGAACCTGTAAAGGAAGAGGAAGCAGCTCCTGCAGCAGAAGATGATGCAGAAGTAGTATCTGTGGATATCGATGCTGTGATTGCGGCTGAGAAAGATGCTGAAGAAACAGCAGAATAATTCACAAGAGCGAAACGTGAGGTTCCTACATGACCTACGATTATGAATATTTTAAAAAGGCTGTCTTTGATTTGACATCCATTGATTTGAATGCTTATAAAGAGAAGCAGATGAAGCGCCGGATTGATACTCTGATAGCAAAGAACGGTATTAAGGAATATGATAAATATGTACAGGTACTAAAGACAGACAAAGCCCGCTTTGAGGAATTTGTCAACTATCTGACCATCAATGTATCTGAGTTTTATCGCAACCCTGACCAGTGGAAGCTTATGGACGGGGAGATTATTCCGGAACTGATTGACAGGTTTGGCAGGAACTTAAAAATTTGGAGTGCAGCGTGTTCTACCGGTGATGAACCTTATTCACTGGTAATGGCGTTGTCCAGGCATTTGCCGTTAAGCCAGATTAAGATATATGCTACCGACATAGACAAGCAGGTGATTGCCAAAGCGAAGGTTGGTCTGTATGGAGAAAAGAGCATTGCAGGCGTACCGGAGGATTTGAAGAGAAAGTTCTTTACAAAGATTGGTCCGTCCTACCAGATTTCTGAGGAAATTAAGCAGAGGGTAGAGTTCAAGGAACACAATCTGTTAAAGGATACCTACCCTTCAGATTGCCATCTGATTGTATGCCGGAATGTGCTTATCTATTTTACTGAGGAAGCCAAGGAAGAAATATACCGCAAATTTGAACGGTCATTAAAGTCCGGTGGACTTCTGTTTATCGGCAGTACAGAGCAGATTATCAATTACAGAGAGATAGGTTACGAGAGAAAGAATTCGTTCTTCTATTTAAAACCGTAAAATGTAGAATTACAAAAAAGTAATACCGCCAGTAATGGCGGTATTTTTATTGCATCCGGGAAAGGAACATTCTATATTTAATAAGTGGAACCCATCATTTCCAATACATGGTTGGCATAATCGGTAAATGCCTGGCGGTCCTTTTTCAGTTCGTCGGTCAGTTCGAAGAACAATTCCTTGCTCTTGTAATCCCGTTTAAAGAATGGTGTGAACAACAATTCCCATTGCGGAAGATAAAGGGAGAATTTTCTGGTATAGCAGGTAGCAGCGGTCGCCTGTATACGATGGTCCTTGTCTACAAAGGACGCAACGGATTTATGTAGTGCGACATCTTCCGTAGGAAGATAATAGTAATCTTTGTAGTTGGCATAGAAATACTTCAGTTCTTCCTCATAAATTGGTACCCTCAGGCTGGCAGTGCATTCTTCACCCTTGAAATAGCAGCTACCGACGGAGGCAGAGAGGGGAATAGGAAGGGCAGAAGGCAGGGAGAGAGTCATAATCAACTCCTGTCTGCGGTTGCCGGCATAATCTGTATAATAATTTGCCTGTACCTTTTTAGCTTTTACTTCTCCGTTAAAAATATCATAATAGCCCAGGATGGGCAGAATCTGCAGCATACCCAGCAAATCCTCTCTGTTGTGGAGAAGGAGAGCATTTTTGGAGAAATCGGTAGGCTCCTTTACATAATCATGGTAAATGCCGATAAGCTCACCGCCGGTAAAGGTATCCTCCCTGTTAATCCCCAGATACTGTTCCATCGTTTTCTGTTTACAATTGGGCAGTTTTAAGAAAAATTTGTAGGGAGCAATACGCTTGTATATATCAATACCTTCAAAAGAATCAAAATTGTATGGCAGGTTATACTGGGAGCATTTCTGCAACAGATAAGGAAGGTCAAAGTTGTTGCCATTAAAGTGAATAAGACATTGGTAACGTGAAGCAAACTCAAAAAATGCGGTTAGTATTTCCTTTTCCTGATCATAATTTTCTGCCATCCATTGTTTTGTATAGAAGCTTTCACCATCGTAATAAGCACAGCCAATCATGTACAGAACGGAGCTCTTGGCGGTAAAGCCTGTGGTTTCAATATCCAGAAACAGAATCCGTTCCGGAGAAGCCAGCTTATCCAAAGGATAGGCAGAAATGAAGTTTTCCAGCTTAAGTGTTGAAGTGTACATACAAAACTCCTTTGATTGGTTTTTCCTTTTATCATAGTAACACATTTTTTTAGATTTCAGTAGTATTTTATTGAAAAAAATAGTATATTAAAAAAGTAAGCATTATCATGTCAGAAGAAAGAGAAAGAGGGTAATGGAATGGCAACACTGACATTTACAGGGGGAATACATCCCTATGACGGTAAGGACCTGACTAAGGATAAGCCAATCAGGCAGGTGCTTCCCAAGGGAGATCTGGTATATCCGTTGTCACAGCACATAGGTGCTCCGGCAACGCCCATAGTCAAAAAAGGAGACAGGGTGCTTGCCGGACAGAAGATAGCAGAAGCGTCTGCTTTTGTCAGCGCGCCTATTTATGCGACTGTTTCCGGTGTAGTAAAGGCTATCGAGCCGAGACGTGTAGTAACCGGTGATAGCATCATGAGCATTATTGTAGAGAATGACGGCCTATATGAAGAGGTCGAATATCCGCCTGCGCTTGATATTACAAAAAGCAGCAGAGAAGAAATTATCGATCGCATTAAGGAAGCCGGAATTGTAGGTATGGGTGGTGCCGGATTCCCCACGTTTATCAAGCTGTCACCGAAAGAACCTGAGAAAATAGACTATGTCATCGTCAACTGTGCGGAGTGTGAGCCTTATCTGACCTCTGATTACCGTAGGATGCTGGAAGAACCGGAAAAGCTGATAAACGGCTTAAAGGTATCATTAAGTCTTTTTCCTAATGCCCACGGGATTATGGCGGTAGAGGACAATAAAAAGGATTGCATTGAACTGTTAAAGAAGCTGACGAAGGATGATAACCGTATCAGCGTGAAGGCATTAAAGACAAAGTATCCTCAGGGAGCTGAGAGACAGCTGATTTATGCTACTACCGGCAGAAAGATTAATTCCTCCATGCTGCCGGCTGACGTAGGTTGCGTAGTCAATAATGTGGATACGGTGGTAGCCATTTATTATGCGGTATTTGAGGGCAAGCCCCTGATGGAGAGAATCGTAACTGTAACGGGCGATGCTATAAAGGATCCTTGCAACTTCAAAGTTCGTATCGGAACGAATTACCATGAACTGATTGAAGAAGCAGGCGGTTTCCGTGTGAAACCGGCAAAAATCATATCAGGTGGTCCTATGATGGGCTTTGGAATTTTTGATTTGGACGTACCGACTACGAAGACGGCATCGGCGCTTCTGGCATTGAGCAAGGATGATGTATCTTCCATGGAGCCTACTGCCTGCATTAAATGCGGCAGGTGTGTGGAGGTCTGTCCCGGCAGGGTTATGCCCAATAAACTGATGGTGGCTGCCATCCATGGCGATGAGGAAACCTTCCTTAAGCTGAATGGTATGGAATGCTGTGAGTGCGGCTGTTGCAGCTTTATCTGTCCGGCGAAACGGCCCCTGACCCAGACCATTAAGTCCATGCGCAAGATGCAGCTTGCGAAGAAGAAAAAGTAGGAGGATGAGGTAATGGAAGATTTACTGAAGGTGTCATCCAATCCCCATGTCAGGAGTAAGGTGAATACTGCAAGCATCATGTTTGCGGTAGTAATTGCCCTGCTTCCGGCAGCCGGATTCGGTATCTATAATTTTGGCATAAGAGCATTGTTCATCATACTGGTGACGGTGGCATCCACGGTGCTCACAGAATTTTTATTCGGACTCTATAAGAAGAAACAGACCATAGGCGATTTATCTGCAGTGGTAACCGGTCTGCTTCTGGCACTGAACCTGCCGGTGACGATTCCCTGGTGGGCTGCTGCGTTGGGCGGCGTTTTTGCAATTTTAGTGGTCAAATGCCTGTTCGGGGGTCTGGGACAGAATTTTATGAACCCGGCGCTGGCTGCAAGATGTTTTTTACTGATATCCTTCCCGGCGTTGATGACGAATTTTACGACGGATGCCTATACGGGCGCAACTCCGCTGGCAGCTTTGAAGGCGGGAGAGAATGTCAATATCATGAACATGATTATCGGAAAGACAGCAGGAACCATCGGTGAGACCAGTGTGATTGCCATTGTAATCGGTGCCTGTTTCCTGATACTGTTAGGTATCATTGATTTACGGATTCCCGGCAGTTACATAGTGACTTTTGTGGTTTTTCTGATTCTGTTTAGTGGGCATGGAATTGATCCGGCATATATTTCGGCACAGCTTGCCGGCGGCGGGCTGATGTTAGGCGCTTTCTTTATGGCGACGGATTATGTGACGCGACCGATTACGGCGAAGGGACAGTACCTATATGGCATTATATTGGGTATTTTAACGGGGATTTTCCGCGTATTCGGTGCAAGCGCAGAGGGTGTTTCTTATGCGATTATTTTAGGCAATCTTTTAGTGCCTCTGATTGAAAAGGTAACAGTACCGAAGGCCTTTGGAAAAGGAGGCAGCAAGCATGAAAAATAAGGCTGATTTCAAAAAAATGATTAAGGAAGCGGGGATTTTGTTTGCAATCACGCTGATTGCAGGAATCCTTCTGGGCTTTGTCAATGAACTGACAAAGGAACCGATTGCCAGACAGGAGGAACTGAAGGTACAAAAAGCGTGCGCAGAGGTGTTTGCGGATGCAGCTTCCTTTGAAGAGGTTTTAGATATCGAATTACCCACCGCTTTGGGAAGCGGTCCGGAGATATCGGTTGCCGAGGAGTATGCTGCAGCAAATGGTGTGGAGATTGGAACGGTTTACAGAGCGCTTTCGGCCGACGGCACACTTTTGGGCTATGTAATCAACACAACCTCCAAAGAAGGGTATGGAGGCAACATTGAACTGATGATGGGCATTACGATGGACGGTACCTTAAACGGTATTTCCATCTTAAGCATTTCGGAAACAGCCGGTCTGGGAATGCGGGCAGGTGAGGTTCTGGTGCCCCAGTTTGCTGGCAAAAACGTAGATACTTTTGTTTACACCAAGACGGGGGCAACAACTGACAATGAAATTGATGCCATCAGCGGTGCGACCATTACTACAAAGGCAGTGACTAATGCGGTGAATGCAGGCTTGTATTATTTTCAAACTTTATTGCAGGAAGGGGGTAACGAATAATGAAGGAAAACAGTGCAGTAGAAAGACTGTATAATGGTATCGTAAAAGAAAATCCTACCTTCGTGCTGATGCTGGGAATGTGTCCTACGCTGGCTGTTACCACCTCCGCTATGAACGGTCTGGGAATGGGACTTACCACAGCAGTGGTACTGGCTTTAAGCAACCTGATTATCTCCCTGCTTCGTAAGATTATTCCTGATAAGGTGAGAATTCCGGCTTTTATTGTAATCATCGCATCTTTTGTTACGATAGTGCAGCTTTTGCTGGAGGCTTATCTGCCTTCCTTAAACGAAGCATTGGGGGTGTACATTCCCCTTATCGTTGTAAACTGTATTATTTTGGGACGTGCGGAAGCCTATGCCTATTCCCATGGTCCGATTTCCTCTTTATTTGACGGTATCGGTATGGGATTGGGATTTTCCGTGGCACTCACCTGTATCGGCGCCGTCAGGGAGCTTTTGGGTACCGGCAAGGTGTTTGGTTTTGGAATTATGCCAGAGAACTTTACGCCCATCGGTATCTTTGTGCTGGCACCGGGTGCCTTCTTTGTTCTGGCAGCCCTTTCTGCCCTGCAGAATTTTGTAAAGATCAAGGGTACAAAGAGAGGCAAGGATATGAGCAAAGTAGGTTCCGGCTGTGGGCATGACTGCCTGAATTGTGGAGAGAACGGTTGTGCTGACAGGGTTTCTGAAGCTGTGAAGGAAGAACCTGAGAAAAAACAGGAGAAGAAAAAAGAGCAGGCAAAGAAAGAAGA
>JBJFCM010000111.1:0-4087 GCA_051888955.1 Lachnospiraceae bacterium | reverse complement strand
AGGAAGAACCTGAGAAAAAACAGGAGAAGAAAAAAGAGCAGGCAAAGAAAGAAGAACAGGGAAATGTAGAATTTATAGATCTGGACGGAGAGGAGGAGAAATAAATGGAAACAGTAAAGGAATTACTTATTATACTTATCAGCTCTTCTCTGGTAAGCAACGTGGTTTTAAGCCAGTTTTTGGGACTGTGTCCTTTCCTTGGCGTATCTAAAAAGATGAATACGGCGGCAGGTATGGGCAGTGCCATTATTTTTGTTATTACGCTGTCCAGCGCCATTGCGGGGGTAATTTACAAGTATGTGCTGGTACATTTCCATCTGGAGTACCTGCAGACCATCGTATTTATACTGGTAATTGCCGCATTGGTGCAGTTTGTGGAAATGTTCTTAAAGAAGTTCATGAAATCATTGTATCAGGCGCTGGGTGTCTATCTGCCCCTGATTACTACTAACTGTGCAGTATTGGGTGTAGCTCTGACGAACGTGCAGAAGGAATATGGAATACTGGCCGGCATAGTGAATGGTTTT
This sequence comes from Lachnospiraceae bacterium, assembly GCA_051888955.1. Lineage (GTDB taxonomy): Bacteria > Bacillota > Clostridia > Lachnospirales > Lachnospiraceae > Acetatifactor. The sequence continues at coordinate 3,560 of JBJFCM010000111.1, read as the reverse complement.
GCCACAGCGCTGGGTTTTATGATTGCAATCGTCATACTGGCCGGTTTGCGAGAGAAGATGGCATATAATGATATACCGGAATCCTTTAAGGGAATGCCGCATGTTCTGTTGACAGCAGGACTCATGGCCATCGCATTCTGCGGATTTTCAGGTCTTTTGTAAGGAGGATGGATGATGGATGCAATGGGAATTGTAAGTGCAGCAATTCTGATAGGAGGCATCGGCATATTTGTCGGTCTCTTTTTGGGGATTGCGGCCATTATATTTAAGGTGAAGGTCAATGAAAAGGAAGAAGCCGTACTGGCAGCATTGCCCGGTAACAATTGTGGCGGATGTGGATTTCCCGGCTGTTCCGGTCTGGCGGCAGCGATTGCCAAGGGGGAAGCTGAGGTCAATGCCTGCCCCGTAGGCGGAGAGCCGGTGGGCAAGCAGATTGCCGCTATTATGGGCGTGGAAAGCAAGGAAACAGTGCGGATGGCGGCTTTTGTGCATTGTATGGGTGACTGTGAAAAGACCCATCCGGACTATGAATATACGGGAATTGAGGATTGCCGCATGCTCAGCTTTGTACCAAACGGTGGTCCTAAATCCTGCAATTACGGCTGTCTGGGGTTTGGTACCTGCGCAAAGGCATGCCCATTTGACGCCATTCACGTGGAAAATGGAATTGCAGTAGTGGACAGGGAAGCCTGTAAGGCTTGTGGTAAGTGTATTGCAGTATGTCCCAAGCATTTGATTTCTCTGGAGCCCTATGAGGCAAAGCATATTGTGGCTTGCAGTTCTCAGGACAAGGGACCTGTGACCATGAAGGCATGTACGACAGGATGCATCGGTTGCGGCATCTGTGTGAAGAACTGTCCGGCAGGAGCTGTCAAAGTAGAAAATTTCCATGCTATTATTGATCAGGAGAAGTGTACCGGTTGCGGTATTTGTGCGGAAAAGTGTCCCAAACATGTGATTTTATAAAATGGTGAGAGCAAGAGAAGAGTATGAAAAGAGTAGCGTTAATAACAGACGGGTGGAAAAGAGAACTGGTATATGCATGGGTGGATGGGATTCTGAGCCGCATTAGAAAAAGCGGTGAGGAAGTTTGCTTGTATCAGTATAATTGCTTCGGAAACAGGAGCAAGGATGAAAAGCACAATCAGGGAGAGTATAATATTTTCAATCTTCCCAATTTAAACAGCTTTGATGGTATTGTTGTGGATTTTAACAATACTATTATTCAAAGCATACGCAATGAACTGATTGATAAGCTGAGACACTGTTGCGTGCCGGTTATCAGTATCTGTTATGATGTGGATGATTTTTATTATGCCGGAATCGATAACAGGCAGGCGATATCCGATATGATGGATCATTTGTACCGGGTACATCATTGCAACAGATTCATTTTTGCGGGTGGACCTGAGGATAACTATGAAAACAGGGTCCGTGCGGAGGCTTATCTGGAAAAAATCAGGGAATTCGGGCTGGATGCAGAAAAAAATCCCGTTCTGTATGGGGATTACGTCTTTGAGAGCGGCAGAGAGCATTTTAGAAACGTACTGAAGAAAAAATGGGATATGCCGGATGTATTTGTGTGTGCCAATGATAATATTGCGGCCGGATTATGCGAGGAAGCGGAAAAGGCAGGATATAAGGTGCCACAGGATTTTAAAGTGACGGGCTTTGATAATCTGGATAAAGCTGCTTTTTATCAACCACAGATTACGACAGTGGAACATGTCAGGGAAAAAATTGGCGAAGAATGCATGGATGTCCTGTTTCGTATCTGGCATGGGGAAAAGCCGGGAAAATATAATTTTGTTTCGACAAAATGTATCTATACAGAAAGCTGCGGTTGTGAGAACAGCGGACTGGTGGATTACAGGAAATACATGAAGCAGCAGATTATAAACGGTGTTACGGCCTCCGATGTGGATGAAATGCTTTTGAAGCTGGGCGGTAATCTGGCCAAAAGCAATAGTTTCCAGGAAATGTTTCAGTATTCGGCAGAATTTTTGTCCAAACTGGATTGTGACGGCTTTTATGTTGTGGTAGATAAAAAGTTGTATGATGCAGAACCGGATACCGCTTTTCAGGTTTCAGGTTATGACTGGAACAACTTGACTCTTGGATACTTTTATGAAAGAGGAAAGCAGCCTGTTATAAATGATCTTAGGTCTTTATATCGGTATATGGATGAAAATGGCGCAACGAGTACCTATACTTTTACACCGCTTCATTTTAAGGAGCAGACAGTAGGTTTTACCATTTTGAAAAACGGTCGATTTTTGTATGATAATTCCTATTTGTTGTGTGATATTCATGACACGCTGATCAGGGGGATGGAAAATCTCTTTAAGCAATTCCAGCTGGAAAATGCGAATAAGAGAATGCGTGAAATTTATGACCGCGATCAGTTGACCGGAATATATAACAGAATTGCCTATTCAGAAAAAATTGAACCTGCGTTTGCGGAGTATTGTGCCAATCGGATACCTTGTGCTGTAGCGTTTGTGGATGCAGACAGATTCAAGCAGATTAATGATACCTTAGGACATGACTACGGAGACAGGGTGCTTAAGAAAATTGCAGAGGTACTTAAGAAGAACTGTCCCGAGGATGGGTATGTCTGTCGGTTTGGCGGAGATGAATTCATTGCGTTCTTTCCCAATGCGACAAAGGAATTGGTTACTACATTTCATGATAAGGTAATGGAGGAACTGGAGGGAGCAAGCATTAGTATCAGTATGGGAACCGTACTCACTGTTTCAGGAGAAAATAAGAAGCTGGATGATTATCTGATTATGGCAGATAAGCAGATGTATGAGAAAAAGGTGGCCAAGAAAGAGGAGCAGGGGGAATAAATATGCAGCGTTTACTTGTTGTGATAGATATGCAGAATGATTTTATTGACGGGAGTCTGGGTACAAAAGAAGCCCAGGCGATAGTGCCGGGGGTGATTGAACGGATTAAGACCTTTGATGGACCGGTGCTTTTTACCAGAGATACCCATACGGAGCAGTATTTACAGACAGCAGAAGGAAAGAAGCTTCCGGTGGAGCACTGTATCAAAGGAACTAAGGGATGGGAACTGCAGGAGAAAATAGATGCCCTGCGGCAGTCGCTTTCTGCGCCGGTCTTTGATAAGATTACCTTTGGCTCGAAGGAACTGGCTGCTTACATCAGTGGGAATATGGCTTCTTATGGGGGCATCAGTGCCATTGTACTCTGCGGCTTGTGTACTGACATATGTGTCATATCGAATGCGATGCTTTTAAAAGCTTACCTGCCTGAGGTCCCTATCGTAGTGGACAGCAACATTTGTGCGGGTGTAACGCCTGAAAGCCATGAAAATGCATTGAGGGCGATGGGCATGTGTCAAATTGAGGTAGTTTAGGATTAGTGTAAACATGAAAATGAAAAGATATAGTAGTATTTGTCAGATTGCACTTGTAGTGCTTATAAGCAGTTTATTGATGGGGTGCGGAAGAACGGATGCGGCATCGGAGGCAACACCGGCATCGGAGCCGACGCAAACTTCCGCATCTGCTCCGGCACAAACATCAGCATCG
>JBJFCM010000110.1:0-2520 GCA_051888955.1 Lachnospiraceae bacterium | reverse complement strand
CCCCTCTTTTGATACAGGGTACTTCTACAAGACCGGCAACAGGATCGCACACCAGCCCCAAAAGGTTTTTTAACGCTATGGCTGCGGCATGAACAATCTGTTCGGGGCTGCCGCCTTTTAAAGTGACCAAAGCACCGGCTGCCATGGAAGATGCAGAACCGATTTCTGCCTGACAGCCTCCCTGTGCACCGCTTATCGATGCTCTTGTAGCAATGACCTGTCCAATACCTGCCGAAGTATACATGGCGTGCATGATATCCTCTGTGGAGCCTTTTTTATGACGAAACCATGGAACCAGCACTGCGGGCAAAACACCGCAGGCACCAGCCGTGGGAGCTGCAACAATACGTTTCATACAGGCGTTAGACTCACCCATTTGCAACGCACCGGCAATCACCTCCGTCATATAAGAACCGCAGAGGCTTTCTTCCTTCTCTGCATACTGCTCCATCTTATAACCATCTCCACCGGCCATCCGGCTGGCGGAACATGTATCCTTATCATACGTAGCTGCCGCTAACAGCATGGCATCCCAGATGGCGCGCATCTGTTCCATAGATTCTTCTACAGTCACACCGCGCTCTGCAGCATCCTCTTCCATGACAACCTGCCAAAACGGCTTTTTTTCTTCTTCACACCGTTTTACAATTTCTTCCAACGCCTCAAACGCCATGGGTTTCTTCCTCCATATCAATATATGTCACTTTTATAATGCCATCCAGTCCTTCCAGAACCTGTATATCTTCTCTATTAATACACTGGTCAAGTTCCAGCACCATAACTGCATATCCACCTTTTTTTGCACGGTAAAGCTGCATTGTGGCTATATTGATACCTTTATCAGCCAACATTCCTGTAACCTTTGCCACATGTCCCGGCATATCCTGATTATGCACGACCAAGGTGGGCTTCTCAGCAGAGAAGTTTACCTCTATGCCATCCAGTCTGTGTACCAGGATTCTTCCACCTCCGATGGAAGCTGCCTGCATCTGCAGGGAACGACCCTTTCTTCCTGCCAGAGTCAGCACCGCCGTGTTGGGATGGGCATCCCTGAGATTCTTATTTGTAAATTCAAATTTAAGCCCTTCTTTTCTGGCTAACTGAAAGCTGTCAGGAATGCGGATATCATCCGGCTGCATACCTAAAAGGCCCGCAATCAATGCCTTATCAGTACCATGTCCGACGCCTGTGGTTGCAAAAGAACCGTGTAAAATGATATCAGCATAAACAGGTTCATCCTGCAAAAGCTTTCTTGCCATATAGCCGATTCGTACCGCACCTGCCGTATGGGAACTGCTTGGACCTACCATCACAGGCCCTAAAATATCGAATATATTCATGCATCAGCCCTTCTTTCGTAACTATTTACAGGATTTCCAACAGATGTTTAAAGTAATCCGGCAAAGGAGCATCCACCTCAATATACTCTCCACTTGACGGATGCTTAAAGCCCAAAATCTTGGCATGCAGTGTCTGTCCTTCCAGTTTAAAAGGAGATTTTTGTGTGGAGTAGACCTCATCTCCCAAAATAGGATGGCCTATGCTTGCCATGTGTACCCTGATCTGGTGCGTCCGCCCGGTTTCCAATACGCATTCAATAAGAGTATATTTTTCAAAACGTTTCAAGACCCGGTAATGAGTAACGGCCTTTTTGCCGTTTTCTGTAACAGCCATCTTCTTTCTGTCCACCGGATGCCGGCCAATGGGACGATTCACTGTCCCCTCCTCTTCTTTTATGACTCCATGGCAGATTGCCAGATAGCGTCTATTGATAGTGTGCTCTTTCAGTTGTTCGGCAATGCAGTTGTGGGCGCGGTCATTTTTACAGACAATGAGGGAACCTGTGGTATCCCTGTCGATTCTATGGACAATGCCGGGACGCATCACCCCATTTATCCCTGACAACTCGCTGCCACAATGATACATAAGGGCATTGACCAATGTGCCGCTGTAATGACCGGCAGCCGGATGGACTACCATTCCCTTAGGTTTATTTACTACAATGACATCCTTATCCTCATACAGAATATCCAATGGAATATTTTCCGGCTGGATGTCCGGCTCCACCGCTTTTGGCAGACAGAACACCACTTCATCCTCCGCCTTGACCCGATAACTGCCTTTTGCCGGCTTGCCGTTTACTGTTACGGCTTCCTCCTTAATCAGCTTTTGGATATAAGAACGCGACAAAGAATCGATAAGCATACTGATACACTTATCGATTCTCTCATCTTCCATTTCTTCAGTTATCTGAAAACGAAACTCATCCATCGGGCTATTTCACCTCACGGAATTTTTTCTGTTTGAAATTCAGGAATGACAAATCCTCCTCTTTGTAAACAAACAAAAACAAAATTCCAAGTATGATAACAGAAACCACAATACACATATCCGCCACATTGAAAATAGGAAAATCAATGAGGGAGAAATAAATGAAGTCTACAACATACCCCAGCCTGATGCGATCAATCATATTGCCCAAAGCCCCACCTGTCAGAATTCCGCAAAGCACATACAAAA
>JBJFCM010000109.1:1599-11361 GCA_051888955.1 Lachnospiraceae bacterium | reverse complement strand
TACATTATATACGAATAACCGTAGTTTTTCAAGAATCTGATGTAAATTGTTCTTGCGCTTTGGAGTAGCCTGCTGCTTGGTAATCTGGTTCTGAGGACAACAGCCGGTTTCCCTTTTCACATATCTCATAAATCTCATCATACTTTCCTTCTATCAGCGGTGTTACTTTTTCTGTCCGCTTTCCGACAAGCCACTTATAAACAAAATAAGGAAATATCCATCCGATAAAGCCCGGTACGGCAAGTAAGATACACAGGATGACATGAGGCGGTTGCGCTGTCACCGCAAAGGTTGCTCCTGCCATAAATGCGGTGCCCACAACTGCAATAATGAGTGCATACATAGTCGCTGTAGAAGTTTTGGATTTTTCCAGTATTTCTATTTCTCTGACACAGCTTTCAAAATTTCTCTGAAGCCTTGTAAGTTCCATTTTATTTATTATCTTGCGGTTTCTTTTGAGCCTAAGAATTACTTTTTCTTTTTTCATAGGATTTTTGTTTTCTCCGGAGTCCTCTATAATATTTCCATCCAGCTCCCATCCAAAATTCTCATACCCATCCAGCAAAAAAGATACTTTACTCTTATCTGTGTGTACCTCTTTATACTCATAACCCACAAATTCTTTTTTTGTCACTACAGTATCTTCCATTACTGATTGCCTCCATTTTCGAATCTGCTTGACGCAGGCAAAGTTACAAGAAATGTACTTCCTTTTCCTGCCTCGCTAAAAACCTGAATATCGCCATCTGATAACTCCAGCACCCGTTTTACCAATGCCAGTCCCAGTCCGTTTCCTTCTTTTGAATGAGAAGTATCTCCCTGATAAAACTTGTCAAACATATGATTCATAACGTCACTGTCCATACCACATCCTGTGTCAGAAACAGATATTTTTATATAATCTTTCTCTGATGTCTGTTTCACTGTAACAGTTCCTCCCGGCTCCGTGAACTTGATGGCATTCGACAAAAGATTGTTCCACACAAGCTCCAGAAGGCTCTGATCTGCTTCTACCATTGCCACATCCTCTATCTCCGTTTCCAGTTCTATTTCCTTTTCATCCCACACATCATCATACTGAAGAATACATTCGCATAACTGTCTGCACACGTCATAAGCTTCTACTTCCGGAGTTATTCTTTGGTTTTCCAGCTTATTCAATTTGAGAATATTACTGATCAGATTGGAAAGCCTCATTGCAGCATTTTCAATACTTTCTGCATATTCTTTCCTCTGTTCTTCTGTAATATGTTCTGCTTTCAAAAGTTCTGCATAATTCTTAACAATGGCAATAGGCGTTTTCATTTCATGAGATACATTTGACACAAAATCGGTTTTCAGTGTTTCAATGCTCCCCAGTTCCTCTACCATCTTATTAAAATCCATAATCATGACATCCAGATAGTCCCATTTGTCCTGTGTATGAAACGCAGGAACATACACAGAAAAATCTCCGTTTGCCACCCGGTTAGTGGCTTCTGCAAGTTTATGCATAGGTTCTTCATAGGCAGCACGAATTTTTCTTCTGGTGAATAAGGTAAGAGCCATCGCAACCATTCCCCAATAAATCATTGGGATGATACACTGAACAACCACATGCCACTCCATGCGGTTCACAAGTACAATCAATCCTATATGGATTCCGGACATCAAAAGAAGTATTCCAAAAAAAATCGCAAGCAGAGAGGTTGGAAACCTGCTCTCTTTCACTGGTTCGTAATTTTTACCTTTTCTCATGCTAATACCGCCTTATATCCAAGTCCCCGTACTGTCACGATTTTAAATCCATCACACGCCGACAGCTTATCCCTGAGCTTTGTCACATAGACATCAACCGCACGAAGATTGGTGTCACTGTCTATCCCCCAAAATTCATCCATGAGCTGTGCCCTGGAAAATGTCTTTTTCGGATAGGATAACAGTTTATAAATAATATTAAATTCTCTCGTGGTAAGGCTAATCTCTTCCCCGTCCACCGTTGCGCTCATTCCGTCCGCATCCAGTTCCAAATTGCCTACCGTAATCTTCCGCTCCATTTCTATATTTGCTCTGCGAAGCAGCGCCCTGACACGAAGCAGCAGTTCATCCAGTTCAATCGGTTTTACCATGTAATCGTCAATTCCCAGTTGAAAACCTCTTTGTTTGGATGGCAGATCATCCTTTGCTGACATGAATAAAATAGGAATGGCTTTATTTACCTCCCTGACTGTCTGTGCAAATTCAAATCCGTCAATCTCCGGCATCATAATATCTGAAATAATCAGTTCGTACAGATTGTTGTACATTTCCTCATATGCCTCATTTGCAGACAAACATCCTTTTGCCTGAAATCCGCTATCATTTAAATAAGTGCAGACAATCTGATTTAAATTTACATCATCTTCAACCACAAGTATTTTTATCATCTCGGTTTCCTCCTTTTCACTGATTTATTTTTTTATAAGAATAGTAAACTCCCTGTATCCCCAAACCCAGAACCATCAAACACACGACACTCCCGGTAATTCCATTCATCAGCTTTACAAACGCTTCCTCTCCCTCTGCAAAGGAAGCAAACATCGCCGTCTGGAGTGTCAAAATGGAAACACAGGCATCAATATATCCGATTCTTCTGGTGATGGAAAGAAGCGGTGATTTTCTTTTTCCTACCTTAACCACCTGTATCGTGGACATGGTAATCTTATAAAATGAATATGTTGCCACTGCATATATCGTAAGTCCGGGATAATCCTTACCTCCCTGCGCATTCAGAAGCAGAATAACCGCTCCCGCCAGTACGACTGCCATAAATATGAACAGAATACTGTTTCTGCGGTAAACAGAGAGTTCCCGACTCATATGCTCCTGTTTTTCTTTGACACCGGCTAATATTCTCTCCTGCCTGACAACTCCTGCCCGCATGACACTCAACAGAATGTAGTATGCCGACAGTGTACCAAACCACGCCGAATGACTGGTGATGCCGATTACTCCGTTGAATACCGCAAAAATAATATTACTCACCATACCGGGCACCGCAAACCAAATGGTTCTCCATCTGTAATCAGTTGTTACTTTATTCGTATACGGATTCGCTGCGATTGCCGGTTTTATGATTTCTCTGATGTCCTGTCTGATATGAATAACGATATAATAACTGCTTGCAGTCAGTGTAATAGCTGCAAGCACATAAAACAGGATGCCAACCAGGTACGGAAAACACGCAAGCGCTACATTTAACAGGGCAAGTACAATGCAGATAATCGTCACAAAATACAAAAGAATCCGGTATTGCAGACGTAACGACGGAATATATCTGCTCATTTTTTTCTTGATTTCTTTTTCATTTTTCATATATGAAGCTTCCTTATATCCACAGTTTATCATACATCTTGTTTTATAATAAACCAGTTTTGTTTGAGATTTGTTTGAAAACTGTGTCTAAAGTGTGAACACACGCTGCAAATACTCAAAAAAATGCGGCAGAATTTCCTTCTACCGCATCTTAGATCCATTGAAAACTTTTTACTTTAAGCCCTTGATAAAAGGAATCAGGCAGAGAAGCACAACGATACCGACAATTCCGATTACAATTCCGGCAACCATATGGCTCCATACCATTGTAAGACACATACCCACACCCAACAGCAAGGCTCCAATGATCCCAAGCAGTGTTGCACCGATGATTTTTCCTGACGGTTTAATCGGTTCTTTGTTTTCCATCCTTCTCCATACAAATACCATAATCAGCAGCACAACTGCTCCAATCACTCCCATAATGACACCCGGTCTGAACGCATTCCACTCCGGAATCAGTGCCATGCACATGCCAAGTGCAAACAAAATTCCGCCGATTGTCCCTAAAATCATAGCAACAAATGTACTTTTCTTCATTATTCGATGCCTGCCTTTCTTCTATCCTCTGCTTTACCGGCTTCTTCTCTTTCTTTCTGTTCTGCGGCTAATCTTTCTTTTGCCTCTTCCACAGTCTCGCCTTCCTTAGTCAGAAAATTATCTACGAACTTATCTGCAATTTTATTAAAGCCTCCCACTGCTCCATCCTCGATTTTTTTATAGCCGCCGACTACGCCTTCCTCAATTTTCTTGTAGCCTCCAACTACATTCTCAGCAATCTTCTCATTTACTTTTACCAACTTTGATTTTGCCATATTCTTAATCTCCTTCTTAAAATTTATTTTGTTTCATTTGATATTGCAAGAATACCATGTGTTTATTTATTCTTTGTTTGACTTTTGTTTATGAAATATTAATTTACAAAACGGAGGAGAAATGACCGCAAAATCATTTCTCCTCCGTCCTGTAAATTATGATTCTTCCATCATATTGGCACCGCATTTACCACAATATTTCATACCTTTTCTAACTCTGAAATCTTTCCTTTTGCCTCTTTAATTACTGTTTACGAAACATTAATTTTTCATTTATAGCAGGCAGTATCCCTGTCATGACATGTGCGATTGGCAAAATGATGATAAACCTTCAAGATTACCTGCACCGTACAAGTCACCAGGATGATGCCGAAGGCAATGGCGCCTGCCTCCTCTACAACAAGCTTTAAATGCTTTGCGAACTCTGCCTCATTTCCCAGTACCATGTTGGCAGTGGTATAGTATAATTCACTTCCCGGCAGCAGTGGAATCAGCATCGGCACTAACAGGATAATAACCGGTGCCTTAATCACCCGTGCCATGATTTCCGAAAGAACGCCTACTGCCAGCGTTGCACCCAGAATACTTATGACCACGTCCCCGTGAATCTGATACAATATCAGGTACATAATCCAGGAAACAGCGGCGCCGACGGCCGCCACTACAAGCTTCCTGCCCCTCACATTAAAGAAAATGGAAAATCCCACGGCTCCCAGAGTCCCCAACAGGGTCTGTATTATCTCCTGCATCAGAAGCCACCTCCTGTCTGCCACATTACCAGTGCAACACCTACTGCAATCGCAATTGCCTGAATAACGGCGGAACAAAGGACCAGACCCCCGCTAATCAAGTCACCTCTTATCATATCCCGCAAAGCTGTTGTAAACGGTATTCCCGGAATCAGCAGCATGATATTTCCAATCATGATTTTATCTGCAGATGTGCCCAGTCCGATGCGCACCATAAACACCGTTACCATTCCTGCAGCCACAGAACAGAGCATGGTAAGAATAATATTCTGCACCTTCAGCCTGTTTCCCAGCAACAGGATGGTCCGGATAGCAAGGCCTCCAAGAAAGGCTGCCCCCATATCCCCTATACTTCCTCCAAAGAAACCGGAAAAAGCCGCAGAACTGATGCCGTAAAATAAAAACAACAACCACTCCGGATATCCTTTAGCCTGCCGGATATCCTCTATTTTTCCCCGAAGTTCTGCCAAGGACAGAGGCTCTCTGCATACCGTCCTGGACAGTGCATTGCATAACTCCACCTTTCGCATATCCGTTACTGAACTATGAATTCTCCTGGTCTGAGTCTCAATATTCCCATCCGGATCGTGCACTGTAACCACAATGCTGTAAATAATACTGTAAGCATCTACCCTACTGTATCCATAGGCATGTGCCATACGTTCTATCGTATCTTCCACCCGGTTTACCTCTGCCCCGGACTCCAGCATAATCTCTGCAACATCCAAAATTGCGGACAAAAGCTGCCCTGAATTCTCAATCATCTGTTCCTTCTCCCTCGTTCGTATCTGCTAAAATAGCGGACATTTCTTTTAACAGCATTTCCGTATCCGTCAGGATGAGCTCTGCATCTTTTTCCACCAGCCCCGTCCTTTGATATTTGTAGGTAAAAAAAGGATTGCCATATGCCGTAAAGGAAAGTTTGTCCTTATGTCTTTTAATCATCGCAGGAATACCTGCCACATTGATTTTTGCATCCGGCCGGAAGGTAAAGGTAATTCTCTCATTCTTCCCCTTGATTTCCGTCATGTATAAAGCATGGGCCGATACCCTGATTAAGGCAATCCGCAACAGGTTATCTACAGATTTGGGAATGGCTCCGAAGCGGTCTAACAGTTCATCCTTCATATCGTCCCGCTCTTTTTCATTTTCAATGCCTGCGATACGCTTGTAGATATCCAGCTTCTGCACTTCATTCACGATATATTCCGGTGAGATGAAGGCATCCACGTCCATATCTACCACCGTCGTAAAATCCTCTATAGTGGGAATGCCCTTTAAATTCTTGACAGCCTCATTTAACATCTTGCAGTACAAATCATATCCGACTGCTTCCATGTGCCCGTGCTGCAGCTTACCCAGCAGATTACCGGCTCCCCTGATTTCCAAATCCCGCATGGCAATCTTGAAGCCGCTGCCCAGCTCCGTAAATTCTTTGATTGCCGCCAGTCTCTTTTCAGCCACTTCCTTCAACATCTTATCCCGCTTATACATAAGGAATGCATAAGCCGTCCGATTGGATCGTCCCACACGCCCTCTGAGCTGATAAAGCTGTGAAAGCCCCATATTGTCCGAATCATGAATGATAATCGTGTTTACATTGGAAATATCCAGACCGGTCTCTATAATGGTAGTGGACACCAGCACATCGATTTCTCCGGCTATGAAATCATACATAATGCGCTCCAGTTCCTGCTCCTTCATCTGTCCATGGGCAAATGCCACCTCAGCTTCCGGCACCAGTTTCTGTATGGATGCCGCCACATCCGCGATATTATTTACCCGGTTATAGACATAGTAAACCTGGCCATTTCTGGACAGTTCCCTGACTATGGCCTCCCTTACCATCTCTTCATTGTATTCCATGACATAGGTCTGGATGGGCAGTCTGTCATTAGGTGCCTCTTCTAAGACGCTCATATCCCGGATACCGATCAAGCTCATATGCAGAGTACGGGGAATGGGCGTGGCCGTCAGGGTCAGCACATCCACATTTTCTTTGAGTTTCTTGATTTTCTCCTTGTGTGCCACTCCGAAGCGCTGCTCCTCATCAATGATAAGAAGTCCCAGATCCTTAAACACCACATCGTTTGATAATACGCGATGGGTACCGATTACAATATCCACCAGCCCTTTCTTCAAATCCTCTATGGTCTTTTTCTGTTCCCCTGCGCTCCTGAAACGGGATAACAGATCCACTCTCACCGGGAAGTCCTTCATCCGCTGAGTAAAGGTATTGTAATGTTGCTGTGCCAGAATGGTAGTCGGCACCAGATATACCACCTGCTTCCCTTCCTGTACTGCTTTAAAGGCCGCCCTTATGGCAATTTCCGTCTTACCATAGCCCACATCCCCACAGATGAGGCGGTCCATGATTTTTTTGCTCTCCATGTCCGCTTTGGTATCCTCAATTGCCTGAAGCTGGTCCTCCGTCTCCTCGAAGGGGAACATCTCTTCAAATTCTTTTTGCCAGACCGTATCCGGCCCATACTGAAAGCCTTCCGACTGCTGCCTGATAGCATACAATTCCACAAGATCCTTCGCCACGGCATCCACTGCTGTCCGCACCTTTGTCTTGGTCTTATTCCACTCCTGGGTTCCCAGCTTGTTCAGTTTAGGAGTCTTGGCCGCATCCGCAGAAGCATACTTCTGTATGACATCCAGCCCGGTAGCCAGAATATACAGATTGCCGCCGTCCCGGTACTCAATCTTCAAATAATCCTTGACGACTTTGTCCACCTCTACCTTTTCAATCCCCCGGTAGATACCCAGTCCATGGCTTTCGTGTACTACATAATCGCCCACCTTAAGCTCTGCAAAATCCTTGATTTTCTGGCCTTCATACTTATGTCTCGGTTTCTTCTTTTTCCGCGCTGCTCCGAAAATATCACTTTCCGATATGACAACAAATTTAATAAGCGGATACTCAAAGCCTTTGTTCACGTGTCCATACTGTGTCAGTATTTCTCCGGGCAGAACTTCACGCTCCGGGTCCTGGGAATAAACCGCTGTCAGCTCCTGCTCCCGCAAATCCTCTGCCAGTCTCTCTGCCCTGGTACGGGACCCCGACAAAAGAAGCACCCGGTACCCATTCTTTTTATATCTTTTTAAATCCTTCACCAGCTCTTCAAAGCTATTATTATAGGAAGAAATGCTTTTAGCCAGAATATCAAAATGTCTCTGCACCTTAATCAGTGGATTTTTCAAATCCATTGCCGCCAGCGTCACAAAGGAAGTCCTCTGGATAGCAGCCGCCACCTCATCACTGCCATAGAGCACCTGCATCTGCCCGGGCAGAATATAACCTTTTTCTGCCCTGCTAGCCATGCTTTCCCTGAATTCCGTTTCCACAGCCTGTGCATGCTCCCGTAAGCGGGCCGGTTCATCCAAAAACAGGCAATGGTTCTCGGGTAACAGCTTCACCAGACTTTGCAGCTGCTCCTCTTTATAAAAATAACGGATATATCCCTCCAGACTGGCCATATTCCGGAATTCCAGCACCTGCTCCTTCAGTTCCTTTATCTGGGTGGATATTCGGTGTGCCTCTTCCGTCTGAAAGGCATCTCTAAAAAGTTTTTCCTGCTTTGCCGCCTCTTTTTCTATCCGTTCAAAGCCGCTTTTTACATCCTCCTGTGTAAGTACAAATTCCGATGCCGGAAAGATTCGCACTGAAGAAAGCTGTTCAATAGAACGCTGGCTCAGGATATCAAAGCTGCGGATAGACTCTACCTCATCACCCCACAGTTCGATACGATAGGGATTTTCCTCCGTCACATCATAAATATCCACAATTCCGCCCCGGATAGAAAACTGTCCCGGCGCTTCTACCTGGTAGTTTTTCTCATAGCCCATGGTCAAAAGCTTACGTGCCAATGCCCCTTCATCAATGCTCGTCCTCTTATCGATAAAAACGGTATCTTCCTCAATATTCCACGCCGTCTGCGGAGTCATCAACGCTGCGAAGGTCGTAACCAAAGTAAACGGTCGCCCTTCCGCCATGCGCCTGAGCACCTTCACCCGCTCCGTCGTCAGTTTGTTGCCATGAATGTCTGCCTGAAAAAAAATCAAATCCTTAGCCGGATACAGCATGACATTTCTATCATAAAATTTATATTCTTCATAAATTTCCCTGGCTCTCAAGTCACTGTAAGTAACGATGATTTTATATTTAAAACCATCGCTGAGTCCATAAATCATATGCAGTTTCTGGGAGTCCACACAGCCGGTAAGCGCCACCGGTGTCCTGCGCTTATGCACAAGCTCTCTTATTTCGTCATACTCTGCCAGTTCACGCAGAGGTGCAAGTAATGCCTGCATACCTACCTCTTTCCGTTAAAGCGATTCATGGCAGCTTCAATGCCATCAGCCATAATCATACGAATAGCATCAGCTGCTTCCTCTGCCGCCTCATCCATCTGCTTCCTCTCATCGGAAGTAAAATGTCCCAGTACATAATCTGCCAGGTCATAGCCCTTCGGTTTTTCGCCCACACCCATTTTGACACGCTGAAATTCATCATGTCCCAAATGAGCGATAATACTCTTTAACCCGTTGTGTCCGCCCGCGCTTCCTTTTTTGCGTAGCCGGATCTGCCCCGGTTCCAGACTGATATCATCCGAAACAATAATCAGCTCTTCCCGTTCGTCTATCTTATAATAATCAACCAGTTCCCGCACGCTTTCCCCGCTCAGGTTCATATACGTCTGTGGCTTCGCCAGGATAACCTTTTGTCCTCCGATATAGCCTTTTCCGATGACTGCTTTATGCTTTTTTTCCAGAACGCCTATGTTTTCCTGCTCTGCTAATGTTTCTATGACATCAAATCCGATATTATGCCTTGTACCCGCATATTCCTTTCCCGGATT
>JBJFCM010000109.1:0-1499 GCA_051888955.1 Lachnospiraceae bacterium | reverse complement strand
GGCGCATCAAAAAAGCTGCCACTGATGTTCAGCGGCAGCTTCCTTTTTTGTCAGATATTCATTTCATCCGGTTCAAGCAGAGCCTTTTCATAGCTATCAAGGATAATTCTCTGAATAGAATCCCTGGTGGCTGAGTTGATGGGATGTGCAATATCACGGTACTCTCCGTCCGTTGCTTTCTTGCTTGGCATCGCAATGAACAATCCCTTCTCCCCTTCAATTACCTTGATATCATGTACAACAAACTCATCATCAATGGTAATGGAAACGACAGCCTTCATCTTGCCCTCTTTCGTAATCTTACGAACACGAACATCCGTAATCTGCATTGGTGTAACCCCCTTTTGCAATACAATTTAATTAAATAACATACCTCTCATCGCGCTCTATCACGATCTTGATTCCATCTTCCCCAACATGATAAGAGTTTGCCCTGATCGTATCACGGCTCTCTACAATACAGTTTTCGATGTGTGTATTATCCCCAATATATACATCATTCAAGATGATGGAATTCTTAATATAGCAGTTATTTCCAATGTAGCTCTTCTTAAATATGACAGAGTTTTCTACGACACCGTTTATGATACAGCCACTGGAAATCAAGCTGTTTTTAATCTGTGCACCCACATTATACTTTGCAGGCGGCAGGTCGTCTACCTTGGAGTAGATATCCGGATACTGCTTGAAGAAGTAATTGCGCACCTCTGGCTTCAGGAAATCCATATTGGTATTGAAATAGTCTTCAACGGATGCAATATTTCTCCAGTAATCATGTATCTTATAGCCGTAGATACGCTTCATATCTTTGTAGCGGATCAGAATATCCCTGACAAAGTCATATCTGTCCTCTTCCGCACAGCGCTCAATCAGTTCAATCAATTGACGTCTTCTGATGACATAGATGCCGCAGGAAATGGTATTGGTCTTGGCTACAATCGGTTTTTCCTCAAAATCAACGATACGGCTTTCCTCGTTCATCTTAACGGTACCGAAACGCTCCACATTGACATCCGGTTCCATATCCTTGCATACCACGGTAATATCTGCCTTTTTCTCAATATGGTATTCCAGCAGCTTACCGAAATCCATCTTGTAAACGCAATCACCCGATGCGATGACTACGTAAGGCTCATGGCTGTTCTTAAGGAAAGAAAGGTTCTGGTAGATAGCATCTGCCGTACCGCGATACCAGTTGCTGTTGTCCGCTGTAACCGCAGGTGTCATTACATACAGACCACCCTGCTTACGTCCGAAGTCCCACCATTTGGAAGAACTTAAGTGTTCATTCAAGCTGCGCGAATTGTACTGGGTAAATACCGCTACCTTTTGGATTCTGGAGTTGGACATATTGCTAAGTGCAAAGTCAATACTGCGGTAACTGCCTGCGATGGGCATTGCTCCAATAGCACGTTTCTGTGATAACTCCTTCATACGGTGGTTGTTGCCACCTGCTAAAATAATTCCGATTGCTCTCACTGTCATTCACCTGCCTTAAT
>JBJFCM010000108.1:0-11581 GCA_051888955.1 Lachnospiraceae bacterium | reverse complement strand
CGCAGCCGCCCGGAAAGAAACTGCAGAATATGATGCAGCTTTCCGGTGGAGAAAAAGCGCTGACGGCAATTGCACTGCTGTTTGCTATTCAGAACCTGAAGCCATCGCCCTTCTGTCTGCTGGATGAGATTGAGGCGGCGTTAGACGAGTCCAATGTAGGCCGTTTCGCCAAGTACTTACATAAACTGACCAAGAACACGCAGTTTATTGTCATTACCCATAGAAGAGGTACTATGGAGAGTGCGGACAGGCTCTATGGTATTACCATGCAGGAAAAGGGTGTATCAGCCCTTGTCAGTGTCAATCTGATAGACAAGGATTTGGATAATTAGGAGGAGCTTTTATGAGCGAGGAAAAGAAGGGCTTCTTTGCGAGATTGAAAAGTGGTCTGAAAAAGACCAGGGACAATATCGTAAACGGGATAGACTCTGTATTTAGCGGATTTTCTGCCATCGATGAGGATTTCTATGAGGAATTGGAAGAAATCCTCATTATGGGCGATATCGGTGTAAATGCCACCACGGAGATCGTGGAGCGCCTGAAGAAGGAAGTGAAGGCACAGCATATCAAGGAGCCTGTCGAATGTAAAAAGCTGCTGATTGAGAGCATCAAGGAGCAGATGCAGGTAGGAGAAACTGCCTATGATTTTGAGCATGAGCAGTCGGTCATCATGGTAATCGGCGTGAATGGTGTGGGAAAGACCACTTCCGTAGGAAAGCTTGCCGGTAAGCTGAAGGACAGCGGCAGAAAAGTGCTGATTGCGGCAGCCGATACCTTCCGTGCAGCCGCAGGGGACCAGCTAAAGGAATGGGCGGACAGAGCCGGCGTGGATATGATAGGTGGTGCCGAAGGCTCGGATCCTGCCAGCGTGGTATTCGATGCAGTAGCGGCTGCAAAGGCCAGAAAAGCGGATGTGCTTTTGATTGATACCGCAGGGCGTCTTCACAATAAAAAGAACCTGATGGAAGAACTGAAAAAGATGAACCGTATCATAGACAGGGAATTTCCCGATGCACACAGGGAAAACCTGATTGTGCTGGATGGCACTACCGGTCAGAATGCACTGGCGCAGGCGAGAGAATTCGGTGAGGTAGCTGCGCTTACCGGAATTATTCTTACCAAGATGGACGGTACGGCAAAGGGTGGTATTGCGGTTGCTATTCAGTCGGAACTGCATGTGCCGGTAAAATATATCGGCGTAGGTGAGACTATCGAGGATTTACAGAAGTTCGATTCTGAGGAATTCGTAAATGCTTTATTTGACGTGAGCAATTAACAGGCTATGAAAAATTGACTTTTTGGTATAGCAGGCGTACAATGAATATCTGTGAAAGAGCTCCGGAGGTAAGATACATGGAAGAAAAAATGTTGACATTGGATAAATTTGAAGAAGCTTCTGAGGTGGTGAAGAGAGTCACCCTGGAGACAAAATTAGTATATAGTGATTATTTAAGCGCACAGACCGGCAATAAAGTTTATTTAAAGCCTGAAAATATGCAGTTTACAGGTGCTTATAAGGTACGTGGCGCTTATTATGCCATGAGCACACTTTCTGAGGAACAGCGTGCCAAAGGTGTTATTACCGCTTCGGCAGGCAACCATGCCCAGGGTGTTGCCTATGCAGCTAAATGCTATGGTGTAAAGGCTATCATCGTGATGCCTACTACCACACCTCTGATGAAGGTAAACCGTACCAAGAGCTACGGTGCTGAGGTAGTGCTCTACGGTGATGTCTATGATGAGGCATGTGCAAGGGCATATGAACTGGCTGATGAAAAGGGCTATACCTTTATTCATCCTTTCAACGATCTGACTGTTGCAACGGGACAGGGAACCATCGCCATGGAAATCTTTAAAGAACTTCCTTTGGTAGATTATATTCTGGTACCCATTGGCGGCGGTGGACTTGCAACGGGTGTTTCCACTTTGGCCAAGCTACTGAATCCCAAGATTAAGGTGATTGGTGTGGAACCGGCCGGAGCCAACTGTATGCAGGCATCTTTAAAGGCAGGCAAGGTAGTGACGCTTCCTACCGTAAATACGATTGCAGACGGTACAGCGGTGAAGACTCCCGGTGACAAGCTGCTTCCTTACATACAACAGAATCTGGATGATATCATTACCGTCAAGGACGAAGAGTTAGTCGTAGCTTTCCTTGACATGGTGGAGAATCATAAGATGGTAGTGGAAAATTCCGGTCTCTTAACGGTAGCGGCACTGAAGCATATGGATGTAAAGGATAAAAAGATAGTGTCCATTTTAAGTGGCGGCAACATGGATATCATCACCATGTCTTCCGTGGTACAGCAGGGACTGATTTTCAGGGACCGTGTCTTTACGGTATCCATACTTCTTCCGGACAAGCCGGGTGAGTTATACAAGGTAGCTGGTATCGTGGCAAAACAGAACGGCAATGTCATCAAGCTGGAGCACAACCAGTTTGTATCTACGAACCGTAACGCGGCTGTGGAGCTTCGGATTACCATGGAAGCCTTTGGCACGGAGCACAAGCATCAGATTATTGCAGCCTTGGAACAGGAAGGATATCAGCCCAAACTGATACAGACAATACAGACAATTATTTAATGATTGAAAAGAAGTGTGATTACACCGATAAAATCCGCATATGCTATATATGCGGATTTTTTAAACGACAGGATCACGGAAAGGAAACAACATGCAAACAGAAAAAAAATCAAAGAAAAGAATTGCGGGGGACTATCTGTTGATGACGGCAGCCTGCTTTTGCTATGCATTAGGTGTCAGCCTGTTTCTGGATCCTAATAATCTGGCACCCGGTGGGGTGACCGGTATTGCTATTATTCTGAACAGGCTTTTTTCCATCAGTACCGGTTTTTTGTTCCTGGTGCTGAATATTCCGATTTTGCTGCTGGGAATGTGGAAATTCGGTTTCCGCTTTATTTTATCCACAGTTTACTGCACTTTTTTGATTTCATTTTTTACGGATATGCTGGGAGGTATTGGCGCGGTGACCAATGATCCGCTTTTGGCATCCATTGCCGGTGCGGTATTGTTTGCGGTAGGGCTGGGCGGTGTATTCAAGGCCGGCTCCACGACAGGCGGCACGGATATTATTATCAAGCTGCTCAAACTGAAATTTCCTCATATGAAGACGGGGGCTCTGTTCCTGCTTACAGACGCGCTGATTGTGACAGCGTCCGCTTTTGTGTTCAAGGATATCGACAGCGCCATGTATGCGGGCATTACCGTGTTCCTGACCTCCTTTATGCTGGATATGGTTTTATACGGCAGGGATGGTGCCAAGTTGATTTATATCATCAGTGACAATGCGGAGAAGATTACGGGAAGGCTTTTGGAAGAACTGGATATCGGTGTAACCTATGTGAAGGGGCAAGGTGCCTATAGCGGTAAAGATAAAAAGGTGATTATGTGTGTCATGAAAAAGCAGGTCGCACCAAGGGCGGAGGAAATCGTAAAGAGTGAAGACCCGGAGGCATTCATGATTGTGAGCAGTGCAACAGAAATTTTCGGAGAAGGCTACAAAAGCTATTTTAGCGAAAAGCTCTGAGAAGGAGAGTCTGTATGAAAGAGGAAGATAGCAGAGAAAGCTATGAAAAACAGGGATACCTTTATGATGATTTTAAAATGTTTCACATAAAGGACAATGTGGAAAGGACTTATGATTACCATTACCATGATTTTTATAAGCTGTTGATATTCTTAAGGGGCAATGTGAACTACACCATCGAGGGCAAGTCCTATAAATTAAAGCCCCTCGATATGGTGCTGGTAAATAAAGAGGCCATTCACAGGCCGGAGGTGGCCTTTGATGAGCCTTATGAGAGAATCGTATTCTACATATCCGGTGAATATCTGGAAAGACACAGGACAGAGGAGTGTGATTTGGAATACTGCTTCAAGATGGCAAAAAAGGAAGGCTCTGATGTGCTGCGTTTTCCGGCTATGGTGAATAGCAGGTTGTTATCGGTGATTGAAGAAATTGAAAAGAACGGGCAGGAAAACTCTCAATATGCAGCGAAGCTTTATGCCAATGTACTTTTCATGGAATTTATGATTCTGGTGAACAGGGGAGTTGTGGATGGAACAGGAACCTTTGACCATGCCGCTAATTTTAATCAGAAGATGATTGACTTAATTCGGTATGTGGGAGAGCATTTGTCAGAGGATTTATCCATAGAGGAGCTCGCAGAGCATTTTTATATCAGTAAATTCCACATGATGCGCCAGTTCAAGGAGGAAACCGGTTATACCATACACCAGTATATTACGGAAAAGAGAGTACTTCTTGCCAAAAGCCTGATTGCGGCAGGCATGTCCGCTACCCAGGCATGTTATGAGAGCGGGTTTCGGGATTATTCCACCTTTTTGCGGGCATATAAGCGCAGAATGTCCAAAAGTCCGTCCGAGCGGGAGGAATAGCTTGCTTTGTAGTGGAAAAATATGCAGGGTGTCAAGAAAAAATACTTGACACCCTGTTCCTTTTATTGTATAGTGACTAAGGTGTCACGAGTATGAGAGGAAAGAAAGGCAGTTTCAAAGCATGGAAAAGATTTTTGAACAGGGTCTTTTGTATGATTTTTACGGTGAGCTGCTGACGGAGCATCAGCGCAGGATATATGAGGATGCGGTCTATAATGACCTTTCCCTCGGAGAGATTGCCCAGCAGGAGGGCATCAGCAGACAGGGTGTTCATGATCTGATTAAGCGCTGCGATAAGATATTAAGTGACTACGAAGCCAGTCTGCATCTGGTGGAACGGTTTTCAGAAGCCAGAAAGATGATAAATGATATGTTGCAGGTGGCAGACAGGATAGCACAAAAGGATGCTGAAGGAAGTCTGTCAGAGGAGTTGCAGGAAATAAAGCAATTAGGGACGCAGTTGTTGGATAAGTTATAGAGAGAATCAGAAGAATGTAATTACGAGGAGTGCACATGGCATTTGAAAGTTTAACGGATAAACTACAGAATGTATTTAAAAACTTAAGAAGCAAGGGCCGTTTAACTGAGGAAGATGTCAGAGCCGCATTGAAGGAAGTAAAGATGGCTCTATTAGAGGCCGATGTTAACTTCCGTGTGGTAAAGCAGTTCATTAAATCTGTGGAAGAGCGGGCAATCGGTACAGATGTCCTAAATGGACTCAATCCCGGCCAGATGGTCATCAAAATCGTAAATGAAGAGATGATATCCCTGATGGGGTCCGAGACCACAGAAATACAGATGCAGCCCGGTAAGGCGATTACGGTCATTATGATGGTCGGTCTGCAGGGTGCAGGTAAGACGACTACCACAGCAAAGATAGCCGGCAAGCTGAAACTGAAGGGCAAAAAGTCCTTGCTGGTTGCCTGTGATGTGTATCGTCCTGCGGCTATTGAACAGTTACAGGTGAATGGTGCCAAACAGGAGGTGGAGGTCTTTTCCATGGGAACGGACCATAAGCCTGTGGATATTGCACTGGCAGCTTTAGAGCATGCCAGGAAGAACGGTCACAACGTGGTGATTTTGGATACAGCCGGCCGCTTGCACATAGATGAAGACATGATGGCAGAGCTTCAGGAGATTAAGTCTAAAGTTGAAGTGCACCAGACACTTTTGGTAGTGGATGCCATGACCGGTCAGGATGCAGTCAATGTAGCCAAGGAATTCGATGAGAAGGTCGGCATTGACGGCGTGGTACTTTCCAAGATGGATGGCGATACCCGTGGTGGTGCGGCACTTTCCGTAAAGGCTGTTACAGGTAAGCCTATTTTATATGTCGGTATGGGAGAAAAGCTTTCTGATCTGGAGCAGTTTTACCCGGACAGAATGGCCAGCCGCATACTTGGTATGGGTGATGTGCTGTCTCTTATTGATAAGGTACAGGCCAATATAGATATTGATGCGGACAAGGAAAAAGAAATGGCTGCCCGCATGAAAAAAGGGAAATTCGATTTTGAGGATTACCTTGAGAGCATGAAGCAGATGAAAAAGATGGGCGGACTTTCCGCCATACTGGGCATGATGCCCGGTATGGGAAGCAAGATGGGTGATATCGAATCCATGGTGGACGATAAGCAGCTTGCCCGCATGGAAGCAATTGTTCTTTCCATGACGCCCGAAGAGAGAAGGAATCCCAAGCTCTTAAACCCGCAAAGAAAGCACAGGATTGCTAAAGGCGCCGGTGTGGATATTGCGGTGGTGAACCGTTTTATCAAACAGTTCGAACAGAGCCAGAAGATGATGAAGCAGTTTGGCGGTGGTAAGCGCAAGGGCTTTGGCATGGGCGGTTTCCCGGGTATGGGAGGCAAAGGGAGATTTCCTTTTTAACTTTTAAGTCAGATATGGAATTTTCAACAGAAAAGCTCCTTATCATAAATAAAAAATAATTTAAAGCATTACGCGGAGGTGAAAAACAATGGCAGTTAAAATCAGATTAAGAAGAATGGGACAGAAGAAAGCTCCTTTTTATAGAATTATCGTAGCAGATTCCCGTTCTCCCAGAGACGGTAAGTGCATCGAGGAGATTGGTACCTATGATCCCAGCACAGATCCCAGCACATTCCAGATTAATGAGGAATTAGCAAAGAAGTGGTTAGCTAACGGTGCACAGCCTACAGAGGTTGTTGGTAAGCTTTTCAAGGCAGCCGGCATCGAAAAATAATGTTTTCTCGTAGGTGTTGTCCGGAGGTGGAAGGGTGAAAGAAAAACTTTCACACTTCTTGATTGACATGCGCGAGACAGTGCGCAGATGGGAGCATTATGAAGGAATTAGTTGAAGTAATTGCAAAAGCACTTGTTGATAATCCGGATGAAGTTGTCGTAACAGAAAAGACAGAAGGAAAAAATGTCACTGTGGAGCTTCATGTTGCTGCATCCGATATGGGAAAAGTCATCGGTAAGCAGGGAAGAATTGCGAAGGCAATCCGTTCCGTCGTAAAGGCAGCATCATCCAAGGACAATAAGAGAGTGGATGTAGAAATCATCTAAGAAAAGCAGGGGCGTTTTGATGAGCGCCCCTGTTTGTATCTATAAGAGGGGTACAATCATGGAAGAATTGTTAAAGGTAGGAGTGATTACCTCTACACATGGTGTAAGGGGAGAAGTCAAGGTTTTTCCGACTACAGACGATGTAAAGCGTTTTAAACGGTTAAAGCAGGTGATACTGGATACCGGTAAGGAAAAGCAGACATTAGAAATTGAAGGCGTAAAATTTTTTAAGAATATGGTAATTCTTAAATTTAAAGATAAAAATACCATAGAAGATGTGGAAAAGTATCGGCAGAAGGATCTCTATGTAGAGAGAAAGAATGCCGTTAAACTATACAGGGACGAGTATTTTATTGCGGATTTGATTGGGCTTTCTGTATTTGATGAGGAAGGTCAGAGGGTAGGGACACTGACGGATGTCATGTCAACCGGTGCCAATGATGTGTATGTAGTTGAACTGGCAGAGGACGGAAGCTATGGAAATGCCGGTGTGAAAGAAATACTGCTCCCTGCCATCAAGCAGTGCATCCTGGATGTGAATGTAGAAGAACAGAGAATGGTAGTACACATAATGGAAGGATTGTTGGATTTATGAATTTCCACGTATTGACACTGTTTCCGGAAATGGTCTTAAATGGCCTTTCTGGCAGTATCATCGGCAAAGCTATAGAAAAAGGCAGTATTTCTGTTGAAGCAGTGAATATTCGCGATTTTACAGAGGACAAGCATAAAAAGGTAGACGATTATCCCTATGGCGGCGGCGCAGGGCTGTTGATGCAGGCACAGCCGGTATACGATGCCCATCGTGACGTTATCAATAGAATCGGGCAGAAAAAAACAGTCAGGACAATTTATCTGACCCCCCAGGGAAGAACCTTTGATCAGCGTATGGCAGAGGAACTGGCCAGAGAGGAAGAACTGATTTTTTTGTGCGGCCACTATGAAGGCATTGATGAGAGAGCATTGGATGCGGTAGTGACAGATTATGTATCTTTGGGAGATTTTGTGCTGACGGGCGGTGAACTGCCGGCCATGGTAATGATTGATGCCATAGCCAGGCTTCTTCCGGGTGTCCTTCATAACGATACCTCTGCGGCAGAAGAATCCTTCTCCGGTTATCTTTTGGAGTATCCCCAGTATTCCAGACCGGAGGTGTGGCGTGGAGAAAAGGTACCGGAGGTACTTTTATCCGGCGACCATAAAAAGATTCGGGAATGGCGGCTGAGCCAGTCCATAGAGAGGACTCGTTTGAGACGTCCTGACTTGTATGCGGAATATGAAAGAGTGATAGCCTGCAGGGAAAGTCTTTTAAAGGAAAAATTACATCACATGAGTATGCTGGCACTGATTGAAAGAGGACAGGGGAAACTGCTACACCATGATGACACAGGCGTTCTGATGCAGGACAGAGGAAGCGGCGCCTATATGCTTACAGCAAAGAGCAGGGAGGATGGCGAGCGGATTTTAGAGCAGGCTTTTCCGGTTGGTGAGCAGCCATGTCTTTTTGTGACGCATCAGGCATTTTTGCATGAAGTAATCGAGAAGTGCTTTGGCTTAACGGTTATGCCGGGCTGTAAACAGTTTGTTTACACCAGAAAAGAAGCACTTCCCGCAAAGTCCTGTGATATAAGGCGGCTTTCTGTGGAGTATCTGGACATAATAACCGGGAATTATGATCTGGCAGAGGAAGCCTATATCAAAGAGAGACTGGAGAGCGGAGCCATATACGGTGCTTTTGTAGATGAAGAGCTTGCTGGATTTATCGGAGAGCATCAGGAAGGAAGCATGGGCATGCTCTTTGTATTTCCGGCTTTCCGCAGAAGAGGGCTGGCGGAGGCGCTGGAAACGAATTTGATCAACCGGACTCTGCAGAAGGGATATACCCCTTTTTGTCAGGTTTTTGAGGGGAATGATATCTCTGAAAGCTTACAGGAGAAGCTGGGGCTTTACTGCGCCAAAGAAAAAATCTGGTGGCATGAAATGAAATTTTAATAAAAAAGTTGTTGCATTTGTGCAGACAATATGATAAAGTATTAACGTTGTGATAACGAGATGGTCCTCTGTTACAGTATGTATTAAGAACATCCATTAGAAAAGGAGTAGAAAGATGAACGAAATTATTAAGAGCATTGAAGCAGAACAGCTGAAGGAAAGCGTAGACCAGTTCAACGTTGGTGATACCGTAAAGGTTTATGGTAAGATTAAGGAAGGTAACCGCGAAAGAATTCAGGTTTTTGAAGGTGTTGTTGTGAAGAGACAGGGCGGAAGCAACCGTGAGACCTTCACCGTAAGAAAATCTTCCAACGGTGTTGGCGTAGAGAAGACCTGGCCGTTACATTCCCCTAACGTAGAGAAGATAGAAGTAGTAAGAAAAGGTAAAGTTAGACGTGCTAAGCTGAACTACTTAAAGGGACTTACCGGTAAGAAGGCTAAAGTAAAAGAAATCGTAAAATAAGGAATAAAAAGTTTTACACACCCTTTGCAGGTACATTCTGGAAAGGGTGTTTTTTTACCCAAATATATATAGATT
This sequence comes from Lachnospiraceae bacterium, assembly GCA_051888955.1. Taxonomy (GTDB): domain Bacteria; phylum Bacillota; class Clostridia; order Lachnospirales; family Lachnospiraceae; genus Acetatifactor. The sequence continues at coordinate 2,085 of JBJFCM010000108.1, read as the reverse complement.
TGGATTATTGATAAAAAAAGATTGGCTTACACAGGGGGAAGGTAGTATAATGAAATAGATTTGTTGAAATAAGGAGAAATAATCTGTAAAGGGAGAGAATTATGTTTCGCATACAGAAGAAGGATGAAGCAGCAATTTACTCATCACTTGTAAATATACTACTTATCATAGGGGCCTTCATATTTTTGATTGGTGTGCTGACTATTAAGACTCCGAATTTGTCGCTAAATGATGGCAATGTTTATGAGTGGCAGGGAAACGGTGTGATAACCTATGCCGGGAATGAGGAGGAAATTACCAGCCTGCCCTTCAGTGCAAGGGGAAAAGAAGGAGATATTTTAACCTTTACGACAACCTTACACCAGACTGATGCAGAGTGCAATGCTATTATGTTCCGTAGTGTACACCAGAAGGTAAAGGTGTATTTGGACGGAACGAAGGTGCTTGATTACGGAAACAACAATCAGGTGCTATACGGCAGGACACCGGGAAGCCTTTGGCAGCTTATCAGCCTGCCGGAAAATTACGATGGCATGGAGCTGAAGATAGAACTGGAAACTTTGTACGACAGTTATGGTGTGAGCATGGGCCAGCTATACATTGGGACCAAAAGTTCTTTGACTTTTATGGTATTTGAGCAGGCATGGGGAACAATTGCAATCGGTGTCCCGGTTTTTATCATGGGTGTTGCCATGATTTTAATGGGATTTTTGGCAAAGCGCAGGAATGCTTCCAGAAAACTGCTGTATTTGGGGATTTTTGCTGCCATGGCAGGTGCATGGATGGTACTGGAAGCGCGCATCATACAGCTCTTTAGTGGCAATCCGCTTTTGTATATGCAGCTGATTTTTATTATTTTTAGTCTCCTGCCAGTCGTTCTTACCAGGTTTTTGCTGACATTTCCGGTCTTTGCAAAAAGCAAATACATAAGGGCTGTTTTTGGTATTTCTATATTGAATTTTTTTGTAGTACAGATCTTACAGCTTGCAGATATCAGGGACTATCTGGATACCACTTATGGTACACATGCCGTTTTTGTACTGCTGATAATAGGCGGATTTTTTATAACGTTGAAGGATAGAGAGAAAAACAAATCATGGCATGATCAGTCTATTTTGATAGCAACTACCGTTTTTTCTTTGTTCGGAATAGTCGATATTATCAGATTTTACATGCCCTCAGGTAAAAAAGATGCATTGCTTTTTACCAGAATCGGTATTGCACTTTTTATTCTGATACTGGGCTATTCTGCTATCCGGCAAATTTTACGGGAACATGAAAACATAATAGAAGAGCAGACATTGAGAAGGTTAGCCTATACGGATATGATGACGGGGCTGCCGAACAGAACCGCCTTTGAGGAAAGGATGGAGTCTTTTCGGTCTTCAGGAGAGAAGCCTGTGATAGCGGTAGTGGATATTAATGACTTAAAACACATTAATGATAACTTCGGACACAAGAGCGGGGATGATGCCATTTGCCGTATTGGTAGGGCATTAGCCGATGTGTTCAGAGAAAGTGCCGAGATTTTTAGAATTGGCGGGGATGAATTCTGCCTTCTTTCTCTTGTGGCAGAAACCGATATTAGAGAACTTTTTGATAAGGTACGAAAGGAATTCATAAAGCAGGATGAAGCTACACCGTATCCGCTGATGGCGGCTGTCGGGTATGTGCAGACAGGTGCAGAAGGAATAGATAAGGCATTTATAGAGGCAGATCATATTATGTATCAGAATAAGGAAACCATAAAAGGTAGATAGGATGGGAAGACGTCACAGAGGTTTAAGTTTTTACAAAAAGAAGAAAAGAATCAGTGCGAATCTGCTAAAAGAGATTCTTTCCTGGATGTTCGGTATCTTTACGTCCATATTCATTGCATTTGTGGTGGTCTATGCAGTGGGAATGTCGGTCAGCATGGTCGGGGTATCCATGGAACCGGAATTATATAATGGACAGAGCGTACTGATAAACAGATACGCCTATCTGCTGGTTGCACCCGAAGCAGGTGATGTGGTTGCTTTTTTGCCAAATGGGAATCAGAATTCACATTATTATGTGAAGAGGGTTGTGGCTGTACCGGGGGAT
>JBJFCM010000107.1:0-2584 GCA_051888955.1 Lachnospiraceae bacterium | reverse complement strand
AGAGGAATGTCTGGCCGGCATCAGTATGGAAGCCTCCGACTATGAAAAAGTGAAATACGTATACGTATATCTGAATTCGCATACGGAGTACGATCAGAACGCAGAGGACAACCAGAACATATGCTCCGTTTTTATCGACAGGCAGTCTGTCTGCCAGGGATATGCCAAAGCGACCCAGTATCTTCTGAATAAGCTGGGGATAGGGGCAACACTGGTAATTGGCAGCGTGTATGGCGGAGAGAGACATGCATGGAATCTGGTATTGATAGACGGTAAATTTTATTATGTGGACACGACCTGGGGAGATGCCTCCTATCAGATTGTGGAAACGGGAAACAGTGGCAGCGTGTCTTCTCTGCCCTCCATAAATTATGATTATCTGTGTGTGACCACGGAACAGCTTTTGACGACCCATGAGATAGACAATGTAGTACCCCTGCCCAGCTGTGTATCGATGGATGCCAACTATTATGTGATGGAAGGTGCGTACTTTACGGCTTACGATGAAGCCGGGCTGTCAGCTCTTTTTGAAAAAGGCTACGATGAAGGCAGGACGGATGTGACGTTAAAATGTTCTGACCGGGAAGTATATGACACGTTCTGTAACGAACTTGTTACCAATCAGCGGATATTCGATTATCTGAACAGTCCCGGCGGCACGATTGCCTATGCGGTGGATGCGGATAAGCTTTCCTTGACTTTTTGGCTTGTGAATGAATAAATGGTGTGGTATACTGTTCGTAGTTAATTCTCTAAGGAGGTTTTCATATGGAAGATAGAAATACATTGGTTTTACAGGATGATGAAAGTATTGGTACAGTACAGATTGCAGATGATGTTGTAGCGATGATCGCAAGCTTTGCAGCCAGAGAGGTTGAGGGCGTATCTGCCATGGCCGGCAATGTGACCGGCGAACTGATGAGCAAGGTTGGCGTTAAGAATATGAACAAGGGCGTGAAGGTAGATATTTTCGGAAAGAATGTGAAAGCAGATTTGGCTGTTACCGTAGAGTATGGTTACAACATTCCGGCTATCTGCCAGAAGGTGCAGAGTAAGGTAAAGGCTGCCATAGAGAATATGACAGGGCTTACCGTAACGGATGTCAATATCCGTATTGCAGGCGTCAATATGCAGAAGAACAAATAAGAGCAGGATAATAATATGGGAAGACGAGAACTGAGAGAACAGATTTTTCTTCTGTTGTTCCGTGTGGAGTTTAATGCCTTGGCGGACATGCCGGAACAGATACAGATGTTTCTGGAGGACGATGAGGTAAAGCGAACGCCGGAGGATGAAGCGTATATTACCGGCAAATACGAAAGAATTATGGAAAAGCTGTCTGTCATAGACGAGGAGCTGGATAAAAAATCGGAGAACTGGGACGTAGGACGTATGGGCAAGGTGGAATTGACTGTATTACGGCTTGCTCTTTTTGAGATGCTTTACGATGACGACGTTCCGGTAAGCGTAGCGATTAATGAAGCGGTAGAACTGGCTAAGAAGTTCGGACAGGAGAGCTCCGGCGCTTTTGTCAATGCGGTCTTGGCTAAATTTGCATAGGGCTTGGTGGTCAAAATACAGAATATTTATACAGTAGCACAAGTGAATGCGTATATCAAAAATATGTTCACGCAGGATTTTATGTTACAGTCGCTTTTTATCAGAGGAGAGGTAAGCAACTGTAAGTATCATTCTTCTGGACATATTTATTTTACGTTAAAGGATGAAAAGGGCACACTGTCCTGCGTGATGTTTGCAGGTAACAGGAGTGGTCTCAAATTTACGTTGCGGGAAGGCCAGCAGGTAGTAGTGGGTGGCACCGTGGATGTATATGAACGGGACGGCAAGTATCAGCTGTATGCAAAGCAGATCGTACAGGATGGTGCCGGCTATCTCTATGAAAAATTTGAAGAGCTGAAAAGAGAATTGGAGGAACGGGGTATGTTTGCGGCACAGTACAAACGTCCCGTTCCAAAGTATATTCATACACTGGGCGTGGTGACGGCACCCACCGGTGCGGCGGTGCGAGATATCATCAATGTGGCAAAAAGGCGCAATCCCTTTATCCGTATTATCCTCTATCCCGCCATTGTGCAGGGAGATATGGCCCCCGCAAGCATAGTAAACGGTATCCGGGCACTGGAAAGACAGGGCGTGGATACCATGATAGTGGGACGGGGCGGCGGTTCCCTGGAGGATTTGTGGGCCTTTAATGAGGAAATTGTGGCGCAGGCGGTCTTTGACTGTGAAGTGCCCATCATCTCGGCGGTAGGTCATGAAACGGATACCACGATTATCGATTATGTAGCGGATTTGCGTGCTCCCACACCGTCGGCAGCAGCAGAGCTGGCTGTGTTCGATTACGGACAGTTTTCGCTTTCTCTGGAGGAGTATCGGGAAAGACTGCTTAAGCAGATGCGTGGCAGGGTGCAGACGGAGCGTATGAAAGCGGAAAAGCTGTCTTTGCGCCTGAATTATCTAAGCCCGGCCAATCGGATTCGGGACCAGAGAACCCATGCGCTGAAGCTGGAGGAAAGCCTTACCCGGGCCATGGAAGGAATTCTGACAGACAGGCGGCACAGGC
>JBJFCM010000106.1:0-2605 GCA_051888955.1 Lachnospiraceae bacterium | reverse complement strand
AGTGCAGATGACCCGGGCAGATTATGATAAATACGATTATCTGATAGGCATGGACGATGCGAATATCAGGAACATGCTGCGGATAGTGGGACAGGACAGAGAAAAGAAAATTTATAAATTGTTGGATTTTTCGAAGAACCCGCGGGCGATAGCAGACCCCTGGTATACGGGAGACTTTGAAACCACCTATGAAGATGTGAGAGAAGGCTGTGAAGCGTTCTACCGCTACCTGACGCTTACCCTTTAAACAAGAATAAACGAGGCTTGGTGACAACGTCGAGGGGGGCTTGTTTACTACCCTTTCGGCACATGCGGCATCAGGTACTTCTGTGTGTAATGGGCGCAGAGTCCGGTGAAGAGACCGGTCACGGTACCGCTCAGGATGAGAAAGGGCAGGTAGGCCAGGACACCCATAGTGCGGGTGATGAGGAAAGCTGCTAGAAGCTGACCGGCATTGTGGAACAGGGCGCCGAATATACTGGTGATGAAGATGAAATGGCCGGATAGAAAACGGTTGATGAGGCACATGGCGGCAAAGCAGAAGAGGCCGCCGCACAGGCTGTAGAGCAGACTCATGGCCTGTCCTGCAAAAATAGTGGACAAAAAAATCCGGGCAAGCAATACCAGAAAGGCATCGAAGGGACTGTAATTTAAAAGCAGTATCAAGGTGACGATATTGGAAAGCCCCAGCTTGATACCCGGAATGGGAATGGGCATGGGGATAGCGCTTTCCACGATGAAGATGGTCAGGGCAATTACGGTAAATAGGGATAGGGTCGTCAGTTTTTTGATATGCATAGCGTGTTCCTCTCAAAAGTACTGGTATTTATTAGTAGGTGATGATATCTACGGTGTCCGCATCTGTGCTGCCGGAAGGTTCCACCTGAATGACCAGTCCATGGGGCAGACAGACGATGGGCAGCAGGGAGGAATCGGCAAATCCCATGGAAACGCAGAGCCTGTCGGGGCAGTCTGCATCGGTCATGCCGATGGAGCCGGGGCGCACTTCTATGGTGTTGCTACCGCCGTCTTTCGCGGTTATCGTAAAGGAATAAGGGCTTGTAACGGCTGAAAGGTCAATGGTTTCAAGCAGTGTTCCTTCCTGGTAGATATAGGCAGTCAAGGCTCCTTTTTGGGAAGCGCGGCTATAAAAAAGGAAGCAGACAGAAAGCAGGCAGAGCAGTAAAATCACACCGGCAAGCAGGATGGCTCTGGCTGTCCTTTTTTCTTTTTGTGCGTCTTTAGGTATCATATCAGGCGTTATCATAAAAATTTCCTTTATTGTAATGGCGGGTTCTTTTTGTTATACTTATATGAGTATAGCAAAAGGGACGGGAGAAATGAAGAGAAACCGGAAGAAATTTTTTAGGGATAGAGGTTGCATGACACCATCGGTGGTAATGCTGCTGATTTTTGGCATCGTGTTTGCCACCGGCTGTGCCGGACCCACGGTGCAGTATACGGCAGTGGACACTGCCATGGGCACGGTAATCAGGCAGAGCATTTACACAAATGGTGGGGATGTGACGGAAGAGGTGGAGAGCCTCATTACCGCATTGGAGCAGGATTACCTGTCCTGGCGGATTGCAGATTCGGAAGTGGCAAGAATCAATGCTACAGCAGGGACGGGAGAGCAGACCGCGATTTCCGATGAATTGGCGGAGGACTTTGCATTGCTGCTTCAGGTTTCCGAAAAAAGCGGCGGAGCCTTTGACTGTTCGATTGGGTCCGTGATAAAATTATGGAATATTGATGCCTGGGCAGCAGGCGAGAATGTGAATGTGATTCTGCCGGAGGCCGAAGCGGTGGAACAGGCGCTGCAGAATACGGGCTATGAAAAAATACAATGGGAAAACGGTGCTATCAGCATTCCGGAACAGATGAGTCTGGACCTTGGTGCGGTTGGCAAGGGAATTGCCTGTGACAGGATTGCCGCATATCTGGAAGAGGAAGAGGTCTATGGCGCAGTGATTTCCGTGGGAGGCAGTATCCTTACCTTTGGGAAAAAGCCGGATGGCACGCCCTGGCAGGTTGGCATTGTGGACCCTCTTAATACGGAGAGCATGATAGGCGTGCTGGCTTTGGAGGGAGAGTGGTTTGTTTCCACTTCGGGCGACTATGAGCGCTATGTGGAGGTAGACGGTATCAGGTATCATCATATACTGGACCCGGCTACCGGTTATCCGGCAGACAGTGGCGTAAGAAGTGTCACTATTTTGTGTAAAAGCGGTATTTTGAGCGATGCGCTTTCTACGGCATGCTTTGTATTGGGAGAAGAAAAGGGTATGGAACTGGCCGAAAGCTATGGAGCGGAGGCCTTGTTCGTAGATACGCAGGGAAATATTTCCATGACAGACGGGATGAAAGATTTTTTTAGAAAGACGGGAGAGAAGTAAAAAATGGTTCGATTCTATTGGTTAATTATTACAACATTACCACTGATTATTTTTTATATAGTAAAGGCGACACACTATGCAAAACATCCGGAGCAGTATGATGAAGAGACCTGTTTTAAACTGGCAGTCAAACTCATAGATATTATTAAGAAAAGAGGCAAAATAACAACGCAGGTGTTTGGCGTGGAAGCCTTGCCCAAGGACGGAGG
>JBJFCM010000105.1:0-2615 GCA_051888955.1 Lachnospiraceae bacterium | reverse complement strand
GGTGTCCGGAAATAGTGATTACCGCACAGACCGTCATACCGAATACCAGACTTCCATCAATGGTCAGATCCGGGGAATTTAATATTTTAAAAGCAATATACACGCCCATGGCCATGGGAGCGTAAATGGCTCCCTGGCTCAAAGCGGATAAAATCAGGTTCAAAATATCCATAGTTTCCTCTCTTGTTATTGGTTGAAATGGCTGGTACCATCCTGCTCTACCAGGATCTCATATCCTTCCAGCATAGTGTCATCCAAAGTCAGGCCGATACGGTCAGCTGCCTGAAGGTTAATGTATTTGGCATATTCAGCCAAGGTTTCATAAGGCATATCCACAGGCTTTTCTCCATCCAGAATTCTGACAACCATGTCAGCAACCTGTTCTCCCAGCTGTACATAATTTACGCCGATGGTGGCAAAACCGCCGTCAGCTACCATGGAGTCTGCACCGCAGTACACGGGAATCTGCTTAGCATAAGCTGCATCGATATAGGTGGGCATCGCAGAGGCGATGGAGTTATCATTACCGGTATAGAGGCAATCCACATCCTTGGAAATCAGGGTTTCCACAGCGGTCTGCAGTTCGGACAGGTTGGCAATGGAAGCTTCCTCGTAGGCGATGTTGTTCTCATCACAATATGCTTTGGCAGCAGTGATGGTAGAAACGGAATTGGTCTCACTGGAGGTGTAGAGGAAACCGATTTTCTGATAATCCGGCTGGAAATTGGAAATCAGCTTTACGATTTCTGCGGAAGGGATGTTGTTGGATACGCCGGTGATGTATTCACAGCCCTCGCCGGTAAGACCTGCGGCAACAGGGTCGGAAACAGCGGCAAAAACGATGGGAGTGTCATCCCCTTCATAGACAGCCTTGGCTGTCTGGGCGGTGGAGGTAGCGATGGGTACTAAAATGTCCACACCGTCATCCTTGTAATTTTGAATAATAGTAGTCAATGCGGAAGTATCACCGTTTGCATTGGCTGTGACAATCTCGATGTCTGTCCTTCCCTGGGCTTCCAGCTCGGCTATAATGGTATCGCGGATCTGATCCAGTGAGGTGTGGCTCATGGGCTGCACGATGGCGATAGTCTTTTTGGAGCTGTCAGAACCGCCACAGCCGGTGAGAGCCATGGATGCGGTGAGCACCAGGCTTAAAATCAGTGCCAGTTTTTTTGATACAAAATTTTTCTTTTTCATAATCTTCCTCTTTTCTTTATTGTTTTTCCACTTTTCGAATGTGCTCTTTAATGACATCGCAGGAGTGGTTGAACTGTTCTCTTTCGTCGGAGGTCATGGGCAGTTCCAGAATGCGCTCGATGCCGCCTGCTCCGATGAGACAGGGAACGCCGCAGTGCAGCCCCTGTTGTCCGTATTCGCCTTCCAATGCCACAGACACGGGAAGAATAGTCTTTTTATCCCGGAGAATGGTTTCTGCCAGCATAGCCAGGGACTGGCCGATGCCGAATTCCGTGGAACCCTTTCCGTTAATGATGTCCATGCCGATGTTCCGGGTCTTATCCAGAATCTTTTCCAAATCGATATCCGGATACAGGTCAAGCAGCGGGAAACCGCCGATTTTTACCTGGGAAAAGGCAATCATGGAGGAGTCTCCGTGCTCTCCCATGGAAAAAGCAGTGATGGAAGAACGGTCCACAGACAGTTCCTCTGACAGGGTGCGCAGTAATCTGGCAGTGTCTAACAAGGTGCCGGTGCCAAAGGCACGATGCCTGTCAAGCTTCAGGCCTTTGCGGATATGGTCAGCAATGATGTCTGCCGGATTGGTAATGGAGATAAGAATGCCCCGGATAGGAATGCCCTTCAGGCTTTCTATCAATTCATCTGCCATTTTGGTGGAATCGTACAGCAGATCCAGCCGTGTCTGGCCGGGAAGCCTGGGCTGGCCGATGGCCACCACGATAATATCCGCATCGAGGCAGTCCCGGTAATCACCGCTTCTGACCAAAACAGGAGAGGCCGGGAAGGAAAGAGCGTCCGCTACGTCCATGGCCTGGGCAACAGCCTTTTCCGGGAGCTTATCTACTAAAACGATTTCATTGCAAGTACCGCGAAGAGCCAGTGATAAAGCGCAGTGGGAGCCGACATGGCCAGCCCCGATGATGACGACTTTGGAGTTTTGATGCATGGTGAATGCTCCTTTCTATTGGGTGTGGGAACTGCAAACAAAAAACGCCCTTGATTTATCAATCAAGGGCGAATATGCTCCGCGGTGCCACCTTGTTTCGAATCCAAAAAGGAAACCTTTGGGGATACCAATATATCCCGGACAACTTACGTGTGTCTTTACGTCGGCGTATTTTACGCCGCCCTCAGCAGGCCATATTAAGCAGCTTTTTCCATGGAGCTTCCACCGCCCTCCATTCGCTGTGTGAAAATCACTGTTTTTTCTCTGCATCAACGGTTTTGAATTGAAATAAGTTTAATACTGCGAAAGGCATCTGTCAAGAAAAAAATGCTTCCACCTGCGTCCCGGGCGTGACGTATCGGATTACAGGTACAAGATATGCTGGCAAAAAAAGTCCACACCCTAAAGGGTATGGACTTTTTTAATCGATGCGACAGGATTTGAACCTGCGACCTCTACGTCCCGAACGTAG
>JBJFCM010000104.1:0-2628 GCA_051888955.1 Lachnospiraceae bacterium | reverse complement strand
CGCAATATCTCCACCTGTCTGCTCGTTTCCTCCACCATGTTGCCAATCAGAATGACATTTTCGGTAGCCTTCTGTGTTTCCTCTGCCTGCGAGCCGGCACCATCTGCGATTTCACCGACTGCTCTTTCTACCTGCCCTACTGTTTCACTGGTCTCTGTAGCACTACCGCTCAAATACTCAGCCGCATCATACAGATGTTCACTTTGCTCTCTAATCTGCCCGATTACCCTGACCAACTGTTCCCGGAGAACAGATACGGCATGGCTCATCTGCCCCGTCTCATCCTTCCGTTTATCCAGCTTGGCCTGCGTCTCATCCTCTGTGAAATCAAGCTCTGACAGCTTCAACACGTTATTCGTCAAAAGCTTAATCGGTTTTACAACCAATGTGGCTAAAATAACGCCTATAAGGCCACATACCACTAACGCAAAGAGGCCACTGTAGTACGCTCTCTCCTGCATCATCCCAACAGAACTAAAGATTTCGCTTTCGTCGGCAGATATCACCAGGATAAAATTGCCGTTGCCACCCACATAATAGGCCGCATATTTAATTGTCCCCCTAAAATCATAGGAAGTTATTCCCGGCTCCGGCACCTTGCCCTGTCCGATTTCTGCAGCCAGTCCCTTAACAACTATATTCTCAACAGGCTGTCCAACCTTTTCTGCGATAGGGTGGTACAACATGGTACCTTCTCCATCCGTTATGTATGCATAGCTGGTTTCCGCACTCTTAATCTTTACATCCCGAAACATCTCGCTCAGCGTACCGGTTGCCAGCGCCTGTGCCTTGCCATCCTGTGCAATCTTTTGCTCCAGTATTTCGCCATAGACAACTGCCATATCATACATGTAATCTTCTGCATTTGCAGAAACATTTTCTTTTATCAAAGGGATAAAAGTCCAAACCTCCAACAGCCATGTAGCACATATGGCAAAAACAATGCACAAGAAAACCTTTAATACAATAGAATGTATCAAATTTACTTTTTTTCGGTTTTTTTTCATACTGTCTTACCTCGCGCAATATAAATATACGATAGCTTGTGAGTTTCTTGCGAATAATTCACAATAATGTATATTTATTATATCGCAAATAGACAGTTGTGACAACTCTTTTACCTTTTTTGCACAATTTTTGGTATTTTTATACAAAAATAGATACTCTATCTATCCATTTCCGCAATACGCCCTGTACTCTTGTGTTCTTTGATGATGCCCTCGATTTCCTTTAGGTCGGTAGACAACAGGTCACCGGGAATAGTATTTTTTAAAGCACTGGTAGCATTACCATACTCCAGGGCTCTCCGGTAATCACCTTCGTGAGCCAGCAGTCCATACAACACACCGGAGATATACGCATCGCCGCTTCCAATTCTATCCACCACTTCAATATCAGCGTAGGGCGCTTCCTCATAGAATTTATCTTCTGCCGCACTGTAGATAATAGAGCCGAAGGTATGCCTCTTGGGACTGTGTACCACACGCTGCGTAGAGGCCACGATAGAAATGGGATACTCCTCCGTAAAGCTCTTCATGATGCTCTTTGCATCCCCTTCCTTTAAAAAAGTAAGACGCGCAGTATCCTCAGAACAGAAGAAAATATCCACATAAGGCAAAATGGATTCAATACATTCCCTTGCTTCGTCTCCTGTCCACAGATTACCTCGGAAGTTTACATCAAAGGATATTAATGTTCCCTGTTCTTTAAAGCGTTTCATCATCTCAATGGCAGTCTTTCTGCACTGAGGGCTCAAAGCCAGGGTAATACCACTGGTATGGAAGCATCTGGCAGATTTGTAAAGTTCTTCCGAATAGTCGGATACATCAATTTTATTGATGGAAGTGTTCTTTCTGTCATATACGATACGGGGCTTTCTGGGATAAGCGCCATTTTCATAATAGTAAACGCCCAGCCTTGCATCCTTGTCATCATCATATACTAAATAGTCATCGCTGACCCCGCACTGACGCACACGGTTCTTAATATAAGTCCCCAAATCGTTGGCAGGAAGCTTGGAAATAATACCGCATCGTAAGCCCAGCATAGCTGTACCCGTAATGGCATTCATCTCCGCACCGCCTACCTGCTTGCCAAAGGTGTCTCCTCTGGTAATCCTCTCATTGTCCGGCGGTGACAAACGTAACATCAATTCTCCCAATGATACCAAATCGAAATCCTTCTTCATACTCTTCTCCTTTTCTGCTGTACACGTGTACCTGAAAGACCGTTCCCAAGAAACAGCATTTCCAGGCGTCTCATTTTATGTAAGCGCTTACATATTATACTTCCATGATAGCACAACATCAGTTTACAGTAAAGTATGAATACCGAAAAGCAAATAAAAAATAACCGGTCAGGTCTCCCTAACCGGCTACATATTCCCTGTAATCTTCTTCGCTTGCAAACAGGATATATGTACCATCCACATATCCCATATAACCGCTTGCTGTCGTGTATCCCTTCATCATCATGCACCTTCCTTTCAGTGTGTTCGTGTTCTTTGTTCTGAAAAGAAGATAACATTTTAATTGTCCAATAATCCGTACTATTGTTCAGCGAGGCTCTGTTTGGTTACTGTTCAGACCCCAGCCAACAAGCCCTACTCGTAACCATATTTTATTTTTC
>JBJFCM010000103.1:6367-11876 GCA_051888955.1 Lachnospiraceae bacterium | reverse complement strand
GGTTACACTGAATGTGCTGATGGAGAGGTATCAGACTGAGGATGGGAAGGATTTGCTATCTCTGGTAGGTAATTGGGCCGATTACATGACCCTGGCTGCACAGGTGGAGCAGGCTGTGGAGGATCTGGACTATAACTATAATGAATATTTGAACTTTAAGGAACGTTACAGCAGCGCTTCCACCACCAATATTGTCTATACCTTTGAGATGACCATGATGGGTGAAAAGGTCAGGGTAAGCAATCTGGAGGTGTTTGACAAGGTGGATCTGGATGAATTTTACAGCTCCAATTATGGCAGATATATGATTTATCGTCCCCAGACCATGACCTTTGAATCCAATACCGGTATTATAGAGGAATCGGATTTGTTCGAGGCATTTTCCAACTATGAATATGCCTATCCGGATACGGCCAAAATCTGGCTGGCGGTGGATACCACCTATCCTGCAAATGATCAGTTTGCCCAGGCAGCTGCGGCCTACAGTTTTCTGCATCCCTATGCATACCTGGTGCTGGGAATCGCAATTGTCTGTGTTATCGTCTGGGTTGTGATGTTCCTGTTTTTAAGTGTTATGACCGGATACCGTAGAAAGAAAGAGGAAACGGAAGCAATTCTTATTCTGAACTGGTTCGATTCTATTCCGACAGAGATTGCACTGGCATTGGGTGGTGGTGTGGCAGTGGGAGTTCTGTTTCTTTTGGAGGAATTGTTATATAATCAATCAGGCGTCTGGATTGATTACATATGCGACAATCGAATGAAAGCCACCTTGTTTTTAAGTATTCTGGGTATGTTTGGAAGCGGATTATTCTGCCTTTTCTGGTACAGCCTTTTACGGAGAATCAAGGCGCATACCCTGTGGAAGAGCAGTCTGTTACACATAATATGGCAAAGTATTTTTGGGAGAATTTTTAATGCAATAAAAAAGCCGGTTCTGAAAATGTATGACAACAGCAGTATCCTGTTTCGCTGTGTGCTTTCCCTGGGAATCGTGATGTTTGTCGACTTTTTGCTGGGAGCATTATGCTACAAATATTGGCGGTATCTGTTGTATCATAGTCCGGGCAGACTTTTGCTGCTTATGCTTTTTATTCTGCTTGTCAATCTGGGAATTATCTATCTTTGGTTTCTAAGTCATATGAAGCGGAAGGCAATCGTAGAGGGGATTGCCAGGATACGGGATGGAGAAGTGAATTACCAGGTGGAGACAAAAGGAATGCACGGTGAAAATCTGCAACTGGCAGAGGCGGTGAACAGCATCGGAGAGGGGATTAAGAACGCAGTCGAAACCTCCATGAAGGATGAGCGCCTGAAAGCGGATTTGATTACCAATGTCTCCCATGATATCAAGACACCGTTGACCTCAATCATTAATTACGTGGATCTGTTAAAGAGGGAAAAAATAGAAACAGAGCCTGTAAAGGGCTATATAGAAGTATTGGATGCCAAATCCCAGCGGTTGAAGCAGTTGACAGACGATCTGGTAGAGGCTTCTAAAATTTCATCGGGGAATATTACGCTTATCATGGAGAAAATCAACCTGACGGAACTGCTCAGCCAGTCTCTGGGAGAGTTTTCCGAGAAGTTTGAAGAAAAGAACCTACAGGTAGTAGAAAGTCTGACAGGTGAGGCTGTCTATATTGAGGCGGACAGCAGAAGAATCTGGCGCGTGGTGGAAAATCTTTTTGGAAATATTTATAAATATGCGCTTCCCGGCACCAGAGTCTATCTGGATATGGTACTTTTGGAAGGAGAGGACAAGGTAGCTCTTTCAATAAAAAATATATCCGCACAGCCTCTGAATATTGAAGCGGATGAATTGACAGAACGCTTCATCCGCGGGGATGTATCCAGAAGCACCGAAGGCAGTGGTCTTGGTCTGTCCATTGCCAGAAACCTGACGGAACTGCAAAACGGTAAGTTTGATATTTATCTGGACGGTGATCTGTTTAAGGTTACCCTGACCTTCCCTCTGTATGCCGAACGGGAAAATTAGTATTTGTACAAATCAATCGGCACCCTATTATTATAAGCATCCAGAATACTACGCATCTTTTCTGTCGTTGCCAGCGTATTGGACAGTGAAACGTCATGATTCATAAAGTCGATGATGGATGCCATAAACTTGCTCATATCTGCCTCTACGAAATAAGGCTTGGTATAAATTTCAGGAGGCAGATAGGTCAGGTTGGTAGTAATCACCTTGTCAAAGTGACATTTCTCATAAGCCTCATCAAAGGCCTTTAATCCATTTGTGAACAGTCCGAAGGTACAGCAGATGAATACCCGTCTGGCGTGCATGGCCTTTAACTGCTTTGCGGTGTCTAACATGCTTTCACCGGAGGAAATCATATCGTCGATGATGATGACATCTTTATCTTCAATCTTATCTCCTAAAAATTCATGGGCTACAATAGGGTTCTTACCGTTTACGATGACGGAATAGTCGCGGCGTTTGTAGAACATACCGGTATCTACGCCAAGAACGGTAGCAAAGTAGATAGCACGATCCAACGCGCCTTCATCGGGACTGATGACTACCAGATGCTCCTTGTCCACAATCAGGTCTTCTTCTGCGGAAAGCAGTGCTTTGATGAACTGGTAGGGTGGGGTGAAATTGTCAAAGCCGTTCAACGGAGTTGCATTCTGTACCCTGGGGTCATGGGCATCAAAGGTAACAAAATTGGAAACACCCATGGAGCAGAGCTCGTCCAGTGCAAAAGCACAGTCTAAGGATTCGCGGCCGCTTCTTTTGTGCTGTCTGCCTTCATAGAGGAAGGGCATGATCACATTGATGCGGTGTGCCTTGCCATTGCAGGCTGCAATGACACGCTTCAAATCCTGATAATGGTCATCGGGAGACATGTGATTGGTATAACCATTGACACTGTATGTAATACTGTGATTACAAACATCTGTGATGATAAAGAGATCCTTACCGCGAATGGAGTCGTGGAAAACAGCTTTTCCTTCACCGCTTCCGAAACGGGGACACTCGAAATTTGCGAGATAATTGCTTTCAATGTAGCCATGGAAAGCGGGGTCGTTCTTTACTTTATCATTATTTACGGTTTTACGGAAGCCCACCATATAGTCGTTGACTCTGCGTCCCAGTTTCTCGGCAGACGGCATGGCAACGATCTTTAAGGGAGCTACCGGCATGGCGTTTTCAAGTTCTTGTAAATTAGGCATGATTTCCTCCTAAGTTTGGTCTTATTAACAATTATTTTATATCATTATGCTAGTGACACGTCAAGAAATTTCTAGTAGAATAGAGTTAGGTTTTTAAAGGAGTAAAATAAGATGAGTCGAAAAGGACATATTATAAAGAAGGTAGAGACTGGAAGCATTGCAGAAGAGCTGGGACTGGAACCGGGGGATAAGATTGTTTCGGTGGACGGCACGGATATAGAAGATATTTTTGATTACCAATTTCTGATACAGGACACGTATATCGAGGTGCTTGTAGAGACAAAGGACGGAGAAGAATGTCTTTTGGAGATAGACAAGGATTTTGATGAGGATTTAGGCATAGAGTTTGAGAACGGTCTGATGGATGAGTACAGGCACTGCCACAATAAATGCATTTTCTGCTTTATTGACCAGATGCCGAAGGGCATGCGGGATACCCTGTATTTTAAGGATGATGATTCCAGATTGTCCTTTTTGCAGGGCAATTATGTGACACTTACCAACATGTCGGACCATGATATTGATAGAATCATCCGATATCATTTAGCTCCCATCAATATTTCCTTTCAGACCATGAATCCGGAGTTAAGATGTAAAATGCTGAATAACCGGTTCGCGGGAGAAGCCTTGAAAAAAGTGGATACGCTCTATGAGGCAGGCATCACCATGAACGGACAGATTGTGCTGTGTAAGGGCATCAATGACGGAGCGGAGTTAGAGTACAGTATACAGAGGCTGACAGAATATCTTCCCCATTTGGAGAGTGTTTCCGTGGTGCCGGTGGGACTTTCTAAATACCGGGAAGGACTTTACCCATTGGAGCCATTTGAAAAAGAGGATGCGGAAGCAGTTATTGACATGATTGAGGTGTGGCAGAAGAAGCTGTATAGAGAGCATGGCACCCATTTTATCCATGCCAGTGATGAATGGTATATATTGGCTGAGAGAGAGCTGCCGGAGGAAGAACGCTATGACGGCTATCTGCAGCTTGAAAACGGTGTCGGTATGCTCAGACTTCTGTTGAATGAATTTGACGAGTGTATGGAGAAACTGGCGGCAGAGAGGGCATTTCCGGATACCAGCCTTTCGGGCACAGTGTCCATGGTGACGGGCAGGCTTGCCTTTCCGTACATCCGCAGGATGGCGGACAGAATGGAGGAGGCTTTCCCGGGTATCCGCATTTTGGTATATGCAATCCGCAATGACTTTTTCGGGGAGAGGATTACGGTCTCAGGTTTGTTGACCGGACAGGATATTATCGCACAGCTACAGGGTAGGGAACTGGGGCTCAGACTCCTGCTTCCCCAGAACGTATTGCGGAGCGGAGAGGATGTCTTTTTGGATGATTACACCCTTGGAGAGCTGGAAAAGACTTTACAAGTAAAGGCAGATATTGTAAAATCAAGTGGTTGTGACTTTGTAGAAAGCATTCTTTCAGTATGTAAGGAGGTACGGTAATGGCAGGTAAAAAAACGAAACCCATTGTAGCGGTAGTAGGAAGGCCGAATGTAGGTAAATCTACTCTGTTCAATGCATTGGCCGGAGAGAAGATTTCCATTGTAAAGGATACACCGGGTATTACCAGAGACCGTATCTATGCAGATATTTCCTGGCTGGATAAGTCCTTTACGATGATTGATACCGGCGGTATTGAGCCGGATAGTAAGGACATTATTCTTTCCCAGATGCGTGAGCAGGCAGAAATGGCAATTGCAACTGCGGATGTCATTCTTTTTATGGTAGATGTAAAGCAGGGACTGGTGGATTCTGATGCCAAGGTGGCAGATATGCTGCGCCGCTCCCATAAGCCGGTGGTGCTTGTGGTCAATAAGGTGGACAGCTTTGAGAAATATATGAATGATGTCTATGAATTCTATAACTTAGGCATCGGGGAACCGCATCCTATTTCTTCTGTCAATAAGCTGGGGCTGGGCGATATGCTGGATGAAGTGATTTCCCATTTCCCGGAGATGACTGGCGAGGAGGAAGAGGACGACCGTATCCGTGTGGCCATCGTAGGCAAGCCCAACGTAGGAAAGTCTTCCATCATCAATAAGATGTTGGGGGAGAACAGGCTGATTGTTTCAGATATCGCGGGTACGACCAGGGACGCTGTGGATACGGATATCACTTATAATGGGAAAGATTATGTTTTCATTGATACGGCAGGACTCCGTCGGAAGAATAAGATTAAAGAGGATTTGGAGCATTATATGATTATCCGTACCGTGGGTGCAGTAGAGCGTGCGGATGTGGTAGTATTAGTCATTGATGCCAGCGAAGGTGTTACCGAACAGGATGCCAAGATAGCCGG
>JBJFCM010000103.1:3794-6267 GCA_051888955.1 Lachnospiraceae bacterium | reverse complement strand
GTGCTGAATGAAATTATGGCAGAAGCAGTTGCCATGCAGCAGCCGCCTTCGGATAAGGGCAAGCGCCTGAAACTGTATTACATTACACAGGCTTCCGTTAAGCCCCCTACTTTCGTTATTTTTGTAAATGATAAGGAATTGATGCATTTTTCTTACACGAGGTATATCGAAAATCAAATCAGGCAGACCTTTGGTTTTAAGGGAACCCCGCTTAGATTTATTATAAGAGAAAGAAAGGAAAAGGACCAATGATACTCGAACGAATTATTTGTTTGATAATCGGTTATGTTTTCGGTCTGTTTCAGACGGCATACTTTTATGGAAAGGCACACGGTATTGATATCAGGCAGCATGGGAGTGGCAACTCCGGCACTACCAATGCTCTGCGGGTATTGGGTACGAAAGCCGGACTCATCGTATTTGCAGGCGATTGCTTAAAATGCATCCTGGCCATACTGCTTACCAGGCTTTTGTTTGGCGCAAGCCACACAGAGGTAATTTATCTTCTGGCGCTTTATACGGCAACAGGAGTCATACTGGGGCATAATTTTCCCTTTTATATGAATTTCAAAGGCGGCAAGGGAATTGCGGCAACGGCAGGACTGGTGCTGGCATTTCATCCCTATTTCATTCCGATGGGAGTCATTTTGTTTTTTGGCGCATTTCTGACCACCCATTATGTATCCCTTGGCTCTCTGCTCGTATACGCCGGTTTTATGATTGAGATGGTGGTATGCGGACAGTTGGGAGTGTTTACCGGAGCGACCCAGGCACAGCTTATCGAGATGTATATCATTACGGCATTTCTGACTGTGATGGCATATTGGAAGCATCGTGCCAATATCGTACGCCTGATAAAGGGAGAAGAGCGGAAGACATATCTGTTCAAGAAAAATAAAGTCGAAGACGGTTCAAAGCAGGAAACGAAAGCGTAAAAATAAATCGCTGTAGATTACAGCAGAATCGAGGGCATATGGCAAAAATAGGTATTATAGGGGCGGGAAGCTGGGGAACGGCACTTTCGGTGCTGTTACATAAGAACGGACATGACATTACGGTATGGTCCATCGTGGAAGCTGAGATTGAGATGCTTAAGGCAGAGCATGAGCATAAGGATAAGCTGCCGGGTGTCAAATTGCCGGAGGATATGGTATTTACCACAGATTTGAAGGAAGCAGTGGAGGGAAAAGATGTTCTGGTATTGGCAGTACCGTCTCCCTATACCAGGAGCACCTCTAAGCTGTTAAAGGAAGTCGTGGCAGAGGGGCAGATTATCGTCAATGTGGCAAAGGGCATTGAAGAGCATACGCTGATGACCTTATCTGAGATTATTGAAGAAGAAGTTCCGCAGGCAGTTGTGGCAGTGTTATCAGGACCTTCTCATGCAGAAGAGGTAGGCCGGGGCATTCCTACCACTATCGTAGTAGGTGCGAAAAAGAGAGCTACTGCGGAATATTTGCAGAATATATTTATGAATGATGTATTTCGTGTCTACACCAGCTCAGATGTTTTGGGAATAGAACTGGGCGGGTCCCTGAAAAACGTGGTTGCCCTTGCGGCAGGCATCGCTGACGGGCTGGGCTACGGAGACAATACCAAGGCTGCACTGATTACCAGAGGTATTATCGAAATTGCCAGACTGGGTGTGGCAATGGGCGCCCGGTTTGAAACCTTCTGTGGTCTGACCGGTATCGGAGACCTGATTGTTACCTGCGCTTCCATGCATTCCAGAAATCGCCGTGCCGGTATCCTGATCGGGCAGGGCAAAACCATGGAGGAAGCCATGGCCGAGGTAAAAATGGTGGTGGAAGGTGTATATTCTGCCAAAGCAGCCATGGAACTGGCAGAGAAGTACCAGGTACAGTTGCCTATTATCGAGCAGGTAAACAAGGTGCTGTTTGAAGGAAAGCCCGCTGACGAAGCAGTGAAGGATTTGATGCTGCGGGATAAAAAGATTGAGAGCTCGGATGACCAGTGGGAAGAGTAGAGAGATAAAAAAATAGGTGCAGTTACAAAACTGCACCTATTTTTTACTGTATTCCTTTTACAATCTCCGCTGCCATCTTGGGCTTGTTCATGGTGTAGATATGGATATCCTTTACACCGTTGGCCCTCAGGTCAAGGATCTGCCGGATGGCATAGTCGATACCGGCCTTGCGCATATCCTCCGGATTGTCGCCGTAGGTGGCAATCAAATCGGAAAAGGCTTTCGGAATAGATGAGCCGGAGAGAGA
This sequence comes from Lachnospiraceae bacterium, assembly GCA_051888955.1. Taxonomy (GTDB): domain Bacteria; phylum Bacillota; class Clostridia; order Lachnospirales; family Lachnospiraceae; genus Acetatifactor. The sequence continues at coordinate 4,033 of JBJFCM010000103.1, read as the reverse complement.
AATAGTAGTACCTAACTGGTTAGCAGCGGTAACAGGCATGATACCGGCGCAAATGGGCACCGTAATTCCTTTTTTGATGGCGCGCTCCATGAAATCATAAAAATAGTCATTGTCAAAGAAGAGCTGGGAGATAAGAAAATCTGCTCCGGCGTCCTGTTTTAATTTAAGATTCAATAAGTCAGTTTCTCTGCTGAAGCACTCAAAGTGCTTTTCGGGATAGCAGGCACCGGCACATTGCA
>JBJFCM010000103.1:0-3694 GCA_051888955.1 Lachnospiraceae bacterium | reverse complement strand
GACTTGCTGCCACCGGCACCATAGGTCACGCTGATAAAATCGGGCTTTAATGCGCCCAATGCATTTAATGTGTCATATGCGGTATCAAAATCCGCATCCTTTTTAGGCGGGAACACCTCAAAGGAAAGAGTAGGCTTCCCAGCTTCAAATAAATCTTTAATCATAATGTTTTCTCCATAAATTCCTTGATTTTACAACAAGAATATCGTAACATGTTAATGAGAATTTTTCAACTGAAAGGAATGGAATATGAGCGAACAATTTAAGGAATCAGGCTTTACCGGAAGTAGCGAATATGTGGCAAGTGAAGAACTGATGGCCAGCGTCAATGTGGCGATTGCATTAAAAAAACCGCTTTTGATCAAGGGTGAGCCGGGAACCGGCAAGACCATGTTAGCGGAAGCCGTAGCTAAGTCTTTAGGGAAAAAGCTGATTATCTGGAATATCAAGTCTACGACCAAGGCACAGGAAGGACTTTATGTGTACGATACCATACAGCGTCTTTATGACGGACAGTTTGGGGAAGAGGGTGTGGATGATATTTCCAAATATATTAAATTAGGAAAGTTAGGAGAAGCCTTTGACAGCGATGAGCAGGTGGTGCTTCTGATTGATGAGATTGACAAGGCGGATTTGGAATTTCCCAATGACCTTTTATGGGAGTTAGACCAGATGGAGTTCTACATCAACGAGACCAAGCGTACCGTAAAAGCAAAGCACAGACCCATCGTTATTATCACCTCCAATGCGGAAAAGGAACTGCCGGATGCATTTTTGCGCCGCTGTATTTTCCACTATATTGATTTCCCGGATGATGCACTGATGGAAGAAATCGTAAGAGTGCACTATCCCAACGTGGAGGAGAATCTCTTAAAGAACGCTATGGAGGTGTTCTACAGTATCCGCTCCCTGCGGGATATCCGTAAAAAGCCCAGCACTTCTGAACTGATTGACTGGATCAATGCCTTACAGCTTGGCGGAATTCCTGCTGACAGGATTAAGAGCGCCCTGCCGTTTATCGGCGTGGTCGTGAAAAAGGATGAAGATTTGGAAACGGTGCGTCATAATGCGAACCAGCTGTAAAAAAGTACAGATAAACACAGACTTTACAGGAAAGGCAGGTCTATATGTTTACAAAATTTTTTCACAGTCTGCGGGATAAGGGACTGCATGTGACGCTGGGGGAATTTTTGACCTTGCAGGAAGCGTTGGAAAAGGATTTATGTGGGAGCAGTCTGACACAGTTTTATTATGTTGCCCGCATGATTCTGGTAAAGAGCGAGACGGACTTTGACAAATTCGATATGGCCTTTGATGAGTGCTTTAAGGCCACACAGCATGAGAAGGAGATTACTTCCCAGATGCTTCGCTGGCTGGATAAGAGTGACTTACAGGAGCTTGCGGATGAGGAGACCCGGTCGCAATTAAATGAACTGGAGGATTTGCAGGTTCATATGGATCAGGAAGAAATCCAGCAGAAGTTCAGGGAAAGGCTTCGGGACCAGGACAGCGAGCACAATGGCGGAAGCTTCTGGATCGGCAGCATGGGCAAGACCTCTTTCGGAAGCAGCGGCGGCAATGTGGGTGGTCTCAGAGTTGGCGGCAAGACCGGGCACCAGTCCGCATTTGCGGTTATCGGAGAACGCAAGTATCGGGATTTCAGGGATGACAGGGTGCTGGATAACAGGCAGTTCCAGATGGCCTTCAGAAAACTCAGGCAGTTTTCATCCAGACTGGATATTCCGGAGACGGAGCTGGACATCAACGGAACGGTGGATAAGACCTGCAACAATGGCGGCTGCCTGCAGATTGTAATGCAGAAGCCCAGGAAAAATGCAGTAAAGCTGCTTCTTTTGATGGATTCGGGAGGCACCATGATACCATTCAGTTCGTTACTGAATGATTTGTTCCAGGCGGTACACAAATCCAATCATTATAAGGATGTCAAGACCTATTATTTCCACAACTGTATTTACAGCAAGCTTTACAAGACGCCCGAATGTGAGAATGGGGACTGGATAGACACGGACTGGATGTTCCGCAATCTGGACAGTGATTATAAGGTAATCATTGTCGGAGATGCCGCTATGGCACCTGAGGAGCTTTATTCCGATACCGGCAATTACCGGGGACCAAACGGTGGCTTATCCGGCTGGGAATGGCTGAACCTTGTAAAGAAGCATTATAAAAAGGTGGTCTGGCTCAATCCCAAGATGGCGCCGGGCCATGCGCCCTGGAGAGAAGCGGAGACCGCAGTGAAGGGACTGTTCCCCATGTATAAGCTGACGGTGGATGGGCTCAATCAGGCTATGGTGAAGCTGATGGTAAATAAGTAAAAGCTGACTGTCGATAGAAAGCTGACGGCAGAATTCAGGATATAAGTAAAAGCGGAGGATACTTCGCAGAAATGAGGATAAAAATGACAGTTTTTGAGGAATTAAAAGCAAGAGGACTTCTTGCACAGTTGACAGACGAAGAGGAAATTAAGGAGCTGATTAACAACGGCAAAGCTACCTTTTATATTGGTTTCGACCCTACGGCTGACAGCCTTCACGTAGGACATTTTATGGCACTTTGCCTGATGAAGAGATTACAGATGGCAGGCAATAAGCCCATTGCACTGATTGGGGGCGGTACTGCCATGATTGGTGACCCTTCCGGCAGAAGTGATATGCGTACCATGATGACGAAGGAGACCATTGCCCACAACTGCGAGTGCTTCAAAAAGCAGATGAGCCGCTTTATCGACTTTTCAGATGGTAAGGCTTTGATGGTCAACAATGCGGACTGGCTGTTAGGCTTGAATTATATTGATTTCCTTCGTGATGTAGGCGCTCATTTTTCCGTAAATCGTATGCTTACCGCAGAGTGCTATAAGCAGCGTATGGAAAAGGGATTGAGCTTTTTGGAGTTCAACTACATGATCATGCAGAGCTACGATTTCCTTTCCTTGTATGAGAGATATGGCTGCAATATGCAGTTTGGCGGAGACGACCAGTGGAGCAACATGCTTGGCGGTACGGAGCTTATCCGCAGAAAGCTGGGTAAGGATGCTTATGCCATGACCATTACCCTGCTCTTAAACTCTGAGGGCAAGAAGATGGGTAAGACCCAGAAGGGTGCTGTATGGTTAGACCCGAACAAGACCTCACCTTTTGAATTTTATCAGTATTGGAGAAACGTTGCAGATGCTGACGTATGTAAATGTCTGCGTATGCTGACCTTCCTGCCTTTAGAGCAGATTGATGAGATGGATAAGTGGGAAGGCGCGCAGTTGAATACAGCCAAAGAAATTCTGGCTTATGAGCTGACCAAGCTGGTTCATGGAGAAGAAGAGGCCACAAAGGCACAGGAGAGTGCCAGAGCGCTCTTCGCAGGCGGCAATGCAGCAGAAATGCCGGAAGCAGCACTTACAGAAGAGGATTTTATCAACGGTACTATCGATATTATGGGGGTACTGGTAAAAGCAGGTCTTACGGCTTCCAGATCCGAAGCAAGACGTGCCGTTGAGCAGGGCGGTGTTACCGTTGCTGACGAGAAAGTCACCGACATCAAGACTGTGTATGCACCCGAACAGTTTGCAGGAGATGGCCTGGTAGTCAGAAGAGGAAAGAAGAATTTTAAGAGAGTGGTTATGAAATAGAGATGGAAGGATATAAACCGGGACCGGAATGCGCAGAGTGCAGAGGAAGGT
>JBJFCM010000102.1:0-2677 GCA_051888955.1 Lachnospiraceae bacterium | reverse complement strand
CATATTGTTAAGCTGTCTGGTATCCCCATCCCGCTTTATTTTATTTATGATAAATGCACATAGATATGCAAACAGCCAGAATAGCGCAAACCCAATCGTCATGCCTATCTTTTTATCAAACCACCCGAAAAGGAAACTCAGGGCGGTATAAATTGCCGTGCATACCAGCCCTCCTGCTATCTCCCTTCTGCCCACATGCTCTGCCTCATCAAAATTACCAAAGAGATAAACCTGCACATAACCCATCACATAGGTAGTGGCAATCATCTCTGCCATGTGCAGAATACTAGCTGTACTTGACCTTTGCCAAAGCTGATAGCAGCAGTAAAAAAAGAGAATGCAGTAAAAATACAGGCATGCCTTATATTCTATTCCGATTTCCACCTCAAGATAACGCTTAAAGCGCTCCCACGCTGTCTTTCTCTTCATATTACTTTCTCCCCCTTTTTAATATCGCTCTTAAGTCCTTTGCGTATTTTCTGGATATCATAATGTTTTCCCCATTACTTAAAGCCGCCAGTATCCTGTTGCCCGGTTCGCTTTTTAAGGTCTCCATCTTATAAATATTTACCACCATCGTCCGGGAGCATCTGAAAAATCCTCTGTTCGCCAAAATCCCCAATAGCTCATTCAGGCTCTCCTGTATACGGTAAACACCGTCCCTCAGATAGGCATATACTTTTCCATCCACACTTTCAAAATAGAAAATGTCACCGGGCGCAAGCAGGAATACCTGCCCACTACATTCCTCTCTGGTTCCGGCAAGCTTTCTTTCCTGTCCTTCCACCAGATGCAGGATGGCTTCTATCCCGGCATTCATCTCTTTATAGCGGATTATGATTTCTTCCTCTCCCTCCGTAATCTGCTGCATGCTTACCTTCATGTCCCTTCCCTCCTCTTATTCCATTCTACCGAATTTCAGCCATACTGCAATACCTCCTTCCCCAGAATGCATTTTTGAGGCTTTTAAATGCACAAAAAAGAGGGCATAAATACCCTCTTTTATCCCAATCAAAAACAAATCATTGACACTGCTCTTGAAATTTTCTCAGTTCCTGATTAAACAGTTCTGCACTTTTTCTGTCATACAGATAGAGCACGACATAGACCATGACGAATACAACCGCAATGGAAAAAAACAAGGCAATTGCCATAAAGGCTGGAAAAATAGCGCCCGCCATATAATTTAGTCCAAACACCAGTCCCTCTATCAGCAAAAGATGAATTACCCTTCGAAACAGTACCTCCTTTACCCCAAGCTCCCTTTTAGAATAGTTCACGACACCGAAAAGCACGGAGAACAGCCCGAAAAGCGGCGGAGAGAAGAAGGCGTCATAGCCAAATTGAATCTCCGGCATGAATATCATTCCTAAAATTCCCTCCAGGATACAGATACATGCAGTACATACAAAAAAGGTCATTATAGAATCAATCCACGAATTTTTCTTCATACCCTGCCTTACCTCACTTTCCCATTACCATCTGTTTCAGTTCCGGCACATACTGCCTGGAAATAATGATTTTTTCCCCGTTTTTCATATGTGCAAAAAAGCGGCCGTTTAATGCAGGGCTGATTCCCTCTAAAAGCATGAGATTTAGAACCATGGACTTGGAGCACCGGATGAAATGGCAGGGCTTGTATGCCTGCTCCACTTCATAGAGCCTCGCTTTCAGCTCATATACCTGCTCCTTCGTATAAGCAAAAACCTTTTCGTCCAATGCTTCAAAATAGCACACATCCTCCAGCCTGAACCGACAGATACGCCCCTCGGTCACGCCGGAAAGTTCCTCTCCCTTTGCCAGCGCATAGGAATAGATATCCCGTATTTCCTGGGTGATTTCCACACATTCAATAACTACCTGTTCCTCTTCCTTTTGCTGTATTTTACGGACTTTTACCTTCATGCTCCGTTTTTCCTCCAAGCTTTAATAAACCAATTGCCATGTTGCCTCTTCATTTCCCTTTAAATATCTGTCAAAAAAGTGCAGCACCATTTCATTCACGTTTTCTATGCATTCACCGGCATCCACATCCCCAACTCCCAGCATCCCGGCAAGGAATGGTGATACCAGGGGTAAATCCGTGAAATTCAGATGTCCGGCATCCTCAAATATTACATAATGATAATCAGCGGCATGCTCTCCCACATAAAAATTCACATAGGTCTGCCCCTGGGGCAGTTCTCTCGCCTGACTGTCCACTGAACGGGAATTCACATCCAAAAGCGGCACCGGGTAAGGTTCCGGATTAAAGGAATAAATGCCGTTGTCAAGCCCTGCATATTCCCCAAACATAGTCCCCTCCAGGTCAATGACGGCGTCAATGTCCTCTCTCTCCCTGCCCAACTGCACGGATGAGGCCCCACCCATGGAATGCCCGAACAGTCCGATTTTTTCTGCATTCACGCTCGCAAACGGCCCTTCTTCTTTCGCTGCCGCCTTTTCCAGAATCGTATCCAGCACAAAGTTTTCATCTCCGGTCCTGATTGCCATCCACTCCTTGCTGTATGCAAAATTCCTTGCTTCTGCTTCAGGATCATCTGTTCCGTTGTCCGCATAAATCTGATTCACAAAATTCATGTCCGCTATCGTGACCTTACCATTCACATCCTTTACATACATTGCATGGTAAGGATGTCCGATACTTGCCACCACATAACCGTTAGAAGCCAGCTCT